>CAKZYJ010000495.1 GCA_937884755.1 uncultured Flammeovirgaceae bacterium
CCATTTACCTGGGTGGACGCGATTAGCACGAGTCGCGACTTATACATACATATAGCACTTCAGGCACCTTTGCGTAAGCGAAGGTGTTTTTTTTCTCTCAGCTTGTCCGTATATTGCGAAATACTCGGCATGCATAACAAATTAATTGACAATTGAAAGTGGACAACGATTAGCGATAAAGGAAAAGTAACTGGGGACATTGAGCCATTGAACAATAGAACAATCCGAAAATATGAACTTTACATTAACCGAAGAACATCAGGCCGTGCAACAGGCCGCTCGCGATTTTGCTCAGACCGAACTCCTACCCGGAGTAATTGAACGCGATGAGCAGCAGCAGTTTCCCGCCGAACAGATTAAGAAAATGGGTGAATTAGGATTTATGGGTATGATGGTAGATCCTAAGTATAATGGTGGGGGAATGGATACAAAATCCTATGTATTGGCAATGGAAGAAATCTCCAAGATCGATGCTTCGGCCTCCGTCTGTATGTCAGTAAATAATTCACTGGTATGTTGGGGCATTGAACAGTACGGTACCGAAGAGCAGAAAGAAAAATACTTGGCACGTCTGGCTTCTGGAGAAATTATCGGAGCCTTTTGCTTATCAGAACCGGAAGCCGGTTCGGATGCTACCTCTCAGAAAACTACGGCTATCGACCAAGGTGATTACTATTTATTGAACGGAACCAAAAACTGGATTACTAACGGAAACAGTGCTTCGGTCTACATTGTGATTGCCCAAACTGAGCCGGAGAAAGGTTACAAAGGAATTAACGCGATCATAGTAGAACGTGACTCCGATGGCTTTGTGGTTGGGAAGAAAGAAAATAAGATGGGTATCCGGGCTTCTGACACCCATTCGTTAATGTTTACCGATGTAAAAGTTCCTAAAGCGAACCGCATTGGAGAGAACGGGTTCGGGTTTAAGTTTGCAATGTCAGTATTGAACGGTGGACGGATTGGAATTGCTGCTCAAGCACTGGGAATTGCCTCTGGGGCGCATGAGTTTGCGCTAAAATATGCCCAGGAACGTAAATCGTTTGGTAAAGAGCTAGTTCAGCATCAGGGAATTCAGTTTAAGCTGGCGGATATGGCTACCCAGGTTGAAGCGGCCCGGCTACTGTGCTTGCAAGCGGCCGATCTGAAGGACCAGGGGCTGCCTTACGCTAAGCAAAGTGCTATGGCTAAACTGTATGCTTCGCAGGTAGCGATGGATGTGTCTACTGAAGCAGTTCAAATACACGGCGGCTACGGCTATGTGAAAGAATATCATGTGGAGCGATTGATGCGGGATGCCAAAATTACCCAGATTTACGAGGGAACTTCCGAAATTCAAAAAATTGTAATATCTCGGGAACTGCTACGATAAGCAGCTCTGCTGTAAGGTTTTGGGCAAAAGGTGAAAAAAATTTGCATTTTTGTGTAGAAGAATACAACAAATATTTGTAAAGTTACATAAGTTTCGTAATTTTGACTATCTAACAGATACCAGAAAAACTTATCTATTCTACACAAAAATAGCAATTTACACGAATGGAAGACTATAATAAGATAATTGAGTCCCTAAGTGTTCGCTTTATCAAGTCCAAAAACATCAGAATCTTACAACCCGTTGAGATTCAGAATTATTACGATGTTGAGAACTCAATCCTGATCTTGAATCGGGGTGAAATTCACTACGGTGAAGATGATAATAAAGTGACCGGTGGAAGCATATTGTTTATTCCGGGTGGCAAGATGATGTCCATCACCTATGGCTCCGGCGATCCGGTGAGTTTGTCTAACGACGATTTTATTAATAATAAGGAATTGTACTTTCAGTCGTTAGAAACTACCGATGTTACCAAGCTTGAAGCGGAAAACTTTAGCTTTATCAACTTTGAAGCAAAAGTCTTTGATTCGGTTAACTTTTTCGCTTCGCTGGATATTCCTCCGTTTGAGATTCAGGATAACCCGCGTATTGTTGACATCATTAAAGAGATCACTACTGAGAACAACTCGGATACTCCGGGTAAAGACCGGATTATTAAAATCAGTACCGAACGGTTAGTGATTGAAATTGTGCGGCACATTTTGGAAACCCGTATGTTCGTAGAGCAGTTGGCGACCAATAGCACTTACTTTAAGGACCCTCGTCTGATTGACATCTTTGCCTACATTAAGAATAACATTGGAGGTGATCTTTCTAACAAAGTGCTAGCCAGTGTAGCGAATGTTTCGGAAGATTATGTAGGGCAATACTTCAAGATGCTGACTGGTATCAATCCACAGGATTATATTGAGTACCAGCGTATGGAGCACGCCGTGAATTTACTACGTACCACTAAAAAGAGTATTCGCGAAATTGGTAAAGAGGTTGGTTACAAAGATACCGCTTACTTCTGCCGCCGCTTTAAGATGATGTTCGGTATTCCGGCCGGTAAAATGCGCCGCCGTGAGTCGCTCATGAACGTTTAAGATATTACTACACGAACTAATAGCGAGAAGCCCGATTAAATCGGGCTTTTTTATGCTCTCTACTTAACCGACCGCTGAAGATAGGATGTAAAATCAGGATCTTTTCTTTGATAGTCATCGGCTAGCTGAGCGGAAGCAAACAGAAAATCAGCTGAAGCCCGGTTGCAGGCAAAAGGAATATCCCAGGTTACTGCAATGCGTAATAGCGCTTTTACGTCAGGATCGTGAGGTTGAGGTTCTAACGGGTCCCAAAAGAAGACCAGAAAATCAATTTCGCCTTCAGCAATCTTGGCTCCAATCTGTTGGTCACCGCCCAAAGGTCCGCTTAAAAGTTTGTTGATTTGAAGATTTCCCTGCTCTTTGGTTCCGTCTTCTAGGTAGCTGCCAGTGGTACCGGTAGCGTACAACTGATAATTTACCATCAGGTCGATATGCTCTCTGACCCAATCTAATAAATCCGGCTTTTTATTATCATGCGCCACCAGGGCTACCGTCTTTTTTTTCTCCATCAGGAATAAGATTTATTTAAACGTCAATAATCTGATAATCAGCGAAGCTCCTTTTTTAGAATTTTACCGGTGGCACTCATTGGAAGGCTATCCAGAAACTCAACCGTGCGGGGATACTTGTAATCGGCGATATGTTCTTTGGTCCAGGTAATAAGCTCTTCATTGGTAACACTGAAGCCCTCTTTCAATACAACAAACGCTTTAACCTCCTCGCCGTATTCCTCGTCAGGAACTCCAATCACGGCGACCAAAGAAACTGCCTCATGTTTAATCATCACTTCTTCTACCTCCCGGGGATAAACGTTCAAACCGCCGCGAATAATCATGTCTTTCGTACGGTCAACAATAAAGTAAAAACCATCTTCGTCCTGATAGGCAATGTCGCCCGAATGCATCCAGCCACCTTTTAGTGCTTCGTCTGTAGCTTCAGAATTGTTATAGTAGCCCTTCATAACGTTATGGCCCCGGTATAATAGTTCGCCTTTTTCTCCGACAGGTAGTGCCTTTCCGCTTTCGTCAGCAATCATCACGTCTACTCCCCAAACCGGTATGCCGATCGAGCCGGGCTTACGGCCAATATCAAGTTGATTAAAAGTGACTACCGGAGAACCTTCCGACATACCATAACCTTCAATGATAGGAACATTAAACCGTTGCTCAAAGTCCTCCAGCACCTGAATAGGTAAAGAAGCCCCGCCTGATACGGCAATTTTAAAGTTTTTGGCAATCGTAGTGTAATCAACATCGCCCGTGCTATGGTGATTAAGTCCCCAGTACATGGTAGGAACTCCAGCAAATACGGAAATTTCGTGTTTTTGCATTAGACTTAGCACCGCTTCGGCATCGAAACGAGGAAGCAAAACGTTGGTAGCCGACCGGTATAATCCCGCATTCATTAGCACAGTCATAGCAAAAATATGAAAGAGCGGGAGAACAGTAAGGATACTATCTTCCGAAGATAATTGTAGAAGATCCGATGAGAGAATAGCGTTCTGCAACAAGTTAGAGTGAGTAAGTTCGGCCCCTTTAGGTTTACCGGTAGTACCGGAAGTATAAATAATAACTGCGGTATCTTCAGCACCTGTCGGATAAGTCTCAAAACTGACGCTCTGTTGACCTACTAGTTGGCCAAATGTGGTGGTTCCATCAATACTCGAGGGCATATCAGGGGTGGGCATAACCATTAAAAAGTGCTCACATTTGGGAGCTTCGTTAAAGCCACTGTATCCCATTTGACCCATCGGTAACTGCTCAGTTCCGGTAAAGCAAAAGTAAGCTTTGGCCTGGCTATCAGTAAGGTGATAGGCAATTTCATCTTTTTTGAGTAATACGCTCAGCGGAACTACCCGGGCGCCCACTTTAAGAATACCGAAGTAAATAATAGGAAAATAAGGAAGGTTGAGACAACTGAGTGCCACATTATCGCCCGGGCCAATACCCTGGCTTAGTAGGCCATTGGCTACCTGATTGGCCACCCCATTAATCTGAGAAAAGCTTAACGATTGATCAGCAAATACGAAAGCAGGTTTTGCGGGAAATTTCTTGGCACTGCTTTCGAGAAGAGAGGATAAATTGAGCATAGTTGGTTAATGTAGGTTTATTGGTAGGGAAGATAAGTTTTTTATTTCAATATGCGACGACCCTACCGCTGAATCAGCACTAAAGAAGAGTAGAGGGTAAAGTTCGAGGAATAGTTAAGCGGAAAACAACCGGAAGTGCCAAATAATCAAGCAATTAGTGAATCTTAGAGGCAGAGGCGGGACTGACGTACGTGAAACTTGCTCAAGAAGCTCAATCTTCTACCGATATTTTACTTCCCTTGCGGACGATGATATCTGAACCATCGGCAACAAATACCGAAGCTGGTTCCTGGCTAAGATAGGGTACGAAGTCTGCTCCGTAGAGAACCTCGGTATGGTAGTGTGAGTGAAAATCTGTCACCGGATAATACGACCAGGGTACATGTTCCACTCCATATTCCAAGGTGGTGGTGTCGCTATAGGCGTTGTAACCCCAATAGTGTTGAGCAATGAACTCTTCAATAGACCCGCTTTGCAGTGGTCGGGCATCTGGTTCAGCTCTAGCCCGCACGAAATTTTGCCCCCCTTTCTTCCATTCGTAGGCCACCTGTAAATGTTCGAGACTGGGGTCTATCTTGTAACGGGTGGGAGCATAAACATAATGCTCTCGGTAGGCTAAATTCGCGACCCAGGCAATGGCTGGCTTAGGTACTATTTCACTAATAAAGGAGGTGCCTCGGCGCCATCCGTCAGCGAACATAAAAACGAAGATTCACCTCCGTGAAGTTACGGTGAAAAGGGACGGGAATACCCAGCAGTTTGGTATCCAGAAAGCGAAAGCCGACAATGCTGGCGTAGGTCTGGCCGTAAAAGTAATCCAGCTCGGTGCCGCGGGGCACATAGGGGGCAAGAACCGCCGGATCAACTACATAGTTAGCCATCAGCAAGTACTTCCAGCGAGCAGTTAAAAAAATTGGCTGCGTGGTTTCTGACTTCATAGGGTAAGATAACCCGCCATAAAAATCAATGTTTAACAGTTACTTGCTCCAAATCGGATAGCAAAGAAAGCATATTGGGGTAGTCCCGTAGTCGTACCGACAGCTGGTACTGACAGGTTTCGCCAAAGGCTTGCTCCAGAATGGTGAGTGAGTACTGGTCAATAATTCGGGTAACCCCAGCAGTGGCGGCGTACTCAAACTCGATAGTGATGCTTTGCTCTACGTACTTTTTAGTAATGCTATTATTCGCAATGGCATCAGCGGCCGCCGTTTTGTAGGCCTGAATAAGTCCAGGCACTCCCAGTTTGGTTCCTCCGAAGTAGCGAACTACTACGATTAGCACATCTAGCAGTTGATGAGAACGGATTTGTCCCAGAATAGGGTTGCCAGCTGTGTGAGACGGTTCTCCGTCATCACTAGCTCGGTACGTTTCTTCCTGTCCTTCCTGGGGCTTTAGAATGAAAGCGTAGCAATGGTGGCGAGCATCGTAAAATTTCTTCCGAAGTTCATCCAAACGAGCCTGCACTTCTTCCTCTGAAACCACCGGGTAGGCAAAAGCATAGAACTTACTTCCCTTTTCCCGGTAGGAGCCTTCTGAAGAGTCAGATAATGTACAATAAGAATTTTCCATCTAACAGAAATAAAAGTAGCTAGGAAAAGCGAGAAATAAAGGAAAATATTAATGTAAGTTTTTTAAATAATATGTAGATATATTGATAAATAATATACATTATTATAAGTAAAAATTTTCAAATATAGTGAATTAATGGATTTAGTACTAAATGAAAAAAAAATATTTAAAATATAGTCAAAGTGCCTTTTTTACAAAAAAATAAGAAATTATACTTGTAATTCTGTCGCTTACAAATTTGAGATACTACATGAAAAAAGCCTTACTCCTCCTCTGTTACCTGAGTCTATACGGATACGGAATAGCTCAGAAAACCCCCGTTGTTAAGCTGATAAAAGATATTCCGGCAAACCGAGACTATCCTCTGGAAAACTTCACTGAATTTAACGGTGAAGTGTACTTCACTACTTATAGCACTGATGCTGGTATAGAACTTTGGAAAACTGATGGTACTGAAGAGGGAACTAGAATAGTGAAGGATATCTATGAAGGAACTAGTAATAGTAACATCGCTGAACTTACCGTTTTTAATAACAAGCTTTATTTTGTGGCCACCGATGCTACTTACGGCCGAGAAATTTGGCAAACAGACGGTACTGAAGCGGGTACCACAGTTTTAAAAGATGTCAATCCTGCTACATCCGCTCGGAATAATCAGATTGGTAGCCTAGTAGTGATAGGTTCCACCATGTACTTTCACGCCAATGACGGTACCCACGGTGACGAACTCTGGAAAACCGATGGCACTACAGCAGGAACGGTAATGGTAAAAGACGTGAACGAAGGGCCCGTTGGAAGCTGCCCAGCACTGTTAACTAATAATAATGGAACCATATACTTTATCGCTAACCCAACGAACACCGAATATGGTCAGAGTGGTGGAAGAGAACTCTGGAAAACCGACGGAACCGAAGCTGGAACAGTGCGGGTGAAGGATTTTGGAGTAAGGAACGGGCAAATTCAAGAGCTAATCGCCTTTAATGGTGAAGTATACTTTGGAGCAGAAGACGGTGTAAATGGAAAGGAATTGTGGAAGACTGATGGTACCGAAGCCGGTACCAAAATGGTGAGAAATATCAACGTAGCAGTCGACTACAATGGGATAGGATACGACAGTAACCCATCCTTTATCACAGTATTTGACAATGAGTTGTATTTTAACGCTTATGATGGACGTTACACCCAAATCTATAAGACTGATGGGACTACCGACGGAACTAAGAAGCTAAGTGACGGTTATTCCCGCTCAAGTACGACAAAGTTCATTCAGTTTAATGACAATTTGTATATAGGAAGAAACTCGAGCCTCTGGAAGATTGCTAAAGGTGGCGCAAGCGCGACTCAGCTTAAGAGTACATTTTATAATCCGAGTAGTTTTCACATCTTCAATAACGAGCTATATTTTAGTACTTCTCGAGGAATATGGAAAAGCGATGGTACCAGCAATGGAACAACACAATTGAAGGCATCTGGATACAACAGCAATCCAAAAATGATAGAATACGATAGTCTCATACATTTTCAGGCAAGTGACTATTCTTACGGGACAGAAGTCTGGAGCACTGATGGAACCGTAGCTGGAACCAAACGAGTAACCGATTTATGGCCGGGCAGGAGTGGAAATACTATGCCGATAATGGCTTATAAAGACATTATCCTGCTGACAGGAAATAACGGTAATTCGCAATGCGACCTGTGGCAATTCTACTACAATCATCTTCCAACTTCCGACTCAACAACTATAAATGCTACTGAGGATGTTGTCTATCAATTCAACAAAGGTAATTTTTCCTTTAGTGATGAAGATAAGCAAGATAGTTTAACAGCAGTCCATATCCTTTCAGTATCTGAAAAAGGTTTTCTCTTCTACGATAAAAACAATAATCAACGGCTTGATCATGCTGATGTGATGATTGAAGATAGCACTGAACTTGTAGTAGAGGAAGTTAATAAACTCGCTTTTATAGCGGATGAAAACAAGTTCGGCCAAAACTACGCTTTTTTTACCTTCAAAGTAAAAGATCTGCATCAATACAGCGATAGCACATATACTGCTACTATTCATGTATCACCCGTAGCTGACCTACCTAAGATCACCTACGCTAATACTGAGTACGGAAAAGTGAATGCAGAAGGCTTGGTAGTTACTCGTAGCGAGTTGGATGGCGAAGAGGTAAATTCGGTGGAGATAGTGGAAATCAATAACGGAAGGTTATTTCGCAATGATCTGGAACTAGAATTTGAAGAAGGTGATATAATATCTTACGTAACGGCTAATACTGGACTTAAATTTCTGGCCGACTCAGCGGGAATTGGAAGTGTAGGGGTGCGAGCTGCTGTAAGCCGAACGGGTGATGGACTGAGTTTGGAAGCAATTAACTACGTATGGGTAGATAAAGCCGATCAAGAAATTAGCATAAACGAGATTTCGTATTGGAGCTATAGCAACGACACTATTGAATTAGACGCCGAAGCCACTTCTGGTTTAGAAGTTTCTTTGGTCGCTAATGGGCCGGGAAAAATAGAAGAAAACTCGCTCATTATTAACGGTGAAGGCATGATTTCGTTAGTAGCGAGTCAGAATGGAAATCGTAACTATTATCCGGCGGCTCCATTAGTACAGCATATTGAGCGAGTAACAGTAAGTGACACAATCCATACCAAAGAGCATATACTGGTAAGCGATACTATATTTCAAACTAATCAGATACTAGTAAACGATACATTATATCTAACTAAAGTAGTTCACCAAATAGACACAATCTCAACGCTAGTGTCAGCAGTAGACTCCGTGTTTACTACTATCTCTAAAATAGATACGCTTAATCAGACAGTTGTCTTGCTAGATACAGTATATACTGAGATGGTTAGTTTAGATACGCTTTACAATATTGTAGAAGTAGCAGATACACTAAGTCGCCAACCTATTGTTATTTCTTTGCAAGCTCCTCTTTCTATGCGGGTAGGTGATGCGGTAGAATTGACTGCTGAACGTTCGGTTACTTGGCCGGTAACCTATTCGGTAGAAGGGCCAGGTACAATCAATGGGAAAGTACTTACCGCATTGGATACCGGGAAAATCACGGTATCGGCTACTCAACTTACAGCAGATAGCTCGCAAAGCTTAGTAACCGTACGAGAAGAGATTGAGGTAAAAGCCGACATTATAGCTAGTCTAGGTAGTTCTTTGAATGAAAGCGGGGAAGTTTTAGCATTTCCGAACCCTACTTCGGGTATAGTGAAACTCAGAATAAATGCCCCCGATTGGCGAAAAGCTCAGGTAATTATTCAGAACGCACTAGGTCAACAAGTAGCTCACACTCAGCTACACGCTCACCAAATGGATATTGATCTGTCGGCTTACCAGCCCGGAATGTATCTACTGATAATCAGGAATGGTAAGCAGCAACAGGTAATGCGCATAAGCAAAAAATGAGCTTAAGGTCGTCCGTAAAGGGCGATTTTTTTTGGGTAAGATTTAGGCCAATATACTCTTAACCACGTGACCGTGTACATCGGTGAGACGGTACCGGCGACCCTGATGCTTGAAGGTGAGCCGTTCGTGATCAATGCCCAGTAAGTGCAGCAGCGTAGCTTGGAAATCGTGGACATGAACGGGGTCTTTCGTAATATTGTAGCCGAATTCGTCGGTTTCGCCCAGGCTGAACCCCGGTTTTACTCCACCGCCGGCCATCCAGATGGTAAAACAACGAGGGTGGTGGTCGCGACCATAGTTGGTTTTAGTAAGCTTTCCTTGCGAATAGTTGGTTCGGCCAAATTCTCCGCCCCAAATGACGAGCGTATCTTCCAGTAATCCGCGCTGTTTAAGGTCTTTTACTAAAGCGGCTGAGGCCTGATCCGTAGCTCGACACTGATTTTTAATACCACCTGGTAGGTTACCGTGCTGATCCCAACCTTGATGATAGAGCTGCACAAATTTTACGTCATTCTCAATGAGTCTACGGGCCAGCAAACAGTTAGCAGCAAAAGTCCCTGGATTGCGGGAGTCGGGACCGTACATATCGAATACCCAGTCGGGTTCATTGCCGAGGTCAGTTACTTCTGGTACCGAAGTTTGCATCCGAAAGGCCATCTCGTACTGAGCAATCCGGTTCAACACCTCAGAGTCGCCGTGGGCTTCGTACTGAAGCTGGTTTAACTGTTGAAGATAATCCAGCATCTGCGCCCGGTCCTGCCGGTGATAACCGTTAGGGTCGTTCAAAAACAGCACTGGGTCTTTGCCCGAGCGAAACTGTACTCCCTGGTGTTTGGAGGGAAGGAAGGCATTACCCCACAGGCGAGCGTACAGCGGTTGCCCACCCGCATTTTTAGATACCAGTACAATGAACGAAGGTAAATTCTCATTATCTGACCCTAAGCCATAGCTAAGCCAGGCGCCAATACTCGGCCGACCAGCCTGCTGAGAGCCAGTCTGAAAAAACGTAATGGCCGGATCGTGATTAATCGCATCGGTATGCAATGATTTAATGAAGCAGAGTTCGTCAACCATCTTGGCTGTATGCGGCAGTAGTTCGCTTACCCAAGTTTGGCTCTGCCCGTAACGAGCGAAACTAAACTGCGAACCCGCTAGCGGAAAAGAAGACTGACCGGCGCTCATGCCCGTTAGCCGTTGGCCACCCCGTACTGAATCAGGAAGCTCTTCACCATTCATTTGCTCGAGGCGAGGTTTATAGTCAAAGGTCTCGAGTTGGGAAGGGCCGCCACTTTGAAACAAATAGATCACTCTTTTGGCTCGGGGTGCAAAATGAGGAGCACCCAGTGTTCCCCCCGAAAAAGGAGCAGCAACCCCTTTCATAGGATTCATCATTGCACTCAGAGCAATAGCTCCCAAACCCATACCGGATTTTCGGAGAAATTCACGGCGGTTTAAATGGTCAGAAAGTGTATCCAGATGATTCATGTTGATTATCGTTTCATAATTGCGGCATCGGAATTCATTACCATGCTAGCCACCACGGCGTAGGCCGCAAACTGTGGTGGATTGAGATTAGCCTCAGTCTGAAATTCACCCGTGTTGAGCCAGCCCGTTATTTTTTCGGGATGCTGGTTAAAATCCTCCTGCTGCTTGCTAAAGAACTCATTAATCAGCTGCAATTCGGCTTCGCCCGGAGTCCGGGAGGTAAGCGTACGGTAAATGTTGGTGAGTCGGGTACTATGATCTTCCGGGTAAGAAGTAAGTATCTTGGCGGCTAGTGCACGGCTGGCTTCTACAAACTGTGGATCGTTAAGCATTACCAGTGATTGTAGTGGGGTGTTAGTCTTCTGTCGGGTTACCACGCAGTAGCTTCGGGTAGGAGCATCCAGGGTATTCATAGTTGGGGGTGGCACTGTCCTCTTCCATAAAGTATACAGGCTGCGACGGTATAGTTTCTCCCCGGAATCAGGAACGTAAGTGCTGCCGCTAATCTTCCATAATCCTTCCGGCTGGTAGGGTTTTACGCTTTCACCACCGATCTTTTTCACTAACAGACCGCTAGTAAACAGAGCGTTATCCCTCAGCATTTCGGCAGTGAGTCGTACCGAAGGACCGCGAGATACCAACGCATTATCGTAATCCTTTTCTAAAGCCAAATCAGTGGTTTGAGAAGACTGACGGTAGGCGGCTGACATCACGATGAGCTTTTGCATGGCCTTGACATCCCAACCTGATTCTATAAACTGTACCGATAGCCAATCGAGTAACTCAGGATGGGTAGGTAGATCGCCCTGATTGCCAAAATCGGCCGCGGAGGCCACAATGCCCCGCCCGAAGTACGCTTGCCAGTAGCGGTTTACAATAACCCGGGCAGTGATCGGATTCTCATGAGAGAACATCCACTTGGCTAATCCTAAACGATTTTTCGGCAGGCTATCGGCAAAGGTGAGAATATTCTGGGGCGCCGTGGGTTCTACTTCCTCAGTAGGAGCGTCATAGGAGCCACGATCAAGTATATATGTCTTCCGCTTTTCGGCCTGCTCTTCCATTACCATTACCTCCGGTAACGATTCAACTAATTCATTTTTCTTGGTTCGCAATGCTTGTAGATCGTTCAACAAAGCCAAATAGTTAGAACTATGCATTTGATTGACTCCTACTATCTGCTGTTCGTCTAACTCGTCGCGCTGCCCAGCTAAGGCCTGAACTTCAGCTGGTGCTAGTTCGCGGTCGTATACTTTTATATCGTCAATCACCGAGTTACGGATACCAGTGCCTCTCCATACGGCACCAAACTTTAGTCCAGGTTCGGTTTCAAAAGTTGAAAGTACAATGTCTTTGTAGAGATTATCCTTTTCGGGCATCATGTCTACGGCCTTGCCGTTTACGTACACTCCTAATCCGTCGGCCTGGCTAGAACCGTCGTAGGTGAGCGCCAAATGAAACCATTCGTCCTTAGGTACGCCCGAAGTCGCTCGCTTAATAATACAGTTGTACGGCCAGGTATGGGCCATTAGTATCTCCAGCTTATCATCCTTTAGTGAGAGATAGTAGCCTCGGAAATTGTAAATAATACTTCCCTGCCCCTTGTGAAAAAAGGTGCCAGTCTTCAGCTTCTCAGGCACTTTAAACCAGGACCCAACAGTGAAGGGCTGCGCCCGATCAAAACCTCCAATGGTGCCCAAGGTTAATGGATCATCGCCATTCGTTAGCAAACCCTGACCAAATTTTCCATCCTCGAGTGTAGCCGTTAGAGTAGGAGGGTTATTGTGAGCGTCGGCTAAAGTAACTTTCGCTTGCTGCTGTGGATTGACTCGGTTCGCGAACTGATCCTGAATGGGTTTATCAAAATCAAAGTGAGCAACTAGCCCAGTAGACAACCACTGATCAGTAGTGTTTTTCTTAGGCGCAGTATTTTCAGCAAGCAGTGACTCAATCTCTTCTTTCTTAACTTCAATCTGCTGGTCAAGCGACTGAAGTACGCTATCTTGTTCCTCGTCGGTTAGCAGCATGGTGGGTACGGGCATCGCGTCGTCCCAGGAAATTTGACCAGCTTCATCTACATTATTGAAGAAGCTAAACATCTGAAAATACTCCTTCTGGGAGATGGGGTCGTACTTATGGTCGTGGCAACGGGCGCATTCTAGTGTCAGACCTAAAAAAGCAGCTCCTAACGTATTGGTGCGGTCAGCTACATACTCTACCCGGAACTCTTCGTTCACAATGCCGCCTTCCATATTTTGGGCGTGGTTACGATTGAAGCCCGTAGCGAGGCGTTGCTCTCGGGTTGGGTTAGGCAGCAAGTCGCCGGCCAGTTGCCAGGTAACAAACTGATCGTAGGGTACATTGTCATTAAAAGCTTGAATGACCCAGTCTCGCCAGGGCCACATGGGGCGGTAGCGGTCTACCGAGTAGCCGTGCGTATCGGCGTAGCGTGAAACGTCCATCCAGTCGGTAGCCATCCGCTCGCCATAGTGGGGCGAAGCCAGTAATCGGTCTACTACTTTTTCGTAGGCAGCGTCTGATTTATCGGCAAGAAATGCATCGATCTCTTTTAGTGTGGGGGGGAGTCCGGTCAGGTCGAAGCTTACACGACGAATCAGGGTTTCGCGGTCGGCTTCAGGCTGAGGTTCTAACTCGTTTTGTTCCAGTTTCCGAAAGATGAAATGGTCAATTTCGTTATTGGCCTGGGCGGTGTACTTAGTTTGCGGTGGCTCGGTTTTTTCGGGTTCGATAAACGCCCAATGCTTCTTATATTCTGCCCCTTCCTCAATCCAACGGATAAGTACGGCCTTTTCACGGTCGGTGAGTGTGAGATTAGACTCCGGTGGGGGCATCTGCACTTCCTCATCCTCAGAAATAATCCGGTGTACTAATTCACTTTTAGCAACTTTGCCCGGTACTATCGCTTGATTACCAGTGTCTACCAATTTGGAATAAGCCCCTTCCTGGGTATCTAGTCGCAGACCAGCCTCCTGATTTGCGAGATCGGGGCCGTGGCAAAAGAAACACTTATCGGATAAGATTGGCTTAACATGAAGGTTAAAGTCAATCTCATCGGGCAGAGAATTTTCTGCCTGAAGCACGCCTTCCGGCTTATCGATGCCGCAACTATTGAGAAAAACTATCAATACTCCAATTATTGACCAACAAGCTCTAGACATAGTATTTTAACGTAGATACCAACATATCAATTCATTGAGTACGACAGTATATCCAATTTTTTGAATAAAATAAAAAGAAGTAAAGCCTCTTAGGGCGGCTAATACCTTCAACGTGGAGAGTACCAAAGCACTCGGGGAATAAAATTTAAAGAAAAAGTACGTTGTAGGGAACTTTATTGAAAGCTTTTGTACCGGAGGGGCATTCTTTCTAATATTAGGAAACAAATTCACCGCAGATTTTCATGGAGTCAGTATCAGAAACCACCTGGTTAGATAAAGTAGGATTAACCACCATTCGAGGGCGGATTATCGGCCTAGTTGTATTTTTACTATTGGCCATGCTGATTTTTTCGTTAATTATGCGACAGCAGAATCTACAGATAGAAGCAGCAACTAGCCAGGTGCTTCATACTCGTTTGCAAATTAGAGACTTGTTGGAAGAAATTACCGCTCAGGCTAATGCCCAAGTTTCTGAGGCACGCAGTAGCATTATTCTCCGTAGTGAATTGATCAAAAATGATAACGGGATGTTTCCCGAAGAGGTCATTATTCGCTCCTCCTTTCAGCAGCTTGATAGCCTCGCAGAATATTTATCGGATAGTGTAGATTTATCCGAACTGAAGGTGAAAATAGACGATTTTCATTATGATTTTCAGGTAGCTGATAGCCTTTGGCAGGCTACGTTACGAACTCAGAAAGGTGGCACTGTTCGTTTACTTGAGACCGATCCAGCCCAGCTTCGCTATCGGGTGGTTACTGACCAAGAACAAGAGGCTAGCCTATTCTCCGATACAGTCGCTGAACTAACGATAGAAGCCGAAGAAGCCCATATGCATGGAGCATTCTTAAACTATACGCATGCAAACTATCGTGGGAAAGGATATGCTGATTACACCAATAAGGAACAAGACTTTGTCGAGTGGAAGTTTAACACTTCCTGGAATGGTACCCACCTAATTTCATTCCAATACGCTAATGGCAGTAAAAGCGATCGACCGCTTCGTATCATTCTAGACGATGTTGTCATTGATTCTGCTTTTTCATTTTCGGTAACGGAAAGAGGTGCTTGGACTCGTTGGGTAATGACAGAAGAGATTTCTGTAGTGCTTTCAAAAGGTGTTCATACGTTGCGGGCAGTAGCTATCGGAAGTAGCGGAGCTAACGTTGATTTTGCAAAAATTGTGGCCCCGGCTCCTTATGCTACCTTGCTCAATGAAACCACTTTTTTAGCAGGGGTGGTGAATGAACAAGCCCAGGCTGAGCTTACTCAACAAATACTAGAACAACAAAATGCGGAAAGTGCTACGAACGCTATCGCTGACATACTACGAAATGCCGGGGTAGAATTACGTCGGTCGGTTAGTGCCCTTCGTACCCAAAATGAAAAGTTGCTGAACACGGATATGGCAGAGCTTCAGGTAAGCCTACAGCGGGCTACATTATTTAATTTTGGTATATTGGGAGTAGTTGTTTTATTAGCGGCTTTGGTCACCGCCTACGTGCTGCGTTCTCTAAAAGCTTCTATCCAGCGTCCAACAAAATTTATCTATCGGTTGGCCTCAGGGGAGGTGACCGATGACTTGGTAGAAACTAAGGACGAATTAAACGAAGTGGCAAAAGCTGGAAACCTACTTGGTCAGCAGTTGCGTAAAGCGAGCGAGTTTGCCATTCAAGTAGGTGAAGGTCAATTAGATCAACCTTTTGAATCTGCAGGTGAGCAGGATGTGTTGGGAAATGCACTGTTGCAAATGCGCAGCAAACTAACGGCTATTGCTCAAGAAGATCAAAAACGTCGTTGGACGAATGAAGGGCTTACTAAATTTGCAGCACTAGTTCGGGTGGAGTACGAGAATAAGCAGGATTTTGCTGCCAAAATCGTATCAGAGGTGGTTCGGTACGTTGAAGCAAATCAGGGGGGGCTATTTATTCGCGAAGACCGGGAAGAAAGTGAGGTTCTTACTTTGCTAGGCTGCTATGCATACAATAGAAAAAAATATATTCAGAAGGAAGTTCTACCCGGTGAGGGACTGTTAGGGCAAGCCTACTTGGAGGGAGAAACAACGCAACTTACCGAAATCCCAGGCGACTACATTTCAATTCGCTCCGGACTAGGGGGAGCGAACCCCCACGCAATACTTATGGTGCCGCTCAAGTCGAACGAGCAAGTAACCGGAGTACTAGAGTTAGCGTCCTTTCAGGACTTCGCTCAGCATGTCGTCGAGTTTGTCGAAAAAATTGCAGAAGTTATCTCTGCACATGTTTCTAATCTAGAAGTTAATGAACATACCCAACTGCTGCTGAAGGAAACGCAGAAGCAAGCTGAACAATTAAGAGCTCAAGAAGAGGAGATGCGTCAAAATATGGAAGAAATGCAGGCTATTCAGGAGCAGGTGCACCGTGACCAGCGCATGCAAGAATCTTCTAACTCGGAAAATGAATTGGCGTAAACGCACTAAATGGTCAGTAAAGTGACTTGAATGCATCGCTCAAATGGCTGATTACATCCGAAGCGATCAGCGATTCCTGACTTAACTTTTCAGCCGCTAGGTTGCCCGCTAAGCCGTGCAAATATACTCCTAGTAATGAAGCGGAGAGAGAGTCATATTTTTGAGAAATGAGGGCAGTAAGCACTCCGGTTAACACATCGCCAGTGCCGCCGGTGGCCATGCCTGGGTTACCTGTACTATTGAAGTACACTGAGCCATCGGGAGTACCAATGGCGGTATGCGATCCCTTCAGAGTAACGTAGACCTGGTATTTCTGACAGAAGCTCCGAAGCAACTCCAACTGGTGAAAGTCATTTTTTGCCTTCTCGGTCAATCGTTCAAACTCTTTGGGATGGGGGGTAAGGATGGAGTTTTCGGGGATGAGATCGCGCAGCTCCCGGTGTTTGCCGCGGATGTTCAGCGCGTCAGCATCTAGCGCCATACGTATGTTTCGAGCGTGAGTTTGTTCTAATAAAGCGCGCAAGCCCTGAGTGGTAGCCTCGGCGGTGCCCAAACCTGGGCCAATTCCAACTACATCGTAGTTGTCCAGATTCGTAGCGCCTTCTGTCGGCAAATCACTAAAGTACTCTGGTTGCTGATCTACCGTAGTCATAGCTTCGGGTACTGAGATTTGCATGATCTCGTAGCCGCAGCGGGGTATGTGTACCGTAAGTAATCCGACTCCGCGTTTAGCGCCAGCGTGAGCGCAGGGCACCGCCGCCGCCATTTTTCCGCTGACGGCGGCGGATGATCTGCAGCGCACGCTG
>CAKZYJ010000496.1 GCA_937884755.1 uncultured Flammeovirgaceae bacterium
TCAATGATATCGCCATCTTGTAGCGGCTGCACATCCTGATCAGTCTCCGCATTTATTAAAGTAAAACTCTGTACTGAGAAAGCGGGTTGTCCTACCACCTCAAACTGAATTGTAAGAGGAATACCAGCGACGCCTTGTCCATCTGTTTCGGAATAAGGGGTCGCCGTCAAAGTGTATTGGCCAGGGGGAAAGAGTTCGCCTTGGTAATCTTGACCACGATTAACCCCAAACAAACTATAGGGTGGCAGGTTTTCGGTTTGCCGATGGGTGTTGGGGCCATCAAGTTCCATGATTACACTTCCAACAAAGTCAGGCGAAGTAGTAGCCCGAATACCAAAGAAGAATTCACCTACATTGGCCAGATCAATGATATCGCCATCTTGTAGCGGCTGCACATCCTGATCAGTCTCCGCATTTACTAAAGTAAAACTAGCAACTTCAGCGTTATATTGATTTCCCCCATTACCAACTTGTATGCTCTCAGTAACATCACCTTGGCTATACGAGCATACAATAAGATCAGTACCAGTATTCACGGCAGTATATACGAAAGTAACAACACCCTGAGCGTTAGTTACTTCTGTATCATTATATGAGTTAGCACCTGATACGTCAATAGTAACCGTTTCACCGGGGAAGGGATTACCAAACTGGTCTAGGACTGTACACGTTATAGTAACCAACCCGTTTGCTTCAGAAACGGTGAAAGTAAGTGTGGGAACCAACACTGTTACTTCGGCAGTAACCCTCTCTCCTCCGGTATAGTAACATACTACGGAAACCACACCACTTTCGGTAGGAGTGAAACAATAGACAACTTCACCATCTTTATCGGAGATACCCGAGCCTACTACTTCTCCATCTATTTCCGTGAAAATTTCCACTCCTGGTAATGGATCACCGAATTGGTCGAGTACAGTTCCGGTAATGCAGACTTCAACTCCGGCTTGCACAGTAGTAGTTTCAGGATCAAGAGTAAGTGTAGTAGGTCTAGGATCATCATCACCATTGCCACCATCAGATGTCACTGTTACCCTAGCCGTAACGCGTTCACCACCCTCGTAGTAGCAGACAACGTTAATAATGCCACTCTCATTTGGAGTGAAGCAATAAACAACTTCACCGTTTTCATCCGAAGTTCCGGAAGCTACAATCTCTCCATCTATCTCGGTAAAAATCTCTACGCCTTCTAGTGGCTCGCCGAATTGATCAAATACTGTTCCGGTGATACAGACCTCTACTCCTTCTTCTACCTCAACCGTTTCGGGATCTAATGTAAGCAATGATGGGACAGGAAATTCAATAGTAATAGTTGCTTGAGCAGTAACATTTCCTACAGTAGCTGTGACAATATCTTCACCAATATTTTCAGGGATATAACAGAATTGAGCTTGTCCCTCAGCATCTGTAAAAACGAAGCCATCAGTATTATTTGCTCCTGATACAGAGAAATCAATTCTAACACCATCTATTGGATTTCCATCATCATCTATAGCAGTAGCTATAAAACAGTATTCATTACCCTGACTAATAATTGGCTCCAAGGACAAAGCAATTTCCTCTACAATAGCAACATCGCCTAAAGCCTGTCCACCAGGATATCCGTAGGAATCAAAATTTCCAAACCCATACATAAATGCACCAAAGGGCAAAGTACCATTAAGGTTGTGGGTGCCAGCTTCAACTTCCACTTGGGCTCCGGAAAACCCAGTTGAAGCTATTGTAGTAAAATCAGAAGCAGGCACGGGAGAACCGTCAACTGTAACATTACCTACCTGAGAATTTGGAACGGCTAAATTAATGAAGTGTCGGTTAAAACCTTCTTCAGGAGTTGTAACTGTATAGCTATTTTGGAATTGTTCAAAGGGGGGAATTAATAACATGAAAGGATCAGAGATGACATTATCTGTGCTCTGTCCTTTAGAATACTGTACAACTAAAACAGGCTCTGTAGCAGTAATTTGTGTGTATTCGTTACTAGGTATATCCAACTCTTGATATTCACCACGGTTCAGGGTAAATGACTGAGAAAAACCTATGCTACCAGTTGCGCTAACACTCGTACCGTCTGATGATGCGAGTATTCTGAAAATGTCTCCACCTGTTCTGGTTGCAAGGGGTACTGTTACAAAGCTCGTCCCAAAAGCAGAAGCTGGTGGTATTTGTTCTATCATATGGTCACAGGCTGTGAAGCCTGGAGGTACGTTGGCGCAGGTATGCCCTCCAAACACGGCTACTGGATTATTTGAGGTGACAATTGTTCCAGTAAGGTCGTTATTTGCACCTGGAGCTTGCAGTTGGTAAGTTTGTCCTCTGTTTAAATTAATAGTATAGCTCACACCAGCCGTCCTACTTCCGGCATTAGATGATGGAACAATTGTAATGGTGGTATTGTCTTCAGTAGCTACGATCCCGATAAGACTTGCATTGTTTAGGCTAGAAAATGCATTTATATAGGACATGACAATATATTCAGTTTCTAGAATGTCAGTCGGTAATGCTAAAAACGCATCTGTAGTGGCTCTTTTCTGATTTAATCCATAAACAGTAATTTCCTCTTCGGAAATTATCTTGACCCCTTTATCTTCTATTCCATCCGGAGAGGCTGCCAGTAAACTTGAAGGTAATCCTACAGTAGTTATAGAACCTGGCACCACAGAAAAAGCTTCTGTTGTTCCATCTGGTAATTCTACTTCACCGGAAGTCTCGACTTCTCCGGTGATAAATAGATTTAAGCTTACTGATGCGTTATCAAAGTTTCGATTAAACATTACCCAAAATTCCTTTCCTTTATTATCAGGAATTTCAGATTGAGAGAAGACATCAATACTGATACAAAGCAGTAAAAGAGTTGTCAAAAGAGCGTAATGAATTTTTCTCATAGTGGTTTGAGTTAGTAGGTTCAGGTGATAGTTAATTAAATTTAACTCAAACAAAATAAGATGTTTTAAAGAAACAGAAAATACCCATTATTGGGTATTATTAGAAAAGTGCAAAAATAAAGGTTTGATATTGAACTGACTATATGATCGCTTGTCACTCAATGTTGAAGATGAAAAGGAGTAATGTTCTCACCAAATACAATTTTCTTCCTTTGTACTTAGCTAGTATGTATTTTAGTGCCTTTTAGCATAGAATAATCGTTAGACAACTTCTTCATTTAATTCTATAATTTTTTTTCAGAAAGCCAGAATCAAGGAGATTTTGCCAAATTGAGTGAGTGTATATTATGGTATTATATCGCCATTCCTGTATTCAGACTCAGTAGAATTTTAGAGTTATGTCTGCTGTAATGGTGGAAAATGTTAGAAAGATGGCCTATCTTAAAGAAGCATTAATAACAACCTTAATTCTGTAATTATGCTTCGCCTAATCGGTTATCTGATCCTGCCTTTTGTATTATTAGCTTCACTTACGTTCAGTCAGTCGCTCAGCGTGAGCGAAAACCAACGCTATCTGGTACAAAAAGATGGTACGCCCTTTTTCTGGCTGGGCGATACCGCCTGGGAGCTCTTTCATCGTCTTAATCAGGAAGAGGCTACCAACTATCTGGAAAACCGGGCTGACAAAGGCTTTACCGTCATTCAGGCCGTGGTGTTGGCCGAACTGGATGGCCTGCACAATCCTAATCCCTACGGACACACTCCACTGGTGAGCGATGATCCGGCTCAGCCAAACGAAGACTATTTTGCTCACGTAGATTTCATCGTTAACAAAGCAGAATCTCTGGGTTTGTACATTGGGATGCTGCCTACCTGGGGCGATAAGTTCAATCAACGCTGGGGCGTGGGGCCGGAGGTATTTACCCCTGAAAATGCTCGCGCTTTTGGTGAGTTTCTGGGGGAACGCTACCGCGACAAACCCATTATCTGGATTCTTGGGGGCGACCGTATCCCTGAAGAAACCGACGACTTTGAGATTATCCGGCAAATGGCCCAAGGGCTAGCGGAAGGTGACGGCGGGGCGCATCTGATGACTTACCACCCTATGGGCGGACGAAATTCTGCTGAGTTCTTTCACGAAGACGATTGGCTGGATTTCAATATGTTTCAATCGGGGCACGGTAAGGAGAATATTCCCAATTATCAGGTAAACTTGGGTAACCTACAGCGAACCCCGCTAAAACCTACTTTAGACGGAGAACCCAACTATGAAGACCACCCCATTAACTGGAAGCCGGAAAATGGCTGGTTTGATGAAGCCGACGTTCGACAAGCAGCCTACTGGAATGTGCTTTCCGGAGGGCTGGGTCACACCTACGGCGATCATAATATCTGGCAAATGTGGCAACCGGGCCGAGAGCCCATCTCATCTGCTCGTACTCCCTGGTATGAAGCCCTGGACCATTCGGGTGCTTTTCAAATGGGTTACCTGCGAGCACTGTTTGAATCCCGTCCGTACACTACGTTAGTACCCGATTCAGCCGTAGTAGACGCTACTGAGCCGGGAATTAGGGCAGCTCAGGGGGAGGGCTTTATCATTGCCTATCTTCCCCCGAGCCAGTCGTTGGATATTGACCTGAGCCAGTTGGATGGACGAAGGTATCAGGCTTGGTGGTTTGACCCCCGTTCAGGCGACAGTATTAATATTGGAAAGTTTAAACGGGCAGGCTACACCCTTAGCACCCCCAATGCTCAACGAGACTGGGTGCTGGTTATTGATGACACCAGCTACGACTATCCGCCTCCCGGTCAGGAAAATGTTGTAGGAAGCTAAGAATAGCAAACGGAATTTGGAATTTTGAGAGTCAGGGTAAAGCATCCCTCGTCAGTAATTAAAATGCAACCTTCCCACCCTTCTCCCCCGTTAGCAACAGTTATATTTCCATGTTATAACGTTGATTTTTATGAAGTCAATAGATACGCTGATTGAGCAGCGATTTAGTCCCAAGCATTTTGCTGATCGGGCGGTGAGTGAGGAGCAACTACACCAATTATTTGAAGCTGCCCGTCGGGCACCGTCTAGCTTTAACGAACAGCCCTGGCGATTTATTTACGCTACCCAAGAGCATCCTGAAGCTTACCAGAAGCTATTATCGTGCATCAGCGAGCATAACCAGCAGTGGGCCAAAAGCGCCCCCGTACTGATGCTCAGTCTAGCCAAGAAGCACTTTAGTCGCAACGAAAAACCCAATAGACACGCCTGGCACGATACGGGTACGGCTATTGGGTTTCTGTTACTCAAGGCCACCGAAATGGATTTGTACGCTCATCAGATGGCTGGCTTCAACCCCGAAAAAGCTCGGGAAGTTTTGGGTATTCCTAATGAGTACGATCCCGTAGCCATGATGGCCGTTGGTTACCTGGGGGAAGAAGAAAACCCAAACAAACTACGTAAACCGGTGAACGAAATTGCTTTTACCGGAAATTCTCATGGGTTATTATAAGGGTATTGTAGTGTTAAAGTTTCATACTGGTTGGCTAACTTTGAACATCATGCTATGGTTGCCTGAATGCCGTTCCAAGACAACCTAAGTGCCAAAACCCTAAATACCATGTACCATAATACTATGACCGAAGAATCACTACGCTACCCTATCGGACGGTTTTCGCCTCCGGCAGAAATCACCCGCGAAGATCGGGAGAACTATTTGACTGAGATTGAACAGCATCCGCAAAAATTGCGAAATGCTATCACTGGTTTATCTGACGAACAACTGGATACTCCTTACCGAGAAGGTGGTTGGACACTGCGGCAGGTAGTGCACCACGTACCCGACAGCCATGCCAATAGCTATGTGCGATTCCGCTGGACGCTCACTGAAGAGCAACCAACCATTAAAGCCTATTACGAAGACCGCTGGGCAGAATTACCTGATGCCTCCTCAGCTCCGGTAGAGCCGTCATTACAACTACTGGAGGCCATTCACCAGCGCTGGTTGTTGCTGCTGCGGGCTATGAGCGACAAAGACTACGCTCGCGCCCTGGTGCATCCCGAAACTAATAAAGTAATTCGGCTGGATACCATGCTAGCGCTCTACGCCTGGCACGGAAAGCACCACGTAGCCCACATTCAGTCGCTGAAAGATCGTAAGGGGTGGTAAAAAAAGAGCGCGGCATCAGAAACGCCGCGCTCATTGCTCAAGGTAGTAGTTTTTAACGTTTGAGCAGAAGCCTTTTATGACTGGACTGTTCGCCCATTGTCAGTTTGCTAATGTAGAGTGATCCCTTAAAATCGGCGGCGTCAGCCGTAAATCGGTAAGATTGCCCCGCTTTTACCTCTCCCCGGAATACTTCTTTTACCAGTGCTCCGGTAATGTTAAATATGGCCAGGTGAGCAACTCCGTCCTCTGGTGCTATAAAGCTCATGGTAGTTTGATCGAAGTACGGGCTGGGGTATATTGACAGTTCCAGTGAGCTAGGAATGTCAAGGGAGCTGTTCAGACTATTAGAAGTATACGTACTGTAGGTGGCGGTACCGTTATAGCTGGCCAATACATAGGCATCATTGGAAGCAACAGAGGTTACGGTACTGTTGTTTTTATTTTTGGCGTAGAGTGACCACGAAAAGGATTGGCCGTGTACGGTGTTATCAGTAGCCCGAGCGAGAGATAGCGTAAATAGTAAGACTAAAACTAACTGATATCCACTCAGGGTAGAGTGTGGGCTTAGTGCAGAAAGTGAAGAGTATACTGACCGTTTCATAGCCACAGTGTTTGGTTGAAGTGTTTTGAATATTAGTATCTATCTAATCTTTTTTTGTAATCAAAAAAGAGTTAATATTTCCAGAAAATATTTTTTCCTCAGTAAATTCATTAAAGCTATTAAGGGTGGCAGCTTCTTGGTATTCTTCGTAAACTTGGAAGATGAAATGGTTAGCTACGTTATTAATCCTGATTACTTTTTTAGAAACCTCGGCCCAATCATCCTCCGATAAACCGCTTCGGGTAGGAGTGGTAGGGCTGGTACATACGCACGTACACTGGATACTGGGCCGCGAGGATAGGGGCGACATTGAACTTGTGGGCATTGTAGAGCCTAACCGGGAGCTGGCCCAACGTTATGCCACTCGCCACGGCTACTCCATGGATTTGGTGTACGACGATCTGGAAACCATGCTGAAAGAAACCCGGCCCGAAGCGGTAACTGCCTTTAATACTATCTACGATCACCTAAGTGTAGTAGAAACCTGCGCGCCGCGCGGTGTACACGTCATGGTAGAAAAGCCACTGGCCGTAAGTCTGGAGCATGCTGAAAAAATGGCGAGGTTAGCTCAGGAGCATAACATCCACTTGCTTACGAATTACGAAACCACCTGGTACGGCAGTAACCACGAAGCCTACCGGCTAGTGCACGAAGAAAATGCTATTGGTGACCTAAGAAAAGTGGTAGTGCACGATGGACATCCGGGGCCTAAAGAAATTGGCGTGAATGAGGAGTTTCTGGTATGGCTTACTGACCCTAAGTGGAACGGAGCTGGGGCTCTCACCGATTTTGGTTGCTATGGAGCAAATTTGATTACCTGGCTGATGCAGGGCGAACGCCCCACCTCGGTAACCGCCGTAACTCAGCAGATCAAACCGGACATTTATCCGGAGGTAGACGATGAGGCCACGATTATTGTCACCTATCCGCAGACCCAGGGAGTGATTCAGGCCTCGTGGAACTGGCCGGTGAGTCGGAAGGATATGGAAGTGTACGGCAAGACTGGCTACGTGCATGCGCTCAACGCTACCAACATGCGCTTTCGCCCTAGCGAAAAGGAAAGCGAACAAACCCTGGAAGCCGAAGCGCTAAAAACGCCCTACGACGATCCATTTGCTTACCTAGCCGGAGTAGTTCGAGGAGACATTCAGGTGAAGCCCACTGATCTTTCCGCTCTAGAAAATAACCTGGTGGTGATGGAAATTCTGGATGCGGCTATCCGCTCCGCTAAGAGTGAAAAAACAATCGAGTTAAAGCATTAATTACATAATCTAGACCAGATATAGCAAAACAAAATGATTATGCGCCACATACTATTATCAGTATTCTTCATCGGTATATTTTCATCTTCTTATGCGCAAGAGCGGGTGCATTCGGGAGTAATGTACCAACCGGGCGATACTATTTATTCACCCATTTATGGGATTCAGGCCCAGGTACCAGAGGGTTGGTACGGAGTACTTCCGCAAGATACCGAATTGTTTCTGTTAACTTCGCAAAAAGACGGCGATACCCGGGTTTTTGTTCGTGCTTCCGAGAACTCAATAGATAATATCCGTGAGGGTTGGCAGGAAGGACTAACGCTCACCGATAACTTGAAGGTAATCGTTACCGATCCGGTAAAATACCGGGACGATATTATGTACGCCGATGTGGATATAGTAGGGGCTAACCCAGAAAATTACCAGGCCTACGTAGAAGCCCGTTGCGGTGCTTACGGTAAATGTATTGGCTTTTTTCTGACATCCCGAGACAAGAACTTTGATCAGTTCAAACAGCAGCTATCTACGTTGGTAGATAATACCGTGCTGAAGGAACCCGGTGAAAGTACCCGCTATGCTAACTTCGATTGGCTGACATTTCTAAGTGGAAAGTATCTGGCATCTATCAACCAACGAAACTACAAGAACCGCAAAGATGTCAACGAGGTACATTTACAAGCCGATGGTAAATTCAAAAGTAGAATTGAGCAGCGAGGTTTGGTTGATCAGAAGAAGGGTGAGTACTGGGGAAACAACAAAGGTACCTGGCAGGTGGAAGGAAGCGGTCAGGAAGCTACGCTGGTGCTTAACTTCAAAAAACACGATCCTCTTCGGGTTAATTTATCCATCGATCAGGATCAAATATTTCTGAACGGCCAGCGCTTCTTCGTAATGTACGGTAAGTAGATTAGTTGCCAACGTCTACTCAGAGCAATGCTGATTGTAATAATCGGTTACCTCAGAGGGATAGGTAAATGCTTTTTCTTTAATCTTCTGCTGAAGCGAGGGGCAATCTTGAAAGTACTTGATCAGGTTTTTTCGCTTGAGGCCAAAAATACCCTGGGTAGCCCTGACTAATAATTGCTCATTCGTCTTACGGAAGAAGTCGGCTGACTCCACACTGCTGTCGTCTTCATCTACCCATTCCATCTGATAGTGCGTTAGGTTGCCCCGGCTCACCACCCGCAGAAAAGTCCATTCGCCCTCGGCGGGATCAATTTCGTAGTAAGCATCCAGCAGGCTTATTCCTTTAGGGCGAATAGGGTGGCTTGCGTAAGTAGCGTTGCCTACCTGATAGCTAATTAGTTGGTGGGGGCGATATTTCTTGCGCCTTTTGCGGTCGGTGGGTTTAAAGCGAATTTTAGAGAGTAACTCCGTACCGATAATGGTTTCTTTGCGATCCATCACCAGACCGGAGAGTGTATCGCCGTTTGCCAGTACTACGTAGCCAGGCTGATAGCCATCCTGACCTGATGCGGAGTTACCGCCGAATATCAATAATAATCCTCCTACCAAAAAGCTGTACTTTATCAATCTCATCCCCATCAATTGTTGTTCATTTTAATAACTACATTACCCGTTTTCTGACCGGAGTGTACGTACTCAAAGGCTTTGCATATTTCTTCCAATGGATAAGTACGGTCAATAACGGGGCGGAATTTCCCTTCTCTCAGTAGTTTCCGGGTAAATTCCAGGCTGCGAGGCACGTTAAGCGGTACCGGGAAGCGCACTTTCTTATCGCTCAACAGAGGAGTAGCTAACGCCAGAAACGGATTTTGGGCGCCCGGTCCTAATTCCGAAGAAATATAGACTCCGCCCGATTTCAGTAGAGGCTTACACTTGCCAAAAGTACTTTTGCCCACAGCATCAAACACAAAGTCGTACCCGTCATAGTCCAGTGTAAAGTCTTCCTGCTCATAATCAATCACCCGATCGGCTCCTAGCGATTGTATCAGGTTTATGTTTTTGGTATTGGCCGTAGCGGTGACGTAAGTTCCGTGGTACTTCAGAAACTGTAAAGCGGCCGAGCCAATCGCCCCAGTGGCTCCGTTAAACATCACTTTACTATCGGGCTGAAGTTTGACTTTGTTGATGAAGTTATAAGCGTAGTGTGCGCCTTCGGCACTAGCCGTAGCCTGCTCGTAAGAAATGCCTTCGGGAATGGTAGTAATTGGTTTGTCTTCAGCAATAGTCATATACTGAGCATGTGATGCCAGCCCATTATCGTCAAAACCCCAAACCCGGTCGCCCACCTGAAAGCGAATAACTTCTGTCCCTATGGCTTCTACCTCTCCGGCAAAATCAGTGCCGGTGCTGGTGAGGTTAGGTACTGATAGTCCGGTAAATAGCCGAATAATGGCCGGTTTGCCCCACAGTATGCCGCAATCGGTGCGGTTTACCGTAGTAGCCTGTACTTTCACCCGGACTTCGTTGCTTTCTGGTTCAGGCATATCTACCTCCCGAATGCTCAGTACCTCCGGAGGATCGTATTGGGTGCGAACGGCAGCTTTCATAGGAATAGTTGTTGAGTTAGAAGCTATATACTTTAAAATTTGAGGTAAAGCCAAATAGCTATGTAAGAGATTGGCAACAATCTACTGAATCTATATACTCAAGTATTCAGGTATGCATAGATACTTGGCTTGTACTACAATTCATATCATCTAATCAATCTGTACAGTACTGCTCAGTTTTCTAAAGCTTTCCGGATTAAAATCGCCACCCTCATGTATGCCTTGAATAATGACTTGATTCTCTCCGTTAACAATGGTTTGAATAAAGACATTAGCTTCAACTCCATTCATCTTTCCCTTAGCAATAAGTTCATAGGCTTTATACCCATTTATTGCTGAATCAGAATTACTAATATACTCTACACTCTCAAGCCCTTTTCCTTGCAAACTAGTCATCATTTGCTCTGATGTTTGTTTTGGGGTTAGTGTGTCATCGTTGGGTAGCGGTATGACTAACATCATTGGCTTATTCTCATTATTCTCGGTTTGTCCATCAATTGTATAGATGAACATATTAGCGCTGGATTGGGAAAATTTTAGATCAGTTTCAGTATCATCTAAGCTGAAAAAAGTTGATACAAAAGGATCCACAACGACGTCTTTATTATAGGAAGCTGACAAAATAGACTGCTTGACTTCGTTTCCCAGGCTTTCATCATGTACCGGGTACATACCCGTTATCATCGTCGAGAATGTTGAATCACCAAATACAAGATTCACAGTAATCACTGTTGGTTCACCTTGCATGACTACATATTTTGCGGGGTAACCGTCAATAGTCATTTCTCTGAAATCAAATACAGTGATCCCACCTGCTTCAAACTTATCGCGATCGAAGGTAGCGGTATTGGTATAAAAATTTCCACCATTCAGGTCCATAATATTAATTAAAGCCTCATCACCTTTTTGGAAGCCCAGGAAATTCTTGCCGCTTGAGAAGCCTTCCGGTGGAATCATGAATACTCTGGTTCCGGAAACAATAACGCTCTCATTTTGAGCATATATGTCATTAAAGCTGGTAAATGAGACGAATATCAATAGTGCGAGTTTTTTCATTTGTAATTTAATATGTCTTGCACTGTAGTCGCGCAACTAAATAATAGAAGGTATAGCAGTATACATAATGTATATAATAGCTTATTCCGCTATGAGTAGTGCGACGTTAGTGACTTTTAGAATACTCTCATTACATACAAAAGTACCAGTAGCATTATCACATTCATTATTCCAAAATTTATTGTTTGCTCCTCATTGTTTTTTAATAGAACACCCAAAACTGAACACAGTCCAAAGATAATTGGAACAAAAAAGAGGTCTCGAAAAATGCTTCCTTTTGACGGTAATTCGTACTCTTTTCCTTCTAGCTTGATAAATCCGGTATTGACTTGCCTTAGAATTGGAGTAGCATGGAGGCGAATAGAGTCACATTTCCAGTATTCAAACTGTTGATATGTTTCTATTGGATATCTGTAATTTTCTGTTGTGACCAGCCTATATTCTGACTTTACTCTAACGACTCCTCCATAATTTTGACTGTTATAGTAATATTCTGCTTCTCTAGAGATAATTTTCTCACTTTTTTCAATTGTTGGAAGTACTAGTAGATCCAAGAAAAGGATTGAAGTTATTATCGCACATATTATATTTATTTTCCTACATATTTTGTAGATCATACTTCATCTATTTTAGTAGAGAAATAATTCTATGGTTGTCATATAATAGCGGATACCATCAGAGAAAATCTATTCAGAGTTAAAGACTCAATTATTATGATCCATTTCTATGCAAGATAAAACGAAGGAATTTCATAATTCCGGTTTTTTTTGCACAAAAACTACGTAGTGCTCCAAAACAGTTTGTACCATTTTGCCTTTTCAGTGAAGAAGATGGGGGAAAAGACTAGGAACGGGATGGTTTCTCTGGTGGGGGGAAGGAAGAGATAGCGTAATTTATCTGTTGTGTAAGTCTAAAGTGACAGTGATCTACGAATATCCCCGGAAAAACAGGCATATTTACTTATCACTTTGCTTTTATTTTTGTGATTCCATCCAATATCCCTCGGTTGAGGGAAAGCATGTAATGAAATAAGTGAAAATGGTGGGTTAATTCTTAGGTTTGGCTATTGTAAAAGTGAAGGCAGCCCCCTTACCCGGTTGTGAGCTGACACTAATATTTCCGTCCAGTTTCTTAACTAGTCTCTTCACAATAAACAATCCAAGCCCGGTGCCCTGCTGCGCAAAACGGTCAGTACGGCTAAAGGTGGCGAACATATCAAATATAGCTTCGTGGTTTTTCTCCGGAATACCCGGCCCGTTGTCGCTCAGCCGAAAGATATAGTGGGTTTCGTCTTCCGCCGTTTCCAGGGTAACGAGTCCTTCTTCCTTATCGTTATACTTTATTGCATTAGTTGCTAAATTGAACAGTATCTGGTGCAAGGCAGTACGAGAAGTAATCACTCGCTGCGCTAGGTCGGGATAATGGAAGCGGAAACCGGGTGGCACAGTAAGCAAGGATTGTATCTCTTCTATCACGTACTTTACATTTACCGGTTCTTGCATCTCATTGGCAATTTCCGAAATGCGGGCAAACTCCAACAGGTTATCCACCATATTCTTCAACCGCTGAGCCGAAACACCCAGGTGATTCACAATATCTAATACTTTAGCTGTGGTACCAGCCGGTAGCTGAGATTGTAGGAGTTTGGTTAGACCAATAATATTATGTAGCGGGCTTTTTAAATCGTGCGCTGCGCTGTGAGCAAAGTTTTCTAATGCTTGGTTGGCCTCTTCCAGGGTGTTCTGTTGTCGCTGTAACTCCTCGTTTTTCCGACGCAATTCAAATTGAGCTACTACCTGATTGGCCAGTGCTTTCAGCGAAGCTATTTGCTGGGCAGTGATTTTCCGTTCCTCATTATCGATAATGCAAAGCGTACCTAGAGCGTGTCCTTCCGGGTTAACCAGTGGAACGCCAGCGTAAAACCGCACGTGTGGTTCGCCGATAACCAGTGGATTATCATGAAAGCGCTCGTCGTGCTGTGGGTCTTCAACCAGCATCATTTCTTCAGGTTGGGCAATAGCGTGCGCACAAAAGGCTATTTCTCGCGGTGTTTCTTCTACATCTACGCCCTTCCGGGATTTAAACCACTGCCGGTTTTCGTCTACCAGCGTGATCAGCGAAATAGGGGTGCCGCAAATCTCGGAGGCAATGCGAGTGATGTCATCAAAATCCTGTTCGGGCAGGGTATCCAGAATTTGATAGGCTTGTAGAGCTGCTAGCCTTTCTTGTTCGTTATTAGGTATTGGAGGATGCTGCATTGAGTTGATAGACTATCTGCCGTATTACAAACTAAACTATAATAATGTTCAGTAACCCTGAAAAAACAAATTTCTATAGCTGAAAACCTCTCAGTAATTTCATTACGGCACTAATCGTCAGGGGTGCTATGATCCAGGTTTAGGTTAGACAAATCGTACTTTAGAAAAAGCGGGCCGTAGCCAAAGTCGTAACTCATCACTCCTTGCAGGTTGGGTGATAGCGGTTGTCCGCTAATGAAACCGTAGATGCCGCTAGCTGAATCGGTCCAGTTGAGCGAGAATGTTACGTACAGCGTTCGGGCTTGGTTGGCCGGAATCTGGGCCTGCTGCTGGGGCAATTGGTTTAGCGGCACGTCTGCCATATCCTGCGGGCGGAGCTGAATGGAGAAGGGTTCGCCGCTGGCCAGAAAAGCACTGCTGCGGAATAAAGGCACGCTAATCGGAAAATCGTTTTCATTACGGAAAACAAAGGGAATAGACAGCCGGAACCCCCTGGTTTCTAATGAAGGCAAACTCTCGGGCAACTCAGTATTCTTGAACGTTTCCCAGCCGCTGGTGAATGTCCCCCACATAGCCGGAGCGTTAGGGTTTACCTCCTTTAAAAAGTTGTTGACAAAGTAGTCGGACGCTGAGAAGGAATTTTCAATATATAGTAAATCAGTCAGGTCTTCCCACTTGTTATCAATCTGAGGATCGAACGGGCGGACTAGGTTCAGCGCCTGTTCGGAAATGTTGATGGTGGTAGTACAGTCCCAGCACGTTAGGGTTGGTGTAGGAAAAACCACATCGGTCTCTAGCATTGCCTCTACAAAAGGATTGGTCAACTGCCCAAGCTCTCCCCCAATAAGTAAGTCGCCAAAAGGAGTAAGGGTTTCTTTAAGGGCGTTTAAATCAATAGCATTCCAGCCATTACCAATCCACTCTACCTGGATAGGGTCGGTAGATTTACTGATGGAGGGTGGGGCCGGAATTTTTACCGGAATAGATTTTTCCAATGTAAGCGTTCGCTTGTCAATTTTCCGCTTAGCCAGTTCTTTCAGTAAGGGGGCGTAGGCGGAGGAATCAATACTGAATTTATCGGTTACATTTAGTTGGTAGTTGGGTAGCAAATCGGTAAACTCCGAAATATCGATATCGATGGAGGTATGAAAGGTAAACTGGCCCTGGCTACCTAATACCGGGGCTAATGTTCTTCGGTTAATCCGAAAGGGGTACACCACCCGGATGCCACTATTGGCCGGTACGATTGTGTCTACCTCCACCCATAAATTGGGTAGCTCTTCTTCATTCAGCTTAATTCCCATACGGTGGGTAGGAATAGGCAGTGGCTGGGGGTAGGGATTACGAAAGCGGTAGGCTACATTCATCTCCAGATCGAAGTTGGTGAAACTGGATTGATTGATTCTAGGTTCAAAGCCCTCGAACTGAGCCGTAGGCAACACATCTTCAATCACCAGTAGGTTAGTTTTGCAGGATACGATGGCCATAGTGATGCTACCCAACAGCAGAAGGCGGGATAGATAGGTTGTCATGGGATGAGTAGTTTAGGTGGTTAGTATCAGCGAAAACCAGCTTAAGCAGCGCTGTCAGCTGGGTTCTTTCAGTTAAGATACTAACTTTCTTGCTGGGGTTCTATCAAATCCCATAAGTTTCCGTAAAGGTCGGTAAAAACGGCTACGATGCCGTAGGCTTCCTGACGAGGTAATTCGGTAAACTGCACCCCGGCGTCTTTCATTCGGTGGTAGTCTTGCCAGAAATCATCAGTGTGTAAAAATAGAAAAACCCTTCCGCCGGTCTGGTTGCCAATTCTACCTCTTTGCTCATCGTTGGCGGCTTGCGCTAGCAACAAAGCGCAACCGCTGGAACCAAGCGGAGCTACACGTACCCAACGCTTGTTTTCAGTAAGCAGAGTATTTTCTAATAACTTGAAATTCAGCTTCTTGGTATAGAAATTGATAGCCTCGTCATAATCGGCTACAACGAGGGCAATATGGGCAAGATGTTGAGCCAATAGCCCGGTTATTTATCAACCCGAACGGCATTCATGCCCTTCATGCCCTGTTCAAGCTCAAAGGTTACAATGTCGCCTTCCTGAATGTCAGTTAGTAGTCCGCTAACGTGGGTAAAATATTTCTCCTGGGTTTCGGTATCTTTAATAAAGCCGTATCCCTTTTCATCATTAAAAAATTCAACCCGGCCGGTGCGTACCGCCGAAGTTTCTTCTTTCTCTTTCGGAGGAATGCCGATTACAATGTCTTCAGCTTTAATTTTCTTTTTCTTTTCCGGATCGGGGGGAGTGTCGGTCAGGTTTCCGTTTTCGTCTACGTAGGCAATCATATCGTCGAGACTACTACCTGTAGAATTCTCTTGTCGCTCTTCTTTTCTCTGCTGTTTTGCCTGCTTCTTTTTTAAACGTTTCTTTTCTTTTTCTTTTTTACTAAAAGTGTCTCGCGATTTCGCCATTCTTTAATTGGTATTTGTCTATCAACGAATCAGGACCAAGAAACGTTTCCTCTGGCTGACTCAATTCTTAAAGAAGCGGAAAAAATATAGAGAATTTCCTGAATTTAGAGTAAAGCTTATGGTCTCTTACGGAGATAAATAGCTACCTAACGATGTTGGAATCATTAGGCAGCTACTATTTAGCAGACAGTGAAAAATCAGAAATCGTAGCGTAAGCCAAGTTGCAAGCGCCAAGGGGTACCATTAATAGGCTCTTGCCCTTGTCGCGTATTCACAGTGTAGCCGTACTCTTGAGTAGTCTGATCAAAGCTTTGGATACGCATAAAGTTTTGTCTTCGTCCGTAGTTGTGGGTCACACCCCAATCTCTATCGAGGAAGTTAGTGAAGTTAAACATATCTGCTGAGAGCTCTAATCCATGATCGCCAAATAAGGTAATGCGCTTGATGAGCCGTAAATCTAGAGTAGCGGCAAAAGGGTTAACGCCACCATTTCGTTCGGGTACTCCACCAAAACTTTCCCGTATGTATTCTTTAAAGCCATCCGTAATGTCGGCGTCGTTCAGCACTGACTGTAGATCGTTTCGAATATTTTCGGGAGTACTAGGATCATTTGGATCAAAAATAAAGGCTAAATCATTGCGTAGATTGAAATCACCGTTTAGACTACTCCCACCACCGGCAGCATGTAGCGAATAGCGCGTTCCTCCGGAACCAATCAGGGTGGCGCCTAATGTAAAGCCTTTGAAACTCGGACTGGAGAAGTTAACAACTAACTTAGAGTTAAAGTGATTATCGGAGAAACCATAGTTCAGTTCACGCGGGTCATCTTTGACGGGTAAAAAAGTGGAGGTGTTGGCCACACAGCAGTTGTAAGACGAATTATCTTTAGCCCGATTGGCAGTGTAGCTGGCACTGATGTAACCATCTTTACCAATACGGTAGTTGGCCTCTACGATGATGGCCATTTGGTCTAATTCTCCCTCAGAAGTCATCTCCAGCACCCGACCGGCTCGTTCGGTCTTGCGAGAATCCAGCCAGTTGTTGCGTCCCGCCTCGTTAATAGTTTCAGCCGGAACAAACACTCCTCGGTTACCCTCTCGGGCAATACGAAAGAACGGTTCATCTACTAAGTTGCGTTCTTGATACACGTAGTTGTTCCAGGTGCGACTAATAAGTCCATTAACCGTTACGCTGAAACGATCTGAGATCAGACGGGTGTAGCTCAGGTTAGCTTTAAATGTAGAAGGGTCCTCATAGTCTTCGGC
>CAKZYJ010000497.1 GCA_937884755.1 uncultured Flammeovirgaceae bacterium
GGAACTTTGAGGGAGGAGCTCGAGGCATTATCACGCGTAATGCGGGGGGGTTTGGAGCTAATATGCCGACCTGGGAAGCGATCAGTATCTTTGAGTGTACCGACGGTCTTACCATTGATGAATCTCCTTTGTACAATCCGTTGGAACCGTTTGCCAATCGTGATCCCCGTCTCACTCAAACTATTGTAGAATTTGGTTCAGACTGGCTGGGCTACATTTACCAACCACACCCCGATTCAGTAACTACCCTGAATACCACTACCAACACGGTAGTGAATAACAACGATACGCGCTCAGTGGCTATCTTCGCTTCTTTTACGGGTTTAGTCTGGAAAAAGAGCGTGGAACAATCATGGGCGGACAACCGCGCCGCCGACCGAAACATAATTATTCTGCGCTACGGGGATATTTTGCTCATGTACGCCGAAGCTCTGATTGAACTAGGCGAGAATTTAGAAGTCGCCCGTCAGGCCCTTAACCAGCTTAGAGCTAGAGCCTACGGCACCACGGTAGAGGATGTTACTAGCTATCCCGCTATTACGGAAACTGATCAGGTAGGCCTAAGGGAGCGCCTTCGCCGGGAACGACGGGTAGAATTGATGTTCGAAGGAGCCCTACGGTTCCAAGATCTTCGCCGGTGGCGATTAGCTGAGCAAGCTTTGGATCAGCTAGTAGTAGGATTACCCGAACCTCAGGATCAGGATCGTAGCCAGTGGCCGTTCAGCAACCAAATCTTACCCGAGATAGACGAGAATGGCTTGGTTGATTTGAAGGCGCAACAATTAATTGATAATGGCTTTGCCCGTTTGCTAGAAGAATATAACTTTCAAGAGCGAATGTATCTCTGGCCCATTCCCGCCGATGATATTCTGTTAAATGACAATCTTACCCAGAACCCTGATTATTAATGGTACGAAAAGAAATGCTAGCTGGCAATTATAAAAATATACTCTTCGTTTTCGCACTAGTACTATTGCATCAGTTTTCTGCTTCTGCTCAGGAGTATTCCCGTGAGGCATACCCTTCTATCAGTGGTATCTATCCCCACTTGGCGTATTATAATAACGAAGGTGAATGCGGTACCGGAGCGGTAGTACCTTGGGCCGGACGGTTGTGGGTAATTACGTATGGCCCTCATTTACCTAACGGTTCCTCGGATAAGCTATACGAAATAACGCCTGATCTTCGCCAAATTATACGCCCCGAGAGTGTGGGGGGCACTCCGGCTAACCGACTTATTCATCGCGAAAGCCAGCAGTTATTCATTGGTCCCTACGTGATTGATGCTGATCGAGGGGTGCGAGTTATTCCCTATTCCGAAACCCCCGGTCGCTACACAGGTACCGCTCGCCATCTGACTAAGCCTGAAGAAATGATTTATATGGGTACCATGGAAGAGGGATTTTATGAAGTGGATGTGCATACCTTAGCAACTACTATGATTTACCAAGATGGTAATGTCAAGAGCATTAAAGAAAGTGATGTTGCTAATAATCATGCTGGTGAACTTTTGTCTGGTGCCCATGGGAAAGGACTCTACTCAGGACAGGGAGTCATGGTGTATTCCAACAATGGAGAATCTGGTGCTGAAGCACTTAGCCAATTTGATATTGAGTCGGGGGTGTTAGCGGAATGGAACGGACAAGACTGGCAAGAAGTGCGTCGTAATCAGTTTGTAGAGGTTACCGGGCCCGGTGGCATCTACGGCAACTCCAATCCCGAAACCGATCCTATCTGGGCTACCGGGTGGGATCATAAATCCGTACTACTCGGAGTACGAGATGCCCAACAGGGCTGGTCGTTCTATCGTTTACCCAAAGCCAGCCATAGCTACGACGGTGCCCACGGCTGGAATACTGAGTGGCCCCGCATCCGCGATGTGGGTACTCTTGATCAGCCCGACTACCTGATGACGATGCACGGTATGTTCTGGCGTTTCCCCACTACCTTTGCGGTGGGGCAAACGGCGGGCATCCGCCCCCGCTCCGCCTACCTGAAAGTCATTGGCGACTTCACTCGCTGGAATAATCAATTGGTATTTGGATGTGATGACTCTGCTCAGAAAGAGTTCCTCAATAAACGAAAGGTAAAAGGAACAATAGAAGGACCAGGCCAGTCCAATTCTAATTTGTGGTTCACCGATGTTGATACTCCCGACAAATTGGGTCCTACTACGGCCGAAGGGTCGGTTTGGCTAGACGAGGAAGTAGCGGCTAATACACCTTCCGAACCTTTCTTACTGGCTGGATGGCCCCAACGGGCTGTCTGGCTGCACAACGGAGACGAGCAAGCGGTGAGTTTCACCCTAGAAGTTGACCTAGCAGGAAGCGGGGACTGGCAGACACTACAGATGGTCAACGTAGACAGCCAAAGCAGTCAGTTAGTAGCCTTAGCGCCGGACGCCCTCGGTGAATGGATAAGGGTGGTCAGCGATGCCCCTACCCAAGCCACGACCCACTTCTTCTATACCGATGAAGATGAGCGTTCCACCCAGCCCGATGCTATGTTCACTGGACTGGCTTTAGTCAACCAAAGCGAAGCGATAGGTGGTTTGTTGTACGGGCTGGGCAATGATCGGCGGGCGTTGGGCATCAGCAGTATAGTGTTTGACGAAACCGGGAAACAAGATGTAGGCTACTACGAACTGGATTCAGCCCTTCAACTAGTAGCTAAACAAGATGATACCACCCAGGCATTTATTACCGAAAAATTTGCGATTCCTGAGCAGGTGATCACCATCGAGGAGTCCTCGGTCCTGGTTATAGATGATCTGGAGCGGCGCTGGCGGTTACCCTTAGGCCATGAAGCCTACTCGTCGCTAACGAACCAGGGTGTATTACGAATTGACCGGGAAGTGGCTACCGAACGCGACCTGATGAACTGCCACGGTACTTTTTATGAGCTTCCGGCTGAAAACGCTGATGGCTTTGCCAAAATTCGCCCTATCAGTTCGCATAACTACCGCGTTCACGACTACGCTAGCTACCGAGGGTTATTGGTCATGAGCGGGATTGATGCGGAAGCAGGCGAAGGTAATAAGCACGTTATTCGCTCGGAAGATGGTAAAGCGGCTGTTTGGGTGGGGGCTATCGATGATCTGTGGAAGCTAGGCAAGCCCATCGGAAGAGGTGGCCCTTGGAAAGGTACATCCGTTCAAGCTGATGAACCTTCTGATCCTTACCTGATTGGCTTTTACGATCAGCGCAGTCTTACGCTCTCCCACCAATCAGACGAGCCAGTAACGTTCAGCATTGAGGTAGAACCCGTAGGGCACGGCCCCTGGATGATTTACCAGGAAGTGACCGTAGCTCCGGGTGAAACATATGAGCATACGTTTCCCGGTCATTTCCAGAGCCGCTGGATTCGTTTCCGTAGTGGTAGCGACTGCCAGGCTACCGCTTGGTTAGAGTACAACTAAGTAAAAAATCAATATATGCCGTTTTATAATCTGGTATTTCTTTATTTGACTTTAGCAACTCTACAATACACCGAAGCTCAGGCGATTAGAGATTCCGCACCAAACTTTGTCATTATTTATTCTGATGATCAGCGTTACGACGCTTTGGGGTGCCGGACATATAATACTGCTATCACTCCAACGCTGGATAGCCTGTGTGCTTCGGGCATGTACTTTGAGAACGCTTTTGTCACTTTATCCATTTGTAGCCCTAGTCGGGCGGCACTACTAACTGGAAGATACGGAAGTGCCAATGGGGTAACTACCTTTGGCAAGGTGCATTTAAACCAAGGAGAGCGAACATTTGCCCAACTACTTAAAGCTCTGGGGTACCAAACCGGGTTAGTTGGCAAATGGCACTTAGCCGACGATCCAAAGTCATTGGGGTTCGATTTTGCTCGCTATTTTTTCTCGAACGGTCCCTGGTACAACCGCACTGTCATAGAAGAAGGGAAAGAAAACATCACTGAAGGCTTTATTGAGGACTATAATGCCAAAAAGGCTATTGAATTTCTGGAGAAGAGTCAAAGCACAAAAGCACCGTACCTCTTGTTTTATTGTCCACAACTTCCCCACCTAGATAATCAATTTAATTGGGACGTAACTAATGCAACACTGGCTCGCTACAATGATCGTAAAGTTAGTGTACCTAAAAGCTGGCCAGATGAAAACCTAGAAGGCAAACCAGAATACTTGCTCAGTGGCCGACATCGGCAGCAGGCACTAAGTTACGGCTACGAATATCCGGATACCTTGCTGCAGCAAACCAAGCGCTACTACGCAGCTATCACCGAAATGGATGCTGCCATGGGCCAAATGCTAGCCAAAGTACGTGAATTGCCCAATGCGGACAACACTTACATCATTTTTATGAGCGACAATGGCTGGTTTATTGGCGATCATCTGTTTACCAGCAAAGTGCTAGCTTACGAAGAGTCTATACGCGTACCGCTGATTATTAATGGGCCTGGTATTAAAGCGGGCACAAATCAGGATTTGGTGCTGAACATTGATATCTTACCCACCCTGCTGGATATAGTGAAGGAGAAGAAGCCATCCAGACTCCACGGAAAAAGTTTGTTGACTGCCCTGAGACAAAAGAAGAGTTCAGAAAAAAGGGCTCATATTTACTATCAGGCCCCCACTCCCCAGTTGGGTAGTTACCCCTTGGCTGCCCTACGCACAGATCGCTACAAATATATTGAAACCTACAGTGAGACAAACACCACGGAAATAGTATTCCGAGAGCTTTATGATTTGAAAACAGACCCTTATGAACTTAGCAACTTAATCAATGACTCAGCTTACGACCAACTAGTTCAACAATTGCAAAATACTTTACAGCAGGAAAAACAACATTACTAAAAAGTCGAACTATGAATAACACTAAGTTCTATGTTAGAATAAAATTGCTACTGACTGCGCTATCACTAATTCTCTCGGTATCTGTACTGGCCCAAAAGCTAAAAATCAGTGGAATCTATCCAAACTTGGTTATGTACAATTACGAAGGCATGGAGAACAACTTTGGTGAAGCTGGTATCGGAGCCCTTGTCCCGTGGGGTGGTCAGCTTTGGGGCATTACCTATACCTGTCATGCCCTACGAGGAAGCTCCGACAAACTATACGAAATTGATGAAAACCTACATAAGACCATTCGCCCGGAAAGTGTAGGGGGTACGCACGCCAACCGAATGATTCACCAGGAAAGTAAGCAATTGATTATTGGGCCGTATTTTATTCGGGAAGATGGCACCGTCCGCGTCGCAAAGTTTCCGGACCGTAAATATGGGCGCCTCACGGCGACAACCCGACACCTAACTTCACCGGATAGTATGGTATATTTTTACGATATGGAAGGCATCTGGTATGAAGTGGATGTGTATTCGTTGGCCGTCACCAAACTTCACAACAAGCCGGTTCCGGGATGGCACGGAAAGGGGGCGTATGTAGGTCAGGGGAAATTTGTGGTGGCCAACAACGGATTACATGATGCCCCATCGCCCTATTGGAAATCGCCCAGGAAAAACCCGGAAGTAGCTAATATGTTGGAAGAAGGGTACGAAACTCGGTATAAAGATCAGGATGATCCGGAGAATACCGGGATTTTAGCTGAATACGATGGGGAAAACTGGAAAGTTATTGAAGCCCGTCAGTATACGGACGTAAGCGGCCCAGGTGGATTAAGTGGAAATCAAACCGAAAGCGAACCGGTTTGGGCCATTGGATGGGATAAGCGATCATTACGGCTAAAAGTCTTGGATAACGGCAATTGGCACACCTACCTACTTCCCAAAGCAAGTCATACTTTTGAACATGAATCGGGTGTATTTACGGAGTGGCCGCGTTTCAGGGAAGTTGGGCAAGATAGATGGTTGTTAGATATGTTTGGTATGTTCTTTCATTGGCCCCAGGGGGTTAATACAGATAATTCGTCTGGAATTTATCCAGT
>CAKZYJ010000498.1 GCA_937884755.1 uncultured Flammeovirgaceae bacterium
GGGGCTGACCATTGTGTTGCCTGAAATGTACCTAGTTGCCAGAAACATACTAACCATAGTCATGAATATCTGGGTTGGTGCCCGGCTTTATCGGGGCGGTGATGTGCATATGGCTGATTATTTCTACTTCAATGATCATTCCGGCCAAGGTTTTGGGATAGAATATAAAGCCACCCGATTCCATGTCAATTTTATTTCATCTACCGATACCACCGCTACTGTCCCGCCCTTTTTCTTCCTGAACATTAATTCGGGGACTCCTAGTCTGGAACTGCGGCGTAGAATTGTGTATACCCTAGAGCAAGACTTTAGAACGGGAAGAAATCAGCTCTTAACTGCACTAGGAGAGTTTCACCGCATTGGAGATCCCAGTAGAAATAATGATCCTTCGGATTCAACCAACCTGCTGCTTTCATTTCCGGGCGACGTTGGCTGGGTATTGGGGCTAAAGTATCAGCACAACGATTTTGCCTTTCTTCCCGGCTCATTTCATCAGATAGGAGTCCGTTACGGAATAGGCATTGCCAACGGCGGCGATGGCGGCTCGTCGCGCACTTGGGAAACGTTTGGTGCCCCGAACTTAGAAACGAATGAGTTCAATAGTGCCTATTCGTGGCATGTGGTTGATCACTTTCTGCTTAACTTCTCCCCGAAATTCAGTCTCAACGGGTACGCCGTATACAACGAAAGCCGGGGAGCTGCCGATACGCGAGATATTGCCGAAACCTACTTTGGCCGGGAAGTATTCAACAGTAAAAGAGACTTTACCATTGGCTTTCGGGGTATCAGGTTTATTACCGATGCATTTCACTTGCAGGGTGAAATCAACTACTCGCAGCGGCAAGACGGAACCCAACCTTGGTACCGGATGACTAAGTTAAGCATTGTGCCTTTACTGGCTCTGAAGGGAGAGCGTTCTATTTGGTCTCGCCCCCAAATTCGCTTTGTGTACTCGGTAGCCCGGTATAACGACTTTGCCGCTGAGCAACGCTATTCCCCCTTTCTTGATTTGCTCGGAAGCCAAAGATGGGGTAATTATTTTGGCATTAAAGCTGAATGGTGGACCTGGTAGCTAGCTTAATAGGTACCCACTAATAAGTTTTGCCAGTGTCAAAGCCGTAGAATACTTAATTTCATTAATCTAAAAGATAAAAAGCTCGATATAACCTCGATTTATCATTGGCTTTATTGGATGAGTACCTCAGCTATTTTTTCGCCAAAAGCAAGCTTTAGCAAGTTTTCGTTTTGACATTGTGATGGAAGCTACAATTGTTTAGGTATTAAAATTTAGACATTGACCATCATTTCGTTGAAAGAATTATTGTAAGTAGTGTTCATTTATGGTCATTCTGTGTTCAATATTGATCAGGCAATTATTGTAATTAGTATGAAAATCAGTAAAAAACCATATGGTATTATAGTTGATCAATGAAATTCAGATCAAGCCTATTATGTCGGAAATGCTACACTTTCCTTATCGGTTATTGCCAATCTTCTGTCTGTTTTTTATTGCCTGTCAGCAGGATGAAAAGAAATTTTCTTTAACTTCTAAACTTGGGAAAGACGAAGCTTTAGAAGACTTTCAGCAGCTTATTGAAGTTTTACAATCTAATCACCCGGCATTATACGATTTTACTCCTAAGAATCAATTTGATAGCTTAGTCAATGTACAGCGCAGGCTGATTAATGACAGCCTTACTGTAAGTGAATTTTTCAATGTTGCAATACCTGTTGTTAATCAGGTAGGATGTTCTCATACGGGGTTTGGTTTCCCCAACCCAGATCGCTTCTGGACCGATCCTGAGACAAAAGTCCTATGGTTTGATGTGGTGATACAAGATGGAAAATGTTTTCTTCTCAAGGAGCAAGTTAGCGAAGTTGATTTGAAACCGGGAACCGAAATTTTTGCATTTAATGATCATTCCATTTCCCAATTACAGCAGAAATTTCAGCAATATATTTCAACAGATGGTGATAATAAATCTACTAAAAAGTTAGTCACTAATATATGGTTTAATGATTATTTGGCGATGAGTGAAAATTTTCCAGATGAGTACAAAGTAACGTATAAAATTCCAGGGGAAGACTCTGTTCGGTATAGCCGTATTAAAGCATTGAGTGGAGAGACTGTAGCACCATACTACACTAAAACGCCTCATTTGAGTCTTGATTCTGCTAAAAACGTGGCTGTGGTGACAATTCCATCATTTGGTTTCTATGAAAACGTAGAAGAGTTCCAATCGTTCGTTGACAGCAGTTTTCACCTAATCAAGAGAAACAACTTTAATAATCTTATACTAGATCTAAGAAATAACCCAGGAGGTGATCCTTATTGTAGTGCATATTTACTTACCTATTTAGCCCAAGAACCCTTTACTTATTTTGATCAACCTGCACCTGGATACGATTCTTTGACGAAACATACTCCACTAGTAGAAGAGCGATTTCAAGGAAACTTATATACGCTGACTAACAGCTTATGTAATTCTACTACAGGTCATTTGTGTGCCTTGCTCAAATATCATCATATCGGTGAATTCATAGGTTCAGAAACCAGTGGGACTTATACTTGTAATGACAATTCAAAACCATTTACACTAGAGAATTCAGGATTAGTATTGATCACTGCTCGAACTACGTATTCAGTCGATGTTCAAGGAATAGCGCGCTTCCAGGGCATAGCCCCCGATCATGAGGTTGAAATCACATTATCAGATCATTTGCAGGGCAAAGATCCAGTAAAAGATTATGCATTTCAGTTGATTCATGAATTAAACAATGGCCAATGAAAACCTGATGAGATACTATTTGTTTTTAATAGGTAAAACAACCGAAGATACAGCTGAGCGATAACCTTGGCTGTCAGTTGTAGGTGTCACTAATAAGACAATCCTTCAAGCCAAAATTATTACGCAATGATTTTGTCCAATCCTTAAAAAATCTAAAACGAGTCAAATGAGTAGTTGGAACGATAGGCACCATGTATTTCAGCAACAAGCTCTCAATTACGTAACGAAGGTTAGTATTGATGACTTCGTTCACGCTACTTACTGTTCCTTCAACAAGAAATATTTCTACGGTGAATCTCCTAAAACGGGTTGCTCTACTATTAAGAAAGTATTGATACAAGCAGAATTAGGGAAACGAGTTGATTTCGAACATCTAGAGTACATCCACTATCGGGAATTCAATCCTTTTTTAAAAATATGGCAAGTGGGAGATCTAGAAGAGTTCTTTCAACGAGAAGACATATTCAAGTTCTGCTTCGTTAGAAATCCGTATACCCGGCTTCTTTCTTGTTACCTTGATAAGATACAACAAGACAAATTTCAAAGTCAGCAAATCAAAATTCAAGCTGGCTTAAGACCCGATGCTAAGCGTACGTTGACATTTAATGAGTTTGTAGAGCTAGTCATTGAGCAGCCAGAAATATTTATGGATCAGCACTGGAGAACCCAGTACTATCAGACTTTTCAGACAAATATTGAATATGATTTTATTGGTAGATTTGAAAACTTCGAAGAAGATTTTTTATCGGTGCTAAATAGATTGGAAATTGATGCTCATCAGCACTATGATGCAGAAAAAAGCCATGCCACCCAAGCTGACGAAAAAATTGCGGAGTACTACTCAACCGAAATAGCAGAAAAGGTTTACCAAAAATACCATCTGGATTTTGAATATTTTGGATACGATAAATCATTACCTGAATAATTTTTTTATAGGAGCAAAAAAAACTTATTGAAAGTCGCCGTGACGCGGATTCTTTACATAATAGGATATATAAAGGAGCCAAAAGGTATGGACTTCATCATCCAGAGCAAATGTAAGCTTCCTCAAAAATGGGCCATTTAAAAGCGGCGACTGCTTTCAAATAAAAAACACAACTAATCATTCCATAACAGAAGAAGCACAGATTATCGCTACTATTAAACATCAGGAAATTGGCATTGAAGTATCTGATCACAGCAGAGAAATAGGCATCAATGAGGCTACTGTTACACAGCGGCATTCTACAATTGGAAAGCCAAGTAAAGGGGCATGGATGCTAACGCTCGGCGTCCGGTCAGTTGAAGAAGTTAAAGGCTTCAGAAACTGAGAATAGGAAGTTTAAGAAAATGTATCTCAGCGGCAAACCGTATTGAACTAAGCCTAATTCACAAGACTTAAACCGAAAGTAATGCTGATATTTATTCAGCCCAGTCAACTCATGCAGAATGGGTATGGCTTAATGGGAGCTTGAGAAGAGAATTATCAGATGTATATATTTTCCGGTCACCTGACCAGGTTTAGCAAATGATCGAGGAATAGAAGAGGTGTTTTAACCATGAGCGACCTCATCAGTTGCTGAACCATCAAACGCCAGTAGAATATGCCTTGGCAAATACTGGATAAAACTCTACTTTTAGGTAGATCACTTTTACAGGAAGCTTACAATGCAAGCTTGGTATACAGAGAGTGCAATCTACAACAGAAACAGCTCGAGAGTCTTCAAACATTATCGTAGTTTGTACAAATGCATGCCTCAGCCTTTAGCAACACCAAAACTATAAAAGTAAGAGTAATATGATATTAAAAGTAGTAGAGAAAACAGAACGTGTTATTATAAGTGCTTTACTTCTTGGTTTACTGATTATTGTAGCCTACACTACTATTGTATTCTTGTACTTACTATTTGCTGGTATAATCTCGGCTATTGAGAATTCTTTTTCGGATAATAATGTCTTGAAACACCTTCATCCTATTTTTGGGGGATTCCTTTCTGTGCTAATTGGAATAGAACTTTTGCACACAATTAAAATGTATCTCAAAAAGGATGTAGTTCATGTAGAAATAGTTTTACTCGTAGCACTAATTGGAATTTCTAGACATGTTATTGACTTAGATTTTAAATATTTAGACCCCATTACGATTTTTGGGATTTCCGCACTCATTGTTACCCTTTCAACAAGTTATTTTCTTGTCAAGAAAGCGGATATAACATTCCCTACAAAAACAAAACGTACAGAATAAACCACAGTCAGAAGTTGACAGCTTGTATAATCCCAAAGGTTTTACTCAAATAATATTTCATTGGCTTTAATCAAACAATTTTTCTTATAACTCAGCATCAAGTGTTTTCTTTCATAAGTCATGTACGAGACCATAAGTAGAGAACAGGTAAAAAAGCTGCTACTTTTCATAAGTGGACTTCTTAGTATAGTCTACCAAGTACTAATACCGGGGAAATATCTAAAACGAGATTCACTCGAGAGAATTCGAGAATATTTTGAGGATTGATGTCAAATCACTGTTTTTGTTATATTGGAAAAGGCTCTCGATGGGCACAGTGCTATTGTTCATATCAGGTATATTTCTAGCACTGCCAAATTCTCTCAATATATCAAACAACCTAACCATGACTCTAACTCGCTTATTGGTCCTCTTCTTCAGCTTTACCATATGCTCAAGCCTCGCTAAAGCTCCAGACGATTTTACCATCATTAAAAACCGGGTAGTCGATGAACTACTGAAAACCGAGATTGATAATGCCCGGGTGGAAGAAATTGTTCAGGCTATGAACGAAGACGGAAGCTTTAGTGGAATTAACTACGAAGATCTTAGCCGAACCGCCGGTTTTCCCCAACGGCGACATACCGCTAACCTGGTTTATCTGGCCCAAGCCTGCCAAAGCCAGTCGTCCGATTATTATCGAGATAAAGCGCTCAAAGAAAGCATCATCCGAGGATTAAAATACTGGGTAGACAATGATTTCTTTGGGGACAACTGGCATAACAATCAAATCTCTACTCCTACCAATCTGGCAAACCTGATGTTGCTGATTGGCGACGAGTTACCGCCGGATGTGGTAGATAAAGCCCAACCCATTATTGGCCGCGCCCATATGAATGCTTCCGGAGC
>CAKZYJ010000499.1 GCA_937884755.1 uncultured Flammeovirgaceae bacterium
TAAACGAACGCTTTTTTGAATGTATTCACATGCTTAAAAGCCGTAAAGAAATTAATTCTGATCGGGAATTTGCGCTGGCAATTGGTATTTCTCCTTCCAATTTGGGCGATATAAAGGCTAATCGCAGATCAGTTACCATTGAAATTTTGAATCGGGCATTAGACAAATTCGGCATCAATAGCGCCTTTATTATCTCTGGTCTGGGTCAGCCCTTTGTCAGTCAAAAATCTGATGATACTCCTACAAAAGTGAAAGAGGTAATCATGGTAGCTACTCAGGATACCGAAGGAAATACGACCGTTCCGCTCATTAATCATAAAGCTGCTGCTAACTTCATGACTGGCTACCAAACTCAGGAATTTTTCGAGGAGCAAGAAAGCATTTTGCTCCCCGACTATATGATTAAAGACGGTCAGTGCTACGGAGTGCAGGTGAGTGGTGATAGTATGGAACCCACTATGATGGAAGACGACTGGGTCATTTGCCGTTTACTAGATAATAGCGAATATCGGAATATTGCCGATGGCGGGGTGTACGTTATTGTTTCTCAGGATAGAGGAATACAGATTAAGCGTATACGCAATCGTTTACATCAATACGGGTACATTCGTTGTATTTCCGATAACCCTAAGCACCAGCCCTTTGATATTCCCGAAGCGGAGTTACTTCAAATCTGGAAGGTAGAATGGCACTTACGTTCTTACCTACCGGAGCCTAAGCCGGAAATTGATGATATTCAGGAGAAATTAGACCAGATGGCTGAGATGCTTAAACTTCGCAATCTGGAAAATAACTGAGACTATTTTCCTGATTTTTCGTGCTACTTTCTGCGGCTATTTACCTTTTAATTATAAATTCCCGATTTTCCGTTTGGATTAGCAAACCAATCGTCGCAGTTTTGACTTCTATAAGGTAGTTGAAATTTGCTTTTATGATTCACTATAAATCGCTGGAAGAAATAGAGCTAATTCGGGAGAGTGCTCTAATTGTTTCGCGTACTTTAGGTATGCTGGCTGAAGAGATCGGCCCCGGCGTTACGCCACTCTTTTTGGACCAGCGGGCCGAAGAATTTATCCGTGACCACGGTGCGGACCCCGGTTTTCTCGGCCTTTATGACTGCCCCAGTACATTACTAACTTCGGTGAACGAACAGGTAGTGCACGGCCTTCCTAATAAGAGGCCATTACAAGATGGGGATATTGTTTCTATTGATTGTGGTGCCAAAAAGAATGGCTATTACGGTGATCATGCTTATACATTTACAATAGGGGAGATTAGTCCGGACATTCAAAAACTACTGGACATTACCTTGGAGTGTTTATATAAAGGTATAGAACAGGCTAGGAAAGGAAACCGTATTGGTGATATTAGCTACGCCGTACAGCAACATGCTGAGCAGCACGGCTACGGTGTAGTACGGGAGCTGGTAGGGCATGGGCTAGGTAAGCACATGCACGAATCGCCGGAGGTGCCCAACTACGGGAAAAGGGGAAAAGGCTCTAAAATAAAGGACGGTCTGGTCATCGCCATCGAACCCATGATCAACATGGGCACCCGTCGGGTTAAGCAACTTAGCGATGGTTGGACAATTGTAACTGCCGATGGAAAACCATCTGCTCACTTTGAACACGATGTGGCCGTTGTTGATGGTAAACCTGAAATTCTAAGCACTTTCAAGTATGTGGAAGAGGCTTTAGCAAAAAAGGTGGTGACATAAATGAGACATAAAGTGTTAGAGTATTATCATAATTTAACACTCTAACACTCTTACGCATTTACATTCTCCCGTCTTCCGGCCAAAGTCCTGAACTCTGATAATCGATCTACCAGTTCTTCTAGCTCATCCACCGAAATATGCTGATGGGTATCACATTTGGCGGTACCCACTTCAATCAGAATTCCGTCGTAGAGAAACTGCTCGTCAGTCAACTTCATTTGCATGGCCTCTACAGTTTTGTCCACAATCTGATCCCTCATTTTGGGTCCTAACGAATGACTAGGGTCAAAGTACAACTGAACATTACCCTTATCGAGGTGTCGAAGTTTGGTACGTTTAGCGGCCTGATGAATGGGTAGATTGCGGTATTCTCCCTTAGCGGGAAGATCACATCCACCCTGAATAAGTACGATCTCGGGAGCCAACGTAGCATAGTTGACTAAACCGTCCCCCACCGTTTCAATACTACTCTTACCGTCAAAGTCCTCAGATTCGGAAACTTCGTATTCTTCACCTAGCCACTTACCGTTTTTCAGACCAACCATCCAGCCATGTTCTTCGGCAAAACCCGCCATTTGGCGCACATGCCAACCCAATTGATCTACCGCTGAGTTCCAAACCAGAAAAGGATCATTTGAAAACGATTTTTTTATACAAGCCAATTGTATGGCCGGGAGCATTATTTCCGAAGATGGAATCAAGCCCGTATCATGGTACAACTTCTCGGCCATCTCCACAGTAGGTAGCGGAATCAAGTCATCAGCATTGCCACCGAGGCCAAAGATGTTAAAGTAATTCATGATGGCTACAAAATCGTAGCCCATAAATACCGAATCAGTATTTTGGTGATCGAGATTGGTACGTGACTTTAAGCCTACTGTTCGGGCACCGTAGATTGAAGGATGGTCATTAACCTTCAATTCAGCAATACGGTATACCTCATCAATATTAAAATCATCTAGTGAATCAGGCCCGGCGAATATCTTTACTGAACTATTCAACATAACTAGCAAACTTACTAAAATAAGTATCAATGCTGACAAAATTAGCTTCTTTTTGTAGAATAATTGCAATTTTTAGGGTGTGTGTTTATTTATTGTTAATTTTTGAAAGATGAGTTTTAAAATTATCAGAAAACTATTTATTTAAGGGCTTTAAATCCTCATATTAGTAGTTTCGTAATGCAATCGGTTAAAATATTCATATCCTAACTTGAAATTCTTTTTCACCTAAATCTATTTACTTATGAGAAGTACTTTACTGAAAACAGCTAAGTCACTCGGTGTATGGCTCATTTGCCTGCTGACTACCACTTCGCTGTATGCGCAAAACACCATTTCGGGTACCGTGACCGATGGTGAAACCGATGAGTCTTTACCCGGCGTAAACGTGCTGGTTAAAGGAACAACAATCGGTACAATTACCGATGTAGATGGAAAGTATACACTTAGTGTTCCCAACGACGCTGAGACCTTGGTATTTTCTTCTGTCGGTTACACCACTGAGGAGCTTGCGATCAACAATCAATCTACCATTGACATGACGATGATGCCTGACATTCAGTCGTTGTCAGAAGTTGTGGTAGTAGGTTACGGAACGCAAGAGAAACGGGATGTAACCGCAGCTATTGCTTCCCTAGATGCGGAACAAATTGCCGCAATACCGGTGGCTAGTGGGGTACAGGCCATGCAGGGACAAGTTGCTGGGGTCGATATTATGCAATCCGGAAGCCGACCAGGGCAGGCACCCTCCATTCGTATTAGGGGTCGTCGTTCTATTTCAGCCTCCAATGACCCTCTGTACGTAATTGATGGTATTCCCCAAACAAGTAGTACTGCTGCCATTACAGATATTAACCCTCAGGATATCCAATCCATGGAGGTTTTGAAAGATGCGGCAGCAACGGCGGTATATGGTTCCCGGGGAGCTAATGGAGTAGTTTTAATTACCACCAAACGTGGTTCCACGGGAAAAACAACCGTTTCTTACGATGGCTACTACGGCGTTTCTTCCGTCATCAACCAAGTAGATATGATGAACGGGGAAGAATTTGCCGCTATGAAGCGCGAGTCACGCCGACGAGATCCGGTTACTAACCAAGTATCTTATGATGGGGTTATTCCCGATGATATACTGATTTTTGAAGACCCTGTAGAACTGGAGTCCATCGATTTAGGACGTTCTACTGACTATCAGGATCTAATTTTTGACAACGGTTATCAGACCAACCATCAGATAGGAGTGAGAGGTGGTAGTGAAAAAACTCAGTTTAACATTTCTTTAGGTTATTTTGATGAGCAGGGTATAATTTCCAATATGGACTTCCGCCGGATTACGGGCCGTGTCAACCTGGATCACCGTATCAACGATGTATTTAAGGTTGGAATCTCGACTTTGATTTCTAACTCAGTTCAAAACTTTGGTTCCAATGCTACATTGGGGGAAGCCTTAGCTAATAACCCCTTAGGTGTTCCTTACAATGAAGATGGTACTCCTCGTTTTCTACCTACCAACGACGGAATCCGTACCAACCCATTAAGCGAATTAGTACCAGGAGCTTACGTAGATGAGAGAAAGATCAATCGTATTTTTGCCCCATTATATTTAGAAGCTAACATTACCGAGGGGTTAACTTTCCGTTCAACTTTCGGTCCGGATATACGTCAGCGACGTGATGGTGACTTTAGAGCTAGTTTGACAAATACCAACCGAGGTGGTCCAGCCAGAGCCGGAATCTGGCAACGAGAAGAAGCGGGTTATACATTGGAAAACCTATTAACGTACAACCGGACGTTTTTTACCAATCACGAATTTAAGTTTACCGCCCTTCAGAGTATTCAGGCCCTTAGAACTGAGTGGCACGCAACAAATGTTGTAAACCTCCCTTATGAGTCTCAGAGCTTCTACAATTTGGGAACCGCTGAGGTTAAAGGGGACTTATTTAGCCGATTAGAAGAGTGGACCTTAGCCTCATATATGGGTCGAATCAATTACGATATTGCTGATAAATACCTTTTCCAGGCCACCTTGCGGGCTGATGGTTCTTCCCGATTGGCCGAAGGTAACAAATGGCAATATTTCCCCGGATTATCCGCTGGTTGGCGAGTCATTGACGAAGGTTTCATGTCCAATGTTAACTTCCTCTCTGAATTGAAACTAAGAGCTTCTTATGGTGCGGTGGGAAATACTTCGGTAGATCCCTATCAAACTTTCGGACGACTTGGTAGAACCACTTATGCCTGGGACGAAACTCCCGCATTCGGTTACCGGCTGGCTGAAATTCCAAATGCTGATTTAGGTTGGGAAGTTTCTTCCACCGTTAATGTTGGTACTGATTTTGGTTTTTTTGGCGGCCGCCTATCGGGTAGCTTTGAGTGGTACAACACTAATACCAATGATATTCTGCTGGAGCGAAATCTACCTTTTACCTCTGGATACACTCAAATTTTACAGAACGTAGCCTCAACCAATACCCGAGGAGTAGAATTGGGTCTTACTGGTGTAATAGTTGATAATCCGGATGGCTTTAGCTGGACGACTACTTTTAACATTACTGGCTATAATGAGCGAATTACGGAGTTGGCCTTAACCGATCCCGAAACTGGCGAACCGCTAGATGACGTTGGAAATGATTGGTTTATCGGTCAACCCATTAAGGTATTCTTTGACTACGAGAAAACTGGTATCTGGCAACTGGGTGAGGAAGACATGGCCCGTGACATGGATCAGAAAGTTCCTGGTGAAATCAAGTTGAAAGATCAGGATGGAGACGGAGAAATAACCCCAGCTGATAGAATTGTTTTGGGTACTGATGTGCCAGATTTTATGGGAGGATGGACCAATAACTTTGATTATAAAGGATTCAATTTGAGTTTCTTTTTTTACTACCGAGTGGGTCATATGATTCGGAGTAATTTCCACGCGGGTAACAACTCACTATTTGCTCGTTATAATAACCTGGATGTTGACTACTGGACCATTGATAATCCATCGAACGAAGCTCCTCGTCCTAACGAAAATCAGGAACGTCCTCGTGATGGTGGTACCCTTACTTACTTTGATGGCTCATACGTGAAACTTCGAAACGTAACTCTGGGTTACACCTTACCTTCTAGTATGACAGAAAACTGGGGAATTAGTAGATTAAGATTTTATGCCTCGGCCCAGAATCCTTTATTCTGGTCAAGATTTGAAACTTTTGATCCGGAAGTAGAAGATCAGGATGATAATGAGAATCCAGGACAGGTTGGCTCGGGTATTGTACCGAGTAGCCGCTTATTCTTATTCGGTGTTAATGTCCAATTTTAATCCGTAAAATCTAATAAGATGAAATCTAAAATAATTGTTCTATCTATTGCACTAACTGCTTTTTTAAGCCAATCGTGCGAAGATTATCTAAAAGAGGAGCTAGAATCAGCTGAATCAGCGGCTTCCTACTATACTACGCCTCAGGGCTGGGAAGATGCCGTTCGGGCTACCTACGCCGAAATGAAAAACTTCTACGGCCCCGAAATTGGCTGGACCATGACTGTATTCGGCACCGATGTGCATACAAATGGAGCTGATGGCAGCCACAAACCAATTAACCTCTATAATGGTGAACTAAATCCAGCTCAAGGTTTTGTCAGACAAGCTTGGACTTTCTTTTATCGGGGTATTAACCAAGCCAATGCGGTGATTAATCGATCCACTGAGGTAGACCTTCCTGAAGATGTGAAAACAGCCCGTATTGCTGAAGTACGATTCCTTCGGGCGCTTTACTATTTTAATTTAACCCGATTTTACGGCGATATACATCTAACACTTGAGGAAACGGAAGGTATAGAAACCACTGCTAACAAAACTGCTGCCAGTGAAATATACGGTCAGGCCATAATCCCTGATCTGGAGTTTGCCATTGGTATTTTACCGGATATCCAAGACGATTTGGGACGAGTAACTAAGCCGGCTGCCGAATACCTGTTAGGAAAGGTTTTGCTGACCCGTAGCTACACTAGTTTTGCTGCGGGCGATGATGCATCCCGAGCCGAGACTTTGTTTAGCAATATTATTAATAACTACGGCTTTGAGCTGGCCGAAGACTACTACGAACTTTGGGGGCTGAATGAACGAGGAGTTCCGGTAGGTATAGCTACGGCGGAAGATAACTCAGAAGTTATCTGGGCTGTACAGAACTCTAAGCAGCAAGTAGACGAGGGGCTGGATGGTCAAGGTCACCGGGCTCACTTATATTTCCTGATGGAGTACGATAAATTGCCGGGAATGACCCGCGATATTGAGAACGGACGTCCCTGGAAACGCTTTCGTCCTACCAATTTCCAGTTAAGCCTTTGGGATAGAACAATAGATCGTCGTTATGACGAAACTTATAAGCACGTTTGGTTTGCTAATTTTGAGGGGAATATTCCGGTTTGGACGGCAGAAGAGGCTGCCAATGGTTTTGTAGATGTTTCGTTAGTGGGTCAACCGAAATTTGCGTTAGGTGATACTGCTATTTATATTCCTGGTCCCGGTTTATCCGATGCCTTCGATGAGGAAGCCAAAAAAAGTACTCGTTATCTGGTGGTTACTCCCGATCCCCAATTCGATGCTGACCCCTGGTTCTACACCGAAAGAGTTTACCCTACGCTGAATAAGTTTATTGATAATACCCGACCCAATCGACAGCACGTGCAGGGACAGCGGGATTACATTATGATGCGCCTGGGCGAGGCCTACCTGCTACGAGCTGAAGCCCGTCTTGCCCAGGGTAATGTAGCTGGTGCTACCGAAGACATCAACGTTATTCGCCGCCGTGCTGCATGGGACGGGATGGAGTCGGCAATGGAAGTAACAGCCGCTGAAGTAGACCTTGATTTCTTACTAGATGAAAGAGCCCGTGAAATGGATGGCGAAGGCCACCGATGGTTCACGCTGGCTAGAACCGGAACATTGGTAGAACGAGTTAGGGCCAATAACCCTGAGGGTTCACCCAATATTCAGGATTTTCATATTATCCGTCCAATTCCTCTACAACAGATAGATAGAACTGAAGGCGGGTATGAGCAGAACCCTGGTTATGCCGGTTCTGATACTTAACTATTAAGGCAATTCGAATAAAAAAGGGCTTCGGCCCTTTTTTTATTTGATGTGATGATTACAAATAAACTATTGATTATTACTAAAACTAAATACCAAATCCAGCGTAATTGGTGATTGTATGTCTCACTAGAAAGGAATTAGTTTCAGGGATTAAAGATTTTTATAATAATATTTATAGATTATTTTGAAAAGTTACATTAAATTTTTATCTTAAGGTATATAATAAATCGCTTATTGCCCATGATACTTGTTGACAAAGCCTTACAATTTCGACAGAGCGTCGATAATCCAATCAGAGTTGGAATTATTGGAGCCGGATATATGGTGGTCGGATTAGTAAATCAAATAGAACGCTACACACCAGGAATGCGAGTAGTAGCTATTTGTAACCGTACTATCAATAAAGCTCTTCATTGTTATCACCAAGCTGGTGTCAATGACTCGGTTGTTGCCCATACTGCTGATCAAGTAGATTCAGCCATAAGTAAGGGGCAATCTGTGGCCTGTAGCAATTTTACGTTACTGGCTGAAGCCGACGAGATAGATATCATTGTGGAAGCCACCGGAACGATCAATTATGCAGCTACTTGTGTTTTACAGGCCATTAAGAATAGGAAACCTGTAGTTTTGCTAAACGCTGAGCTGGATGCAACGCTAGGTCCAATTTTGAAAAACTATGCTGATCAGAATGGAGTAATCCTGTCGGGCAGTGACGGTGATCAACCGGGCGTTATCATGAATCTATACCGATTCGTGAAAGGATTAGGATTTGAGCCATTAGTTGCCGGTAATATTAAAGGGTTCCTGGATGTTCATAAGAACCCCGAAGATATGGCTGATTATGCGCGTAAAGCTGGTCAGAATGTAAACATGATTACTTCCTTCACCGATGGTACTAAAATCGCCTTTGAGCAAGCTTCAGTAGCGAATGCCACTGGAATGTCTGTCAGCAAGCGGGGAATGAATGGTTTTAGAACAACCGACCATATTGATAATCTTACTAGTTCTTACGATATCGCTGAACTTAAGGCAATGGGTGGAATTGTAGATTATGCAGTAGGTCCTACACCAGGTCCTGGAGTTTATGTATTTGCTACTACTGAAGACCCACTGTCCCAGCACTATCTGAGCTACCTGAAACTAGGAAAAGGGCCATTGTATAGCTTCTATACCCCTTACCATCTCTGTCTGCTTGAGGTACCTAACTCCATTGCCCGTGTATTTCATTTCCATGATGAGGTTATGGCACCTATTGGTGGCCCGAAAGTAGAGGTATTGGCTGCTGCTAAAAAAGAGCTTAGAGCCGGTGATACTCTTGATGGCTTCGGTGGTTTTACTACCTACGGTGTATGTGAGAATTACCAGACTAGTCAAGTAGAAAACTTACTGCCCATTGGACTTACTGATGGGGTAGTATTAAAAAATGATATTCCGAAAGATCATATTATTACGTTTAACGACATAGAACTTCCCCAAAACAACTTAGCATTTCAATTATATCAAGAGCAGCAACATAGTTTCTCTTGTGTTTCTGTCTAACTCACAAGTGACAAGTGACAAGTGACAAGTGACAAGTGACTTAAATCATCAATAGCCTGCTCTCAAACGGCTATCTTGGGGATAAAAAGCAAAAGTATTATGATTATTATTGCTATTCCCAAGAGTGCAAGTAGCTCCCTACTTGAGACAGTTTCTGTATTGCATGGTTTGCCCTCGCAGCAACTAGACTTAAGACAATTATCTACCTCTTCTGACTACGCGGGCTTAAGCCACATTCATCAAGATATAGTGAATCTGGAAGAGGACACTTATTCGTTATTGAGTGATCCAGAACACTTATACAAACAGCATATCCCACCCACAGAAAATAATATAAAGCTTCTTAGAAAAGAGAAGAAGGTAGTACTGCTTCGAAGAAATCTGGAAGATATTATCTTAGCCTACCGTAGGGCAGTTAAAAAACATATTCATCAAAAATTTCAAGACTTTATTGATTGCAGCTCAGAAAGAGATTGGTTACTTCGTGGGAAAGAGATTGGTCTAATCGATGAATTAAAAAGATTCTCTAAGGGCTGGATGAAAGAGGCTTCACAAAGCGAAAACTGCCATTTAGTATATTATTCTGATTTGGTCAATAATCCTAAGAAAGTACTGAATTCAATTGAAAAGTTTTGGAGACTTCCAACGTCCAATCAGGTGATACTTTCTAAAAGGAGATATTCCCGGCATACTGGATTACAAGAAGTAAAAGCAGATTTAGGACGTAAACTGGTGAAGCTCTCAATAAGAATAGGGGCTTATGATAGACTGAAAGCTATACAGCATTTGATGAGGAAAACCAAACTTAACTACCGGTGGTAAGCTGCATGAACTTTAAAAGTTACGTGGATAAATACTATTAGCTTTTATCAATTCTATGATATTTTACTAATAGAATAATCTGGTAGATTGGTTATAAATTGAGTGTCTAGGTTGAAGTTATGTTACAAAGAAATGAACTTTTGTTAGTATTAGTACTATTAAAAATATGTAGGAAGAAACTTTGAGAATTGGTCAGCAACTATAATTTTGCGAACCAGATACATAACCCAGTTACGATGCAGCAAGAAAAAAACCGCTACTCAGATGAAGAATTGCAAGAGTTTGAAGCAATTATCGATGATAAGTTAAGTAAGGCCAAAGAGGAGCTAGAGAATATCAAGCAGTCATTAAGCAGAATTAATGATAATGGTACTGATACCACTGTGGGTACTACCAAGCTTCTCGAGGATGGCGCTGATACCTTAGAAAAAGAGAGCTTAAGCCAATTGGCCGCTCGCCAGCAGAAGTTCATCATTCAGCTTGAAAACGCTAAAGCTCGGATAAAAAATAGAACTTACGGGATTTGTATCGATACGGGTAAACTCATCTCCAAAGAAAGATTGAAAGCTGTGCCTCATACCCGTCATTCTATTGAGGCTAAACTGAAGCAACAATAAAACTACCCGCAGTTGGATTTTTTACAAAAGCACATTGAAGCGCTGATTTTCTGTGCCGAAACTCCTATTACTACTCCTGATATTCGTCAATGCTTGGAGGAGATGTTTGATACTCAGGTTGCCCTTAGTGACATTGATTCTGCAATAGAAGCTTTGATTCAACAGTATCAGGATGATCGGTACTCGTATCATATCGTTGAGATCAGCAATGGTTTTCAATTTTTGACTAAACCCGCTTACCAGGCTAGCATTAGCATTTTACTCAAACACCAATCGAAAAAGAGACTATCTACCGCTGCGTTGGAAACTCTTTCTATTATTGCTTACAAACAGCCAATTACCAAAGCATCGGTGGAGCAGATACGGGGAGTGGGTTGTGACTATGCTATTCAGAAACTGTTGGAGAAATCCTTAGTAGAGATTAAAGGGAAAGATGAAACAGTAGGTCGTCCGTTACTCTACGGTACTTCTGAGAAATTTATGGAGTACTTCGGTATCAGAGACCTTAAAGAACTGCCAACCCCCAAAGATTTTCAACAGAATAATGAAATTGGTGATGGGTTTCTTGATGGACTTAGTCAAGACATAATCCAGTTGGAAACACCAACGGAAGGCGACAATACCTAAAATTTCGTTAGTCAGTTATCTGGTGCTTGTTAATATGTCCAAGAATATCATCGAGATAGTCTCTATTATTGGATAAGCGAGGAACTTTGTTCTGTCCTCCTAACTTTCCGCGTTTCTTCATCCATTGGTAGAATGTACCCGGTTCCACCGCATGAATCAACGGGATGTCTACTGCCAAAGATTTTTCTCTCTTTGCAGCATAGTCCGAATTTAGACTTTGTAATTCCTGATCGAGAATAGAAGTGAATTTTTCCAGCGTTTGGGGAGCTTGGGAGAACTCAATTACCCATTCATGGCGACCTTTCTTCCCATCGCCTATGTATTGAGGCGCAGCAGTGAAATTTTCCACTAAAGCACCGGTTCTGTTACTGGCTTCCGCCAGCGCTTGTTCGGCATTTTCAATCATTAGCTCTTCGCCAAAAG
>CAKZYJ010000500.1 GCA_937884755.1 uncultured Flammeovirgaceae bacterium
GATGAGTTTTGCTGTCTATTTGTAGTAGATCAGGACTTTACCAATTTTTTGTTTATCACCTACCCTGAAGATTAATTCTTTCATTGGATCCAACTAAATTTTCCAGCCTAGCTCGTCCGGTTGATCTCCGCTATCCGACCAATCGGGCGATATCAATCGTCGCTGGAGCAGTGTTTCTAATTGGAACGATTTACTTTCTACTCACTGAAAAAGACTGGTGGAGCAGTTTGACAAACGCCGGTCACTTGACCATTTCAATTTTTCTTACCTGGGCCCTCGCCAGGGAGCTTGCCCCCGACCACCCGATTAGCGCGTTTATCGGCCTGCCCTTGATGTTGGTTCCCCTATGGTTTGATCAACTGCCTCATTTGATTCCGGTGGTAGCTTTGTTGATGATTCTCCGAACGGTAAGCCGGATTACTGGTCAGTCCGCTCACTGGCCCGATTCTATTCTGTTAGTAGGATTGAGTATTTTTTTTGCTTGGGAGCAGGAATATATACTGAGCTTTGGTATTGATTTGGGGCTCTTGCTAGACGGATGGTTGGTTAACTCTTTGAAAAGGCACCGTTATTTGGCGTCAATCAGTTTGTTGGCTACGGTAGGTGTGATGATTTTCCTAGGTGTTAGTTTTAGAATGGTCTCTATTCCTTTGCCCTACAGTTTTTCCCTTTTGAATACCATATTCTTGCTAGTGATCATTTTTGATTACAGCAGTCCTGAATCTCTGACCGATAACCAAAGTAAGAAAATAGATTCTCAGCGAATCCGGTCTGCTCAACTTTTGGCTTTCGGAATAATGATAGTATCCGCATTTGTTGAAGATGAGTTCAATGTGATTTTTCACTTTCCTTTCTGGGGCGCAATAACCGGAATTAATCTCTATTTCCTATTTAGGAAGATTCCTCGCCTGATGTAAAATGACTCCAGCCCTGCGCCTGAATATCTACCAGTTGGCCAGCCTTAGTGGCCAGTTGCAACCCCTGATCAAGTGACTGTGCGTATCCAATACTATGAATATCAGCCTGATTTTTAATTTTCTCATAATCCCCCTGTCGAATCGTAAATAGCAGTTCGAAATCTTCACCCCCATTCAGGGCGCAGGTAATTGGACTCAGGTGAAACTCTACCGCCGTTTCGTAAGTCTGCTGATCAATGGGTAAATTCTCTTCGTATATTCTAAAGCCTACCCCCGACTGTTTGCTCAAATGAAAAATCTCAGAAGCCAATCCATCTGAAATATCAATCATAGCCGTAGGCACTACCTGCTGATCGCGCAACTCGTACACCAAATCCATGCGGGCTTCAGGACGCAACTGCCGTTTTACTACGTAATTGTATTTATCAAGTTCGGGCTGTTGGTTAGGATTACTGAGAAACACCTCCTTTTCCCGAGCCAATACCTGTAATCCCAGATAAGCTCCCCCCAAATCGCCGGTAACGCAAACAATATCGTTCTTTTGGGCGGTATTTCGTCGTGTAATTAATTCAGCATCAGCAGTACCCATTGCTGTTACTGAAATTACCAATCCGGATGCCGATGAAGTAGTATCACCTCCTACTAAGTCCACTTTATAACTATCGCAGGCGTAGCGAATACCACGATACAGTGCTTCAACCGCTTCCACCGAGAAGCGGTTGCTGATCGCCAAATTAACCGTGATTTGCTTCGGAACGGCGTTCATCGCCGCAATATCCGATACGTTCACCGCCACCGATTTATAGCCTAAATGTTCTAGTGGTACGTAGGCCAGGTCAAAATGAATACCCTCCAGTAACATATCGCTAGTTACTACCAATTGTTCTTCTCCAGCTTGAATAACAGCGGCATCATCTCCCACCCCCATAACTGTACTCTTGTGGTAGCTAGGAAAGTTCTGGGTCACCCGATCAATCAGCCCAAACTCTCCCAGAGTACCGATGTCTGTACGTTTTGGTTGCTCGTTTACCATAATTAGTTCTCAAAGTCCATGTTTTCATTTTTGCCAATGGTTTGGCACAATTCTACCAACACTCCATTAGTGCTTTTTGGATGCAAAAAGCAAATCATTTTGTTGTCTGCCCCAGGCTTAGGTTTTTCGTTGATAAACTGAAAGCCTTCGTTCTTCAGCCGGTTAATTTCAGTGGGTAAATCATCTACTTCAAAGGCCAAATGGTGAATTCCTTCACCTCGCTTCTGAATGTATTTCTCAATAACACTACCTTCACTGCTCGCCACCAGTAATTCAATTTTGGCAGTTTCCATATCGTAAAAATGGGTAGTTACTTTTTCTGATTCCACAGTTTCTTGCTTATAACCACTTTTACCCAATAGTCGATCGAATAGTTCAGTCGATTTTTTTGGGTCGGCTATCGCAATTCCAATATGTTCTAGTCGCATCATAGATAGGAAACTTTTTATTTGAGGCTCCGGTTTTTTTATTGTACTATAATTATTTTGAGAATTTAGTTTGACTTTCTATCTTTAGTTGTAGTTACTCGTTAGATTTTCTGGTTCCGAAACTTCTGTAGTCGTACGTACGTATGTTTCGGGATAAACTTACGAGTTTAATTAAAGAGAATAAACGTTTATTTACAATGATAAAAGTAACGGACAACGCAAGAAATAAAATTAGTGCTTTGAGGATTGAGGAGGGCCACTCCGAAGATCATAATGTACGGGTAGCAGTGAAAGGCGGTGGTTGTTCGGGTTTGATGTACGATTTAGAATTTGACAGTCAAATCCAAGAGGGCGACCACATTTACGAAGACCAGGGAGTAAAAATTTTAGTTGACAAACGAAGTTTACTTTACCTCCTGGGCACTACGCTCGATTTTACCGATGGGTTAAACGGAAAAGGGTTTCAGTTCATTAACCCCAACGCATCGCGCACTTGCGGATGCGGCGAAAGCTTCTCGGTATAACGCTATCCACTCATTGGTCTCAAAGCCAAAATCAGCTGTTGATTTTGGCTTTTTTTATGGACTTCCTCTACGAATAGAACCTTCGGTTGACCCGCTGATATTATGTTACAGGAAGAGAGTATAAAAATTTTTGCGGTTGAGGACGATCCTACGTACCGTAAGTTTCTAGAATATTCTTTGAGTCTCAATCCAGATTTTGAGTTTCATTTATTTGCTACGGGCAAAGAGTGCTTGGAGAACCTCCATCTCAAACCCAGTATCGTCACTATTGACTACTCACTTCCCGATATGAGCGGGCAAGAGCTGCTGGAGAAGATTAAAAGCTACGACTCTCAAATTTTCGTGATAGTGATTTCAGGACAGGAAGACGTTAGCACCGCTGTACAGCTACTGAAACTGGGAGCTTTTGATTATATCACCAAAGATCAGGATACTAAAAACCGCCTGCTTCACGCCGTAAATAATGCACGTAACAACCTGTCACTGGTTAATGAAATCAATCAGCTCAAGCAGGAGGTTAGCCAGAAATACGAGTTTAGCAAGAGCATTATCGGCAACAGCCCAGCTATGAAGGGAGTATTTGCTCTACTGGAAAAAGCCGTCAAGACAAATATTACTGTATCAATCACCGGCGAGACTGGAACCGGAAAAGAAGTAGTAGCTAAAGCGATTCACTATAACTCCGAACGTAAGAATAAACCTTTTGTAGCGGTAAACCTGGCCGCAATTCCCAAGGATTTAGTAGAAAGTGAATTGTTTGGTTACGAGAAAGGAGCGTTTACCGGAGCAGTATCCCGCCGAATTGGAAAGTTTGAAGAAGCCCAGGGTGGCACAATCTTCTTGGATGAGATCGGTGAAATGGAGCTTAGTCTGCAAGCTAAGCTGCTAAGGGTGTTACAGGAGCGAGAAGTAACCCGTATTGGTGGCAACGAGGTAAACAAACTTGATGTTCGGGTACTGGTAGCTACCCATCGCGACTTGGCTGAAGAAGTAAAACACGGAAACTTCCGGGAAGATTTATATTATCGTTTACTGGGACTACCGGTTCAGCTCCCACCCCTTCGTGATCGGGGTAACGATATTATTCTGCTGGCCAAGTACTTGCTGAATCAGTTCTGCAAGGAAAATAATATGGATGGTGTGATCTTTAGTAAGGCTGCTCAGGAAAAGCTACTGAAGTACCATTTTCCGGGCAACGTGCGCGAATTAAAATCCATCATTGAACTAGCCGCAGTAATGGCCGAAGATGAGCAGATTGAAGCCGATGACATCCATTTCAACAGCATTATGAAAGAGGAGAACTTTATTCTGGAAGAACTTACCATGCGGGAATACACCTTCCGAATTATTCTTCACTTTCTGAAAAAATATAACGATAATGTGCTGCTAGTAGCCAAAAAGCTAGACATCGGTAAATCAACTATCTACCGCTACTTAAAAGAAATGGAAGAAGCTAGTAGCCAGGACCAGATACCTTCTGATGAATTTGAGCCTTCCATTTAACTAATTTTCAGCATTATGCAGAGCACACCTCAGCAGGGAACCCATTTAAAGGTAAACTTAGAATTCTTGCACACCGTATGCGACGGTGATGAGAACTTTATTCGCTCAATTATCCAAACCTTCGTAGAAGATGCCCCGCACATTTTGCAGCGATTAATACTCCATGCTAAAAATTCTAACTGGACTGAGGCTGGTTTAGCCGCACATCAACTAAAACCATCCCTTCAGTTTATCGGACTGGATGATACGCTCTCCAACGTAAAAAAGATCGAACGTTGCTGCCAAGAGCCTAGTGAAGTTGATACCATTCCGGATTTAGTGGTTTCAGTCACGCAGGATATTTCTCAGGCAGTAAATGAGTTGCAGCACCATTTAGCCTAAACCAAGTAGGTTCAAAACATTTTTAGCCAATTAGCTCAGGCGAGCTAACTGTTTTTACTGCTAATTTTTTGTACATTTCAGGTTCAGTTTCATGCACAAAACCTGACATGACCCGTTTCACGACTGTAATTTTTCTGGCAATAACAGCAATGGCTATTACTTCGTGTAATCGCGGAAAACCACCTCTTTTCCAGAGAATCCCGTCCGAGAAAACTGGCATTAACTTCTCCAACAACATAATTGAAAATGATTCTCTAAATGTTATCGATTACGCCTACCTCTATAATGGGGGTGGCGTAGGCGTGGGGGATTTTAACAACGATGACCAGCCTGATCTATACTTTGCAGGTAACCAAGTATCTAGTGAATTATATCTCAACCGGGGAGAATTTACATTTGAAAAAGTAACTGAGAATTCTTTAGTAGGTACCGACCGCTGGGCTACGGGGGTATCTTTGGTAGACATCAACCACGATAGCTGGTTAGATATTTACGTATGTGTAGCCAGTAGATTTGACTCAACCCTCAGTCGTAACTATTTCTTCATCAACCAGGGAATAGACGAATCAGGCGTACCCAAATTTACGGAAGAAGCTGAGGCCTTGGGACTAGCCGATGCTGGCTACTCCACCCAGGCGGCATTTCTAGACTACGACCTGGATGGCGACCTCGACTTGTACCTGCTAACCAACGGTATGGAGGATTTTAGCCATAATCTGGCCCGACCCAAGAAAATACAGGGCGAGGGAATCAGTACCGACAAACTTTACCGTAATGATAGCCCTCCGGGTTCGGACATTGCTCAAATGAAATTTACCGACGTAAGTGATTCAGCTGGAATACTAATTGAGGGCTACGGATTAGGAGTGGGGATTAACGATATAAATTTGGATGGATGGCCGGATATTTACGTAGCCAACGATTTTATCACTAACGACTTACTTTGGATTAATAATGGCGACGGCACCTTTACTGACCGGGCGGGAGAATACCTAAAGCATCATTCTCACAACGGCATGGGAACCGATCTTTCCGATTTCAATAACGACGGGTTAATTGATATTGTAGTGTTGGATATGCTACCTGAAGATAACTACCGGCAAAAAACCATGTTAGGCAAGCCTAACTTTGACCGGTTCCAACTCAACACCTCCTACGAATATACCCCGCAGTACGTTCGAAATACACTACAGTTAAATAACGGATTTACTCCCCAAGGACATTTATCTTTTAGTGAGATCGGACAGTTGGCCGGAATTCATAATACAGACTGGAGTTGGAGCGCATTATTTGCTGATTATGATAACGATAGTTTTCGAGACTTGCTGATAACTAACGGCTACGTAAAGGATGTCACTAACCTCGATTTTGTGACCTATTTAAGCGCTACCTCTCAATTTGGAACTCAGGAAAGTAAACGCAGCCGATCAATTGAACTAACAGGAATGCTTCAGGAAGCAAAAATTCATAATTACCTCTTCCGTAATAACGGCCAAGATCCTAAGCAAAGTCTACTGTTTTCCGATGTTTCAAAAGAGTGGGGAATGATTGAGCCATCCTTCTCAAACGGAACAGCCTTTGCCGACCTGGACGCTGACGGTGACCTGGATTTAGTGATGAATAATATTAACGAAACCGCTTTCATTTACGAAAATACTTTATCTAAGCAAAGAGAAACCCACAACTATCTAAGAATCAATCTGGAAGGACCTACCGCAAATCCGCAGGGCATTCAGACTACGGTTACTATGCACATTGGCACTCAACAACAATACTACTTTCATTCGCCTTACCGAGGTTATAAATCGACCATAGAATCAGATATTCATTTTGGTTTGGGTTCGTTCTCGATAGTTGATAGTTTGATTATTCGCTGGCCCGATGGTAAAAGTCAACGATTGACTAATGTTTCTCCCAATCAGACTCTTATTATTAGCTATTCTAATGCTACCGATAACCGAGATTCGCCCCGACCAGAAAGAGTGAAACCGCTTTTGGTCGAAATAACTGATTCACTGCAACTGGATTGGAAACATGAGGAATCTGATTTTGTAGACTTTAACTATCAACCACTGTTGCATCGTAGCTACTCTCGGGAAGGTCCTCCGTTAGCAACAGGAGATGTTAATCGGGATGGTTTGGAAGACTTTTTTGTGGGCGGCGCAAAATTTCAGGCGGGTAGCATTTTTCTTCAGCAACCAGATGGATCGTTCAGCCAGGAACCACTGTCAGAAGGTGCAGAAAGTGAAGACACCGATGCTCTATTGTTTGATGCGGATGGCGACCAGGACCTTGATTTATACGTGGTAAGCGGCAGCAATGAGTTCCACCAAGGCTATCCGGCCTACGCCGACCGGTTCTACCGCAATAATGGAAGCGGACAATTTTCACTAGATACTGCCACCCTTCCTACTTTGTACGAAAGCGGCTCCTGTGTTTCTGCCGGAGACTTTGACCAAGATGGCGATCTTGATTTGTTCGTTGGAGGCCGGATTATTCCCCATCAGTATCCCCTACCCGCTTTAAGTTACATTCTGGAAAACCAAGATGGTGTTTTTGCCGACATCACAGCAGAAGTAGCTCCCAGCCTAACCGAAATCGGATTGGTAACTGACGCCCTCTGGACGGACTTCAATCAAGATGGTTCTATAGACCTAATTGTAGTTGGGGAATGGATGCCAGTTACCTTTTTCGCTAACCTAAATGGGGAGCTAGTGGATGTTACTGATCAAACTGGATTATCCAACACCACTGGGTGGTGGACTTCGCTGAAAGCAGCTGATTTTGATCAAGATGGCGATACGGATTATCTGGCCGGAAATATTGGACTGAATAACAAATATAAAGCATCGGAGCAGGAACCCATTCGGTTATACGTTAACGACTTTGACGCTAACGGCAGTATTGAGCCAATCCTGACTCGCTACATTCAAGGTATTGAACAAACCACCCACTCTCGCGGACAGCTCATTGACCAGTTAGTAGGAATGCGAAAACGATTTACTTCTTACGACCAGTACGGGTTAACTCCTTTTAGCGAACTGTTTACGAATGCTGAGCTTGCGGATGTGAAAGTGCTGGAAAGTGTATGGCATAATAATAGCTATCTAGAGAATCTCGGAAACGGAAAATTCTCAATTACTCCTCTTCCGATAGAAGCCCAATTCGCCCCGATTAATGACTTTGCGGTTGAAGATTTTGATAATGATGGACATCTCGACGCTCTTACGGTGGGTAACTCCTATGCTCCTGATACTCAACAGGGCTGGCAGGATTCCTCTATCGGACAGTTACTACGGGGAAATGGAAAGGGAAACTTTATTCCGACATCGTTATCCGAGAGCGGCTTATTGGTCGATACAGATGCCAAAGCTATTGTTCCTTTGCAGGCTACCCCTGGGGGCACAATCTGGATAATCAGTAGTAACAACGATTCACTAAAAATCTATAAGAAAACAACATCAAGCAGGCAAGCAAATCTGGCCTTACTGCCTTAAATTAGCTAATGTCACTTTTCTAGTAGATTCCTCTTCCCATTTTATTGATACCAGTTTCTTATAAACATGGCTTGAATAATGAAGAGAAACTATTAATTTTGCCTTTCTGAATTTTTCGGGATGTAGCGCAGTCCGGTTAGCGCACCACGTTAGGGACGTGGGGGTCGCTGGTTCGAATCCAGTCATCCCGACTTTATACAAATCAAAAACCACCAAAACCTTCCAAATTGTATGTTTAGGGGATTTTTCATTTCAGAGCCCCTCCAAAATATTTAAGTTTTCTCAGTTTTTAGGTAAACAGTTTTCATAATCAAATCTGCCCACCAATCCGGATATAAATATCTGATATACAGATATTTATATTAATTTATTCTGTTGCTTTTTGATGAACTGAAATATCAGCTAGAAAGAATGATAAAACCTAAAAACCAATGACAAAAATACCTACAGCACTGCCTTCCTAACCAGAATTACTCGAGCCAAAGGCGACAATACTCTCATTTACTACGTATCTAAGGCATTAAAACCGTTGAATAAAGGACATCTTGTATCCGTCAACACAACGATTTAAACAATAGAAATTGTAAGCAAAATGTCCTAAGGCTTGTATCCTAGGACTTTGTTACGTAGTTTAGAAGCTTTCTAAATAAGCTAGATGGTACAGGTTTTGGTGGCGGACAATCAGGAATTAGCCTTAGCAGGAATTCAACACTTGCTAAATAGCGAAACGACTTTTCAGATAGTAGGTGAGGTAAGCCACTGGGAAAATCTTTCTCCTTATCTACAGCAACACTTACCCAATGTGCTGCTGATAGACTATCTCTTTCTACCTGGTTTTACCGTTGATAAGCTGAGCAGCTTACAAAAGCAATACCCATCGCTCAAGCTTTTTGTTTTAACCACTGATACCGATCACCCAAGAATACTGAAGATACTTCATATGGGTGTACTCGCCTTTTTAACGAAAGATTGCAGCCGTGAAGAGATCATTCGGGCGTTTCACGCAGTAGCCAACGGTCAGAAGTTTTTCTGCAATACGGTGTTGGATCTACTGACTGATCCTAATGCTCAAAACCCATCGATCCATCCAATAGTAGCCTCACTCACTGAACGGGAGCGACAAATTATTCAGCTTATCGCCCAGGAGCACTCTACCGAAAGTATTGCCAATCAACTTTCGTTGAGCCCTCATACAATTAATGCTCACCGCAAACGAATACTCAAGAAGCTTAACGTTACCTCACCCGTAGGACTGGTTATCCAGTCATTACACCTTGATATCATCCGCTATGAGGATGGGCAAATTATACTTACCAAACTGGAGTCATAGCCAGCCATTTAACTTGTAAACTGTCTTTTGATAGAAGTACCCTAGCAGTAGCTAATAGTTTACCTAGAACTAGTACTAAAAAAGGCTACCTCCAGCGATTGACACGGATGGATCGCCCACTTACCTTTGAGTATTATTTATAATCAGTCTAAATAAAATTAATGACATTGAATCAACCTTATGGCACAACTAATACCCACTGGTCAGATTAGCCTCCTGATCATAATGTGGATCACCGCCACCTCCGCCCAGAGTCAATCACTACGTGGAACAGTGACTGATGATAGCGGGGAGCCATTAGCTGGGGCGACAGTCATCCTAAAAAATACTACTAGGGGTACAGCTACGGATTTAAACGGTCAGTATTTCCTTAACCATTTACCCGTTTTACAGCACACCCTAGTAATATCCTACTTGGGCTATCAGACCCGGCAACAATCAGTTACGCTATCGTCAGAGGAAGCTAAAGAAGTATTGGTGCAACTTACTGAAGCCGCCGGTGCCCTGGAGGATGTTATCGTAACGGCTACCCGTACTGCCCGAGCTATTGGCGAAGTACCGGTACCCGCCCAAGTCATCACTGGGGAGCAGATCGATCGCATTGGGTCGCTGCGGCTCGATGAAGTGCTACAGGAACAAACCGGATTGCAGATGATCTCG
>CAKZYJ010000501.1 GCA_937884755.1 uncultured Flammeovirgaceae bacterium
ATTTCAGAAAGTACGAGCAGTATATACTCGAGTTACAAAGCATGGGTATTCAGGCTGATATTGTACTTTTTCACCCTTACGATAAAGGTGTTTGGGGCTTTGATAAAATGAATAAAGAGGAGCAGTATCTCTACCTGAATTACGTCAATGCCCGATTTGGTGCCTTTCGTAATGTGTGGTGGTCAATGGCCAATGAATTTGATTTAATGATCCAGCGTACGATGGACGATTGGGACGGTTACTTTCGTTTTTTTGCAGAAAATGACCCTTATCACCATTTGCGTTCCAATCACAATGCTGCCGTTTGGTACGACCATACTAAGCCCTGGGTGACGCACGCGAGTATTCAGAGTGAGAGTTGGTGGCGGGCACCCTCCCTTCGAGAGGAGTACCAAAAGCCGATTATTTTTGATGAATTTTGTTACGAAGGGAATGGTGATGCCAGAATTGTTGCTTTAAACGGGGATGTGATTCGTCACCGGTTTTGGCTAATGACTGTATTGGGAGCCTACGGCACACACGGCGAAGCCTACTTTCAACCCAATACCAACCATCAGTTTTTTAGACAAGGCGGTACTTTTGTGGGAGAATCTGTCCACCAGCTTAAGACTTTAGGTATGGTACTGAATGATATTCCCGGGCAGTTAACACCGATGGGTAATGGTTGGCGACTCAACTGGATACTAGCGGGAATACCGAACGAGTACTATCTGTATTACCTTGGCGAATATCAAAATGCTTCCTGGATATTCTCAGAGCTACCCGAAGATCAAGAGTTTACTATTGATCTGGTGAATACGGTGAGCGGGGATATAACCAGGCTGGATGGGAAGTACGCTAAAGGAGGTGAAGTGTCTTTACCAGGCGAACCCTATTTCGCCATGATATTGAAGCGGGCAGAATAGTGAGATACTTTCCCAATGCAGAATCACCACAAAATAATTTTACGTTTAGAGAAAAACCTTCAAGCCACTTTATTACATAAAGTAACCGGTCTAATGGCTAGAATCTTCGGTAGCAAACAAGTGGGTAACGAAATCGTCAAAGTGCAATGCATCCTGGTACAAACGATCAGAATAAAAGCTCACGAGTACCTTTAGGAAACTGGGGCGATTATCAATGAATACCTGCGAAAGAGATACATTGCCGTATCGCTGGTCAATAGGAAGCTTCTCCATGCTTTCAGCATTCAGCGGGGGCTTTAGATAATAATGCTCAGTTGTTTCTACGTAATTAGATTTTTCGGCCATACGTCGATCATTATTCACCAATCGGTACCCTAGCATTATCACCCGGTCTTTCAGGTAATCCAACAGATACTGAAAGTACTTCTCCTGGATACGGGGATGATAGGTAATAGCAAAACCATTGGCCGTGGGCATATTGAGAATATGCACATCAAAATCGGAGCGGATATTGGTTTTTTTGTAGTAATAAGCCTGGGCTATCTCCTGAAGAAGCTGTTGCTTTTCGTCACTCTCTCGCCACTGCTCGTACGCCCGCTGATCTTTCTCACTGCGCTGCATTACTTCCCGCACCTGGGTAGTCCCCCCACCCTTCTTGGGAAATAGCTTCTCGGAAATTTTATCAAAAAAGGACATAGATTTAATTGTACTAAGTGTTCAGACGACCGCCGCGCGGTGTTCAAAGTTAATCAATATACATGAACACCACGATCTCTATGGCTTATGCAAGTGCAGTAGTATAGTTTTTTCGTATGCTCAGTTCCGGTTATCTCTAACGTAAGCAAATATCCGGAATAATTTTATTAAGAACTGGGTTCCAGCCGCTGCATTCAGTGTAGCCATTTTATTCTTTGATGCGGGAGACGTTCTCTTATTTGTTAACCAAATGACACACTCTGTTACCACTAGCACGGTGGTCACAAACACTAGTACCTGAACTATGCCACTTTGGTAGTCCAATCAAAAAGCACTACTTTGACTTATCACCATTTTGTATAGAGAAAAAGCATAAAAAAAGCCGGAAACAAAGCTTCCGACTTTATGCTACGTATGAAGAGTATGTTAATTAGCAAAGTTTGTTGATAAATGCTTCGTCCATTTTGATTAACATGGTAGGAGCGAAATGCTTCATTTCAAAGCGAGAGAAACGCTCGGCCAATGTCTTGATCTTATTATACTTATCACGCTTAACATCCGATACCGAGATTTTCAGAATCTTGGTAAAGATTACAATAGACTCACAGTTTTCTTTTCCTAGTAAGCGAATCTGTCGCTGGATACTATTTGTAAGCTGATTGAATAGATCGTAATCGTTCATCAGGCAGTACTGAAGAGCTAGTACTGCTTTTACTTCTAGCTGAGCGTACGGATACTTCTTAAGGCTTAGTTCGTTCAGTAGGTTATTGATCCATCGCGCAGACTCATTGTATTCGCCAGCGTAGTAGCAAGCCAATGCTCGGTACATGATATACGTTACGTATTTCGGCACATCCTCTATATCGCCTTCGTAATCGTGGAACAACATTTTGTTTTCCTCGTACAAAGTTTCCTCGTTACCCATTCGGTGAGATCGCTCTATTTTAGAAACCAAGTATTGAGAAGGATACGTATGAAGACTATAGTTGGTAAGCAGGGTATCTACCGCGTCGTTTACTTCTTCGTAATAATCTTCTGCCTTACGATACACCTTGTAGTGGTTGTAGTACTCCAGACGAAGTAGTTCATACACCAACTGTAAGTGGTGGTAGATTGAATCCAAGTAATAGTTACTAAGAATTTCCTGCATTCTGTCCAGAATGTCCTCAATCGGCTCGTGCGTATTGTTGTCGTATGACTCACCTTCTACGAACAAACGGTGGAAGATATTCAAGCAACTTTGGTAAATGTACAACCGGTGCGACTCGTACAGATTACACAGATTATTCATTTCATCAGTTAACAGCGAAAGCTCCAACTGAGTAGTTTCGTCGCGAGACATGGTGTAGTCACCGTACTTCTTAAAGTACTGAGATAGTAGTTCCTCTGCTTTATCAACTGCCAGGGTATAAGCTACGTGCTTGTTATATAGCTGAGAGTAAGTAAAGTGATCGGGAGTGTTGATGTGTAACTTGCGTAGCGTCTTATAGATAGTAGTAAGCTCACTAGGCAAATCATAATCCAATAGCTCCTTTTCAATCTTTTTAAGGGTAGCAATGGCGATGGCGCGCTTCTTGGTGAAGATTACCTCATTAATATTAGCTACCTTTTTGATCAAATCAGTACGAGGATTTTCCATCTGCTGAAGCAAATATTCCTCGATTTTTTGGTTGAGGCGGGAACGTAAGGTATAGTACGCATTTGTATTTACCCCCAATTCATCCATGATTTTATTATCAGATAATGAACGTTCGCGCATGGCTTTGAGCAGGTATGCTGACTTCTCCGCACTGTTTTCAATCAACGACTCATGTATAGAAGTATAATCCGAGTCGGATAACTGCTTAATAATGTTTTTCAGTTTAGCCATCGTAAATTTTTGATAGTTGCTGATCTTGTTTAAAGATTTTACATAAACAATATTAAGCAAAATTTGCTACTATTAATAGTTTGACCAAGTTAGCACCGAATTGAAAGCCAGCGAATTAGGTAATGATTCTACCTCAGTTAGAGAAAAAAGTAAGCGATTACAGAAACTGAATAAATAAGAATTATTACTAATTAATAATATGATAGAACTATTCTGATAAATAAAAAGTAATTCACGCTTTGTTATACTTATATGCTCGATGTAATAATTTCTGCATGGAGCAATAAAAATTGATTTACTGTCGCTAAAAATTTTTTTAGAGGGCGAAAAAAATGATTGTATTCGCAAAACAATGAATTTTTACAGCATTCCAAAAAACGTTTTTCTTTCCAAGTGACCTAAATAAGGGAATGACTGTTTTTTCATTTTTTGCTACGATTGTTCCAGTAATGTAGTTTATGGTTCATTGTAAGGTGCTGAAGGTTCCGCAGTAAATTCCGGTTAAAGAATGAGCCGAAGTCTTAAAGTTCTCAAGATACAGATGGCGATCTTTTCAGAAGACTACTGAGTAGAGGCAAAAAAACTTTCTGGGGGAGTGGTAGCCTTAGGCCCCCAAATCTTGATATTGTCTACCATGCCAGTATCATCAAATGAACCAAAGCCAATGTACCCTTCCGTGAAGTGAGTATCTTTGGTTTCCATAATTGGAGTATCCATATCATCAAAGTACACCTTAATAGTACCGTCTTTCAACTTACGCTCAATCTTCACCTTGTGCCATTGGTTGGTTTCACCCCAATCTACTCCGTCCGATACCTTCTCCCCAATAGCTACGCGGGGCTCGTCGTTTACCAGAAAGATGTTATGAGCGTGGGGATCGGGAGTGGTGGCTAAGTGCACGTAGTAGAAATTACTAGGATCTTTCATGCCAAAGAACAGGCACATATCGCGGTGGCCGTATTCGCGTCCGGTTTGCATAATATCGGCTTCCAGTACAAAGCTGCCGTACATCTGATCGGAGAGCATGGCGATGTTGCGGGGCGAGCGAACTCTGGGTTGATAGTCGCTGGCCGTGTACAGATGCATAGCTCTATTATCATCCTGTTTACTAACTTTCCAGGCAGTCCGATCGGTCATTTCAAAGGACTTAAGCGGTTGCTTTCCCTCGAAGTCTTCGCTCAGTAGAAGCTGGTAATCATCGGGGATAAAAGTAGTAGCAGTAAACGGCAAACACAGTAGAAACAAAAAGGCGGTTTTCATCAGAATCTAGGAATGTGTAGTTATTCGTAAAAATTACGGATTTTTAGGTATAATCGTATAAACCGTAGCAAAAAGTTAACGTAAACCTCGCTTAGCTGCGGGTGAGCTGACGAATAATGTCTTGATGCTGAGGGTACTCGGCCAGTAGAGGTTTCCGCCTGGCCATTTCAAAATCACGGAAATCAAATCCCGGTGCTACGGTACAACCTACCAAGGCATAGGTAGTGGGATCAGCCATGCGGGAAGCAAACCAGTGATTGGCCGGGACTACTATCTGAAAGCGGTCACCCTGTTCCCAGCTCGGGCCAAGCCGGTGAATCTTTAGTGACCTGTCAGGATACAGCACGGCCACTTCCAGAGTATCGCCAGCGTAGAAATGCCATAGCTCATCGGATTTAATGCGGTGGAAAGCGGAGAATGCATCTTCCAACAATAGGTAATAGATAGCCGTGCTGTAGCTACGGTCTACTTCGGAAATGGCACCCACCGAGCGGTAGGTCTCCTTGTAGTAGCCCCCCTCCGGATGCGGTTGCATCTCTAGTCGGTCAATCCACTGCTGAGCCTGAGGTAGCAAAGCTTATTGGGACTTTTTATAATCATAGACCACCTGGTTTTCAGGACTCCACTCCTTCATAGTATAGGGTCGGGTTTCCTCATCGTAGGGGTCATCAGTGTATTTGATCTGCTTTTTAGGGCGACGGTCGTAGTCATAAAACTCCGTCCAGATACCTACCTTACGGTCTTGGCGGTATTCACCTTCTACCGCAATCCGTCCGCTCGGATGGAAATAAAAGTAGTAACCCTCTTTTTCTCCGTGCTCTACTGGAACCGCCTCCGGAGGGGTTTGGCGAGCGTCGCCGTCGTAGTAGGTAATCTCGGATTCCCTGGGCCAGCCCCGAGTATATTTTTCCTTGTCCAGCAGAATATCTTTTTTGTTGTACTTCGTCCAGCGGCCGTGCTTGGTGCCTTTGTAGAAAACACCTTCTTCAAGAATTTCGTTATCCACCGTCATTTTCTTGTACGGGCCATGCAGGATAAGTGCTTTGCTTTTGGTAATATTATGGGTAGTCCGAATTTGCTTGCGCTTGGTGTCGTACCAGTATACATCGCGCACGTAGGGATCAGGCATCTCAAAGAGTTTGAGATAAAAGAAGGTTTCAATAATGTCAGTACCGCCGGAAGCTGAGCGGGCAAACCCTTTTTTGGTTTTAATGTCGTAAAAAACATTCTTCTTCCGCTTTTTCTTCTTTTTAGATTTCTTCTCCTCTTTTTCTTCCTCCTCTTCAGCTTCCAGATTAACCGTAAGCGGTACCTGAGTAGCCGGGTCTACCAGAAATATATCGGAAGTATCCGGAGCAAAGGTATTTTCAGTAGCTTCCTCTTCGGGATTCTTTTCTTTCTTGCCCTGGGCTAAAGCTGATGATGCCAGTAACCCTGATACTAAAAGCAAACTAAGTAGATAGCGCATAGGGTATTTAGATGTTGTACGCAGAAATAGTAACGATAGAACCGCTAAAATTCGTATCACTCTCGAAATAAAATACACCAGAAGATAGTTCCCCTTTACTTGAGAGGCCACATAAGTTTTTCTGAATAGCTGAAGTAGGAATACGATAATCGTGTTCCTACTAAGATACTAGTACGCCTAGCTCATTTCCTACTTCTACAAAGGCATTAATAGCCCGGTCGAGATGCTCCCGCTCGTGAGCAGCACTGAGTTGTACGCGGATGCGGGCTTGCCCCTTCGGCACTACGGGATAGAAAAACCCGATCACGTAGATACCTTTCTCCAGTAAGCGTTCGGCAAATTTCTGCGCCAGTGGCGCTTCGTATAGCATGATGGGTACAATAGCGTGAGTGCCAGATTTAATGTCAAATCCTGCTTCGGTCAATTTCTGACGGAAGTAGGTAGTATTATCTTCTAATTTATCGCGCAACTCAGTGGTGCTGGAAAGCATATCGAGCACGGCGATAGATGCTCCCACAATAGAAGGAGCCAAGGTATTGGAAAACAGGTAAGGGCGGGAACGCTGCCGTAGCATATCTACAATCTCCTTGCGGGCAGAGGTAAATCCACCGGAAGCACCGCCTAGGGCTTTACCTAGTGTGCCAGTGATGATATCCACTCGATCCATTACGTCGTGATGCTCGTGTACACCCCGGCCGGTTTTACCCATAAAGCCGGTAGAGTGGCACTCGTCGGTCATGACTAACGCTCGGTACTGATCGGCCAGATCGCAAATTTTATCCAGTTGAGCAATGGTGCCATCCATAGAAAATACTCCGTCAGTGACAATAATTTTGTGGCGAGCGCCTAATGAGTCGGCTTCCTGCAACTGCTTTTCCAGATCAGACATATCGTTATGCTGATAGCGGAAGCGCATGGCTTTGCAGAGTCGCACCCCATCAATGATAGAAGCATGGTTTAGTTGATCGGAAATGATCGCGTCTTCTTTACCGAACAGTGGTTCAAACACTCCACCGTTGGCATCGAAGGCCGCGGCATATAGAATGGTATCTTCCATTCCCAAGAAATCGGAAATTTTCTCCTCCAACTCCTTATGAATATCCTGAGTACCGCAGATAAACCGCACCGACGACATGCCGTAGCCGTGCGTATCAATGGTTTTCTTAGCGGCTTCAATCACTTTGGGGTGAGAAGAAAGCCCTAGGTAGTTATTCGCACAAAAGTTAATGACTTCTTCCTCCGAATCGGTTCTAATGACTGCTCCCTGCGGGGTAGTAATGATGCGTTCGGTTTTATACAATCCGGCTTCCTTGATCTCGGCCAGTTCTTTTTCTAAGGCGGGTTTTAGTGTTTCGTACATAATTGCCTGTATTATAGTATTTTGGTATTAGGATGTTAGAGCGGCTGCCGCGCGGTGTTATGGTTTAGAGTTTTGCAATTTGAACAATAACACTGTAACACCATGCTCTAGCACAAAGTTACTATTTTCAGATGGTCGGTGAAATTCGGCAATTCACTATCTTTGTGAACATTTTTTACTGATACAGAAACAACATACTATGGCACATACGGGTAGGGTGCTAGTGATTGGCGCCAACGGGCAGTTAGGTGTGGAACTAACCGATGCTTTGGTAGACCGCTACGGCCAAGACCGAGTTATTCCTTCTGATATTACTGCTTCGGATCGGGAAAATTTTGTAACCCTGGATGTGCTCAATGTTGAGCAACTGAAAGATATAGTTAAGGAAAATCAAGTAAGCGATGTTTATTTATTAGCGGCCCTACTTTCGGCAAGAGGAGAACAGAACCCTATGTGGGCCTGGAGAATCAATATGGATGGCTTGCTGAATGTACTGGAACTGGTACGAGAGGGACTGGTTCGCAAAATCTTCTGGCCCAGTTCTATTGCAGTTTTCGGTCAAACAACCCCTAAAGTAAATACTCCCCAGGAGACCATCATTTCTCCCGAAACCATGTACGGTATCACCAAACTGGCAGGAGAGCGGTTGTGCGCATACTATAGCAAAAAGTTCAATGCTGATGTGCGAAGCCTGCGTTACCCTGGACTAGTGGGCCATCGGGCACTGCCCGGCGGTGGCACGACCGACTACGCCGTAGACATTTATCATAAAGCGGTAGCAGGTGAGGTGTATCATTGTTTTTTAATGGCCAACACTCGGCTCCCGTTTCTGTACATGTCTGATGCCGTACGGGCCACACTAGAACTCATGCAGGCACCATCGGATCAAATCACAGTATACTCCAGTTACAACCTAATGGGTTTCTCCACTACCCCCGCCGAAATAACCGCGTCTATACAACAACATATTCCGGGTTTTACCATTGAGTATGAGCCCGATTTTCGGCAGCAGATTGCCGATAGCTGGCCCGAGAGTATTGATGACCAGCAGGCGAGAGAAGACTGGGGCTGGCAGGCAAAAATAGGGTTAAACGAGATGACGTGGGATATGTTGACTAACTTGGAGAAAAGGCAGGCGACATTGGTAAAGTAGTAGCAGCAAAAAAGCCCGCTCCAACGGGAGCAGGCTTCACTTTCTTATTTAACGAGATAGTTGCTATTGAGAAGCAATGTTTAGCGAGCGCTGAATGAAGCTGGTCAGATCCGATCCGGTCAGCATATTCTGCGAAAGCTTCGCTAAGTCCACGGCCTGCTTCGCTAACTGCTCCTTGGCGTCTTCTCCGCTCTCGTCCAAGATTTTCTTGGTTAGTGCATGGTTGGCATTTACCGCTACGCTGTACTGGTCGGGCATTTGTCCCATCATCGCGAAACCCCCTCCGCCCGTAGCGGCCATATCTTTCATACGGCGCATAAACTCGGGTAACGTGATGGTCACTGGCATCTCATCCGGCGAAAGTGACTCTACGGATACCGTCATATTCTTGCTGTTCAATACTTTTTCGTAAACAGCCTTTACAGTGTCTTTCTCTTTATCCGATAGCACACTGTCTATCTTCTCGTCCTTTTCTACCAGCTTATCCACTGTATCGGCGTCCACCCGCTTTAGGCTCGTCTTTTCCAGCTTCTGCTCCAGCATATTGATGAAGTGGCTGTCAATCGGTCCATCTAGCAGAAGTACATCGTAGGAGCGTTTTTTAGCTGATTGAATGAAGGCATCTTGTTTACCTGCGTCGGTAGTGTACAGGTACACCAGGTTACCATCTTTATCAGTTTGGTTGGGAGTTACCTTTTCTCGGTACTCATCAAAAGTAGTGTATTCGCCTTCAGTGTTTTTGAACAAAGCAAATTTTTGAGCTTTATCGTAGAACTTGTCTTCGGAGATCATTCCGTACTTCACAAACAGCCCAATATTGTCAAATTTCTCCTCGTAAGCCTTGCGGTCTTTCTTGAACAATTCGTTCAGTTTATCGGCTACCTTCTTGGTAATGTGAGCATTGATCTTCTTTACATTACTATCCGACTGCAAGTAGCTTCGAGAAACGTTTAGCGGAATATCAGGCGAATCGATGATTCCGTGCAGTAGCATCAGAAACTCAGGCACTACATCCTTCACCTCATCGGTGATAAATACCTGCCGCGAGTACAGTTGAATCTTGTTGCGGTTGAGCTCCAGATCGTTTTTGATCTTGGGGAAGTAAAGTACTCCAGTTAGGTTGAACGGATAGTCTACGTTCAGGTGAATCCAGAAGAGCGGATCTTCAGAAAACGGGTATAGTTCTTTGTAAAAAGCTAGGTAGTCTTCATCTTTTAGTTCGGAAGGGGATTTGGTCCAGATGGGGTTAGGATTATTAACTACTTTCTCGTCAAATTCTACTTCTACTGGCAAGAATTTACAGTACTTATCCAGAATACCCTGAATCCGGGCTTTGTCTAAAAATTCCTCTGAGTCTTCGTTGATGTATAAAACTACGTCGGTACCCCGCTGCTTTTTCACGGTGGAAGTAATTTCAAACTCGGTGCTACCGTCGCAGGTCCACTGTACCGACTCGCTACCTTCTTGGTATGATTTGGTGATGAGGTCTACCTTATCGGCCACCATAAAGGAGGAATAAAAACCTAGACCGAAGTTACCGATGATCTGATTTTCTTCACCTTTGTCTTTATACTTTTCCAGAAACTCAGTAGCTCCGGAGAAAGCAATCTGATTAATGTATTTCTTTATCTCATCGGCGGTCATCCCAATACCGCTATCACTCACAGTAAGGGTTTTCAGCTTTTCGTTGATAGAAATTTTAATCTTTAGGTCGCCTAGTTCTTCTTTGTATTCGCCAATGGCGGCTAGCCGTTTGATCTTCTGCGTAGCATCTACCGCATTAGAAACTAGCTCCCGCAAAAAGATTTCGTGGTCGGAGTACAGAAATTTTTTGATGATCGGAAAAATGTTCTCGGTATTGATCGAGATTGTTCCCTTTTCTTCTACCATAATATTTTCAGTTTAATTGCATACATGATTTTCCGCCTAAGCCCACTCCAAAATATGTTCCAAGGCGGATAAGTGTGACACTTTGTCAGGGAATGACGATATGTTTAGGCGACCGTTGCATGGTATTCATGTAATTTCTAACACCGGGCGCCGGACGCTTGAATACACTAGCATTTTCTGACAAAGAGTTCGCTGGTTTGTTCAAACTTATAAAGCGACTTTTAGTCCTACAACTAATCCGGGCCATAATTCGTGGGTTCTACGATCACCTTCTTCACCGAAAGACCTACTGAGATTGTCGGGGGCAAGCGTCTGACCATCATTGCTGTAGAAGTAATTTGCATCCACCGTGGCATATAGATAGGTGGAACGGTTCTTATAGAATAATCGTGACCCTACGGTCAAGCCAATTTCCGAAAGCAGATTTGTTTTACGCTCAGCCTCGGTGAAATCAACGTAGGAAGTTCCGAAGCCCAGACTAAAAAAATAGAACTCACCCGTAATGTCGGGGGAATAATTGTACCACTGCTTTTGCCAGTTCCAGCCGTAAGCCCGGCACCTGCTCTGAGAAAAATGAGATTGGCGATATATAATCTGATTCATAATGCGTTTTAAACTTCTGGCGGGCAACAGTCCGCCGTTTTTAATATTTCCTGTACTGATAGCAAAATTCATCAGAAAGGTTTCATCGACAAAAGCTTCCACTGAAGCACTATTACCAATATTTAGCAACCCAAATGGCGTACTATCGGGCTTTCGTTTTTTGTGAGGGGTTTTATATACATTGATCAAGCCAATCTGAGTGCCCTGGTTGTTTCCAGACACATTAATCAATCCGATCTGCAAGCCATTCATAGTCCCGCTGAAATTCACTAAACCCAATTGTACTCCAGTAGATGCACCTTCTTGTACTGAATTTTTTCCTTCTATGCTTCCTGCCCAGTTGGCTAACCCTACCTGAAATCCGCTGAGTTCTTTGAAAGTACGGTTGTACAAGGCTGTTTGAAATCCCATGGTAGATCCTCGGGAGATGCTGGCTAAACCACCTAGTTGAATCCCAATCAACAGCCCTCCGGAATAATTGAGTAATCCGCCCAACTGCGCTCCGGTTGTAGATTTCTTTGCAATGTTAGCTCCTACCGCAATTTGTCCGCCGCTTGCTTGTCCGCGAACATAATTCATCAAGCCACTGAATTGAATCCCGTTCAGAAAGGGAGTATCGCCTTCCTTTTCCGCTTGACGGATTGCTTTGGGCGATAAGCCTCGGTAATAATCTACACCTACAATATTCGCCAGTCCGGCTATTTGAATTCCGTTTGCCTGTTCTATCGTAGCGGATGATATTCCGCTAAGTTGGAACCAGTAATTACCTCGCTGGTATCCGGAAAAAATATTGAATGTGAGATAGGAATAGTGGTTAGATGGATCAAGACCAACAGAACTCAGGCCTGGAACTAGTGTCAGATTAACGGTTGAAGTGGAATGAGGTAACTGTTGGCTGATGCAATATATAGGATACTTTGCCATTGCGAGCAAGAGCAAAAGGAACTTGCAGGAGACAAACGTACTGTAGAACCTGAATCTTCTAGAGCAACGTAGACATATTATTGCTAAATCCCTTTGCAAAACTGTTCCTTTGTATCGAAGGAACGTAATACTTCTACAGTATCGTATACGTTACGTCGTAGCATAGAGAATCGAGGGAATACGCTAGACAGCAACTCCTGTCAAGCACTTGGAGAAATAGTAGTGATTCTATACGAAACTTGTAGAAATATCGAAATCAAAACTTTGGTTAGTATAGTACTTGACCTCCGATCTATTACTTTTCTTAGAGATTTTCTGAATTCTCTATCCATATTTCTATATAGTCATGAAGGAATAGCGTAAAAAGTATTAACTACCTTAGTCGGTCGGCAGAGCGAACCAGCATTTCGTCACGGCGGATGAAGCGGTTGGCTAGGAGGTTTAGTATCATCGCGATGGCTGGTAGGTAAAGTCCCAGTTCGTAGTCACCTTGCACAGTGTTGGCCGATATTTCCTCCCCTTCAAAACTATAAAAAACAATGGCGGCCAAGGCACCACCGATTAATAAAGAGTTGAGTAGCCCCAGTTTAATTTGAAGCAGACGATCGCGATAACGAAAAATTTCGAAAAAAGCGGTAACCATGGCTAGGGTTGCCAGCACCGCAATTGGCCAGGTATTAACAGCTACAGTGGGATCTCCTTCGCCATTGCTAAGCGAGACTGATTCGATAGCGTAAGCATCCAGCACTAACACTTGCTGCTGCTCGGTGATGGTCTCCTCCCAGATGTTAACCAGTAGTAATAATCCCATACAAATGGCTACTCCTAAAAGAAATATTGACTGAACTCGTTGTAACATATTTTTTTAGTAATCTTTTTTTAAAGAGCTTCGTATATAACTAGTTTAAGCTGGGTGCGAAGTTATTAATAAATACGATAACAATATCGGCTAATAAGAGTTAAATATACTGAGGAGCTACCTTATAATTAAGCATACATATGGCAGAAAATAAAGAGGAATTACAGAATACCGAGAACCGGGAGGGCCAAACCACAGAAACCACCGAAGAAGCGGCAGAAACTCGTCGTAATCAATATACTGAACTGGAGAAGATTGACATTTTTGATAATGAATTCCTTCCTCAGATAGACTCTATGTACAATTTTGCGTATCGTCTTACTTTCGACGAGGACGATGCCAAAGATTTGGTACAGGAAACTTACCTAAAGGCTTTTCGATTTATTGATTCCTTTCAGCGAGGAACTAATGCTAAAGCGTGGCTGTTCCGAATATTGAAAAACAGCTTCATTAACGACTTTAGGAAGAAGAGTAAAGAGCCCTCCAAAGTCGATTACCAGGAGGTGGAAACGTACTACAACTCAGAAGATGTAGATGCAAGCATTACCACTGATCTTCGGGTAGAAGCTGTTCAAGACATGATTGGAGATGAAGTCTCCAATGCGCTTAATTCACTAGCAGTTGATTTCCGGACAGTCATTATATTGTGTGACCTAGAAGGCTTCACTTACGAAGAAATGGCTAAGATCTTGGATATTCCGATCGGAACAGTGCGGTCGCGGCTTCACCGGGCTCGTAACCTTCTCAAGGAAAAACTTAAATCATACGCTGAGTCAATGGGCTATCAGGATTAGGCAACTTTTTTGGCTATTATCAGTAAGCAAATTTTTCATTTTTTCACAATTAACGCTATACGCCTATGTTACCCAAAGAGTCGCCTCAGTACACGCGTTGCATGGAACTACTTCCGCTAATACTTGATAGCCAGGCTTCAATTGAAGATACCAATTTTTTTCATCAGTATGCTGCCAACTGGCCTGAGGTGATTGATTGTTATCACAAAGAAAAGGCTTTTCGTGATGCTCTTAAGGCTAAGTTGGGCCGGTTTGTAGCTCCGGAAGACTTACTAATCAATATTCGCCAACACGTAAAGCTGCAAAATATCTAGTACATGCCGCCTTCGCCAGGCCGAGCCATCATCTTTTCTGCGCCCTCCGGATCAGGAAAAACTACCCTGGTTCATCACCTACTATCTTCTAATACTAATCTGTCTTTCTCTGTGTCAGCTACCACTCGCAGTAAGCGAAGAAAAGAAATGCACGGTAGCGATTATTATTTTTTTACTCCACCCGAATTCCGTCAGAAACTACAGGAAGATGCTTTCATTGAGTGGGAAGAGGTATATCCCGACTGCTACTACGGAACGCTAAAATCTGAAATTGACGAGATATGGGCTAACGGCAAAAACGTTATTTTTGATGTAGACGTGAAGGGTGGAATAAATCTAAAAAAATATTTCGGCGACCGTGCCCTAGCGGTCTTTGTTCGTCCGCCTTCGTTGGCAGTGCTAGAAGAGCGACTAAAAGCTCGTAATACTGAAACTCCAGAAAGTTTGCAAAAACGTATTTCCAAAGCTGAATACGAACTGAAATTTGAAGACCTATTCGATGTAACAGTCGTGAATGACGACTTAACTCAGGCTAAGCAGGAGGTGCAGAAGTTGTATGCCAACTTTATTGATCAGCAATAGCGTTGCGATTGTGCAGTATCCTCCCCATCTTGCAATGCTCACCTTCATCTCATACTTATGATTTTATCCATGACCGGCTACGGTAAGTCCCGGGTAGAAACCAAAGAACTGGATATTCGTGCCGAAGTAAAAACGCTGAACTCCAAATACCTGGATGCCAACGTTAAATTACCCCGTTCCCTTGGGTCGTACGAGATCGAGGTACGCAACCTGCTTTCCGAAACGTTAAAGCGAGGTAAGGTTGCGTTAATAGTAGAGATGACGGAAAAGAATGCCGATGCTAAAGGGGGGCAAATTAACGAAGAACTACTTAAATCTTATTTCAATACCTACCAACAAATCGCTAATGAGCTCGACGAATCGCCGACCGATCTGTTCCGGCTAGCTGCCCAGTCGCCTGATGTAGTCCAGACTAACACCACTGAAGATACTGATCCTGCTCAGTGGAAACTAGTGCGATCCTGTATTGAGCAAACTGTTAGACAATGTATGGCTTTTCGGCAGCAGGAGGGAAATGCCTTGGAACGGGATTTTGAGCAACAAATTCAAATAATATCTGATACGCTGGAGCTTATTCAGGAACAACTTCCCCACCGAAACGTGCAGTTTCGGAATCGTCTACAAGCTCAATTAGACGAGACGATGAAGGAAGCCATAGATGAAAACCGCTTTGAGCAGGAGATGATCTACTACCTGGAAAAACTGGATATTAGCGAGGAAATTGTACGGCTTACCAATCACCTATCCTTCTTTTCTAAGGTATTAGCCGAACCGCAGGCCTCTGGTAAAAAGCTAGGGTTCATCAGCCAGGAGATTGGTCGTGAGATTAATACTATCGGGGCCAAAGCCAACGATTCAGTAATTCAGCACCACGTAGTGCAGATGAAAGAAGCCCTGGAGAAAATTAAAGAACAGGTTCTTAACGTACTTTGATAACCATTGATCGCAACTGCACATCAATGCGAGCGCAACTTCCAAGTTTCTTAAAATTCTCGGTATACTCCCTCCAGATACTGATTAGCTTCTTCTTCGTCAAATTTCGCTGATTCAGCGTTCCAGTGTAGCGTCTGGTTAGGAAAACGACCGGCAACCACTCCTAGTAAGATAGTTTCCGTTAGTTTAGCAGCATAGGAGAATGGCGCACTGGTTTCAGCTTTTCCCAAACAGGCATCTACAAACTGATGGTAGTGTTTTTTGCCTTCGCTTTCGTAATCACGAACTGGGTCGCCTAGATTATACTTAGCAACATCTAGCTCCTGGTATTCTCCGTCCACAATTAATCGCGGAAGCATCTGAAAGTGAGGTAGGTACAGCTTTCCTTTTTCTCCTATGAACATAGCTCCCTGGTCATGAAGTGCTTCACCGCCGGGCAGCATAAGATCTTCCCGTTGTTTATCAGCTCCTTCTCCGTCGTACCATACCCACTTTAGGGTATCAGCAGTATACTCCGTACCCGGAAACTCATAGGTTACCATATTCTGTTCGGGGTAGCCAAATCCGTTGGGTTTACGACAATTAGTGGTAACAGTCATCGGTACATCCAGGGCTAACGCATTATAAGGGGTATCGAAAATATGCACTCCCATATCGCCCAGCGTACCGCAACCGTAGTCAACCAGTTTTCGCCAGTTTCCTGGGTGATAAACCCCCTTCTTATAAGGTCGCTCGGCGGATGTTCCTAGCCAGAGGTTCCAGTCCAACTCTTCGGGTACTGCATCTTTCCCTTCGGGAACGGGGCCATCGTATCCCCAGTTTTTGGGAGACCATGCTCTAACCGTATGCACTTTTCCGACAATGCCAGACTGGATCATAAGCGTAGCTAGCTTATAGTCGTAGAACGAATGTACCTGAATGCCCATTTGGGTTACCAGGTTCTTATCCGCCGCTAGTTTCCTCATTGCCCGGGCTTCACTTACGTGGTGGGTCAAAGGCTTCTGGCAGTAAACTGGTTTATCCATTTCCATGGCCATGATTGAGGCGGGGGCGTGCGTATGATCGGGAGTAGATACGATGACCGCATCTATTTCTCCTTCCATTTCTGTTAAAAGCACTCTATAGTCGGAATAGGTTTTTGCTTTGGGGTGTAGCTTGTGGGCTTGGGCTAAATTGTTGGCATCAACATCGCAGAGCGCTACTACGTCCACCAAATCGTGCGAGGAAATAGCCTTTAGGTCTTCACCGCCCATATTACCCACCCCGATGTGGGCCGTACGCAGGCGTTTGTCTTCGGAAAAGGCCCAAGCCCCGGCGGGCAATAAGGCAATTGATGATAAGGTGGCGGCGCTCTTTAAAAATTCTCTTTTATTCATTTTTGCTGGGCTTCAATTAAAGTTTTTTGATTTTAATATTTCTGAACCAGATTGGGCTGGAATGATCTTGTAAACCGATGTATCCGGTTTTGAACTTTCCGTAGTCGGGGCTATTCTTCCATTTATCCGAATTCTTTTTCTCGTGCCAGGCCTCATCCCAGGGGACAAAGGATAATAGCTTCCTGCCATTAAGCCAGTGCTCTACCTTTTCGGGCGTGAAAACGATTTTGGATGAATTCCATTCGCCTACAGGATTCAGTACTTTTTGAGCGGGGTCTGCCGGGTGCATGGCGTAGTCGGCCCCGGTTTGCTGCAAAGGTTTTAGTTCGTTGGGGTTTTCGGTGTAGCCTAAGCTTAGGTTGTAATCCGTTAGGTCGTGTATATTGGCATAATTTTCATCATCGATGAGTTGATATTCCGGCGACACCTCGGGGGGGCCATTGTAGCCTTCTTTTAAATGATAAAAAATGCCACTGTTACCTCCTTCCGGAAGTTTCCATTCGAGATAGAGTTCGAAGTTGTCAAACTCTTCGGCACCGTAGATAATGTCTTTTCCGCCTTCGTAGTTCTGTTCCAATCCTAGTTCGGTATCAAAAGTCAGCACACTATCTTTGATGATCCAGCCGGGGGGTAAAGATTCGCCGTTGTAGGCGCGCCAACCTTCCGTACTGCTGCCGTCGAATAGGTAAATCCAGTCGTTGGAACTGCTAGTGATTTCGGTGGCTGTTTCCGGTTCCTTAGGTTTGTTTTCGGTATTGCAGGCTGATAGGGCGATGACGAGCACCCCAATGATGGTTAATCTTTTCTTTTTCAATTTTACGGTTGGTAATTAGTGAATAGTTTGAGGTGTCTGGTTTTTATTATTTAGATGAGAACTGCTTAGGTATCAAAAGTGCCAAGTGGTAATTAGAGCAATTAATTACAAATTTTAGCGCATATATGAAATTTTTAGCAGGTATTTTCATGGTAGTGGTGGATGTTATTCTTTCGCTTTACTACTCTATGCCAATAGAAACGGAACTAGAGGGAGAAAAAAAGAAATGATTTAATGGAGCTCTACAGGTACTCTAAAGAAAATGGATAAGTAGATTAAATGCTTACTGTCAGTATTCATCAATACCCAAATAGTGATTAAAAAAGCTCAGATGGTCATAATGAGAACTTTTAGTTGCTCGTTTTGGTAGTAAAAGTACTAAGAACTGTTGCCAATGCGCTATCGCTATATTTTTCTCCTTTGTTTTATGCTACTGGGCACTTCCTGCGAAAGTACGGAAGAGTTGGTAGCTCCTCCCGCTGATTTGCTAAGTAAAGATCAAATGGTTTCCATACTAATTGACTTGCATCTGGCTGAGGCTAAAATGAGCTATACCGGTTCCAGAAAGGCTGATTCTATTGAGATAATCTTTCGTAACTACGAGCGGGCTATCTTTGACGAACATAGTATTACTGACTCTACCTACTTTCGTAGCTACGAGTACTATCTGGAGCATATGGATCAAATGGAGCGAATATATACGGCAGTAGTAGATAGTTTTAGTGTGATGAATAGCTTGGAGAAAGCTAAGGATTTAGGCATAGCCAATCGTTAATTCGGGGGAACTGCTTTGCATATAGTTAGCCATAAGTAAGTTAACAGAGAGAAAGTTACTTTTTCTACTTCTCGCCACGACCATCGCTATTGATCTGAAAAAGAATAGAGGGGATATGCAAAGAAATCAGCCAGCCACTCTATTAATAGTTAAATTTTCGTTCTAATTTTGCGCGGAAATACGGAGGTTGTCGCTGTATGACTGACGCGAGTTGATAGTTTCGTATAGAAATTGCTATTTTCTTACCTATTGCATAGCCTGATGAAATAACGATTTGAATTAGCTAAGTCTTACACGAAATTTGTATAACTTCAAAATCGTAAAAAGTACCACTCAAACCACTTTAGTAACCAACACATGGGATTGTTCGACATCTTTTCCAGCGACATAGCCATTGACTTAGGGACTGCTAATACGCTGATAATCAATAAAGAAAAAATTGTTGTAGACGAGCCTTCCATCATTGCCATTGACCGTACTACCAATAAGGTATTGGCCATTGGCCGGCAGGCAATGCAGATGCACGAGAAGACGCACGAAAACATTAAAACCATTCGCCCACTGAAAGATGGAGTAATTGCCGACTTCCACGCGGCGGAGCACATGATTCGCGGCATGATCAAAATGATAGATACCGGTAATCGTTATCTCCCTTCGTCTCATCGAATGATCATTTGTATTCCTTCCGGTATTACCGAAGTAGAGAAGCGGGCAGTACGCGACTCCGCTGAACACGCGGGCGCCAAGGAGGTATACATGGTGCATGAACCTATCGCGGCGGCCATTGGTATTGGTATTGATATTGACCAACCGGTAGGTTCTATGGTGGTGGACATCGGAGGTGGAACTACCGAGATTGCAGTCATCGCACTATCGGGGATTGTATGCGACCAGTCAATCCGCGTGGCTGGCGATACCTTTAACAAAGATATTCTGGATTATATGCGCCGGCAGCATAACCTACTGATTGGCGAGCGTTCGGCCGAGAAGGTAAAGCTGGAAGTAGGATCAGCTTTAACCGAGCTAGACGAAGAGCCGGACGATTACGAAATTCGGGGACGCGATTTGATGACTGGTATTCCAAAAGTAATTAAAGTTTCCTATTCGGAGATCGCTTACGCTCTAGATAAGTCTATTTCCAAGATTGAAGAAGCTGTGCTAAAGGCACTGGAAATTTCTCCACCGGAACTTTCAGCAGATATCTACGACAATGGTATCCACCTGACTGGTGGCGGAGCATTACTTCGTGGGTTAGATAAACGTTTAGCGCTGAAGACAAAATTACCAGTTCACGTAGCTGATGATCCGTTGCGTGCAGTAGTCCGGGGAACTGGAGTAGCTTTAAAAAAGTTTGACTTATTCAAGTCAGTTTTGATGACGTAAGATGTATAACTTACTCTCGTTTCTACTAAAATATCGAGCTACTATCTTATTCTTAGCCTTGGAGGGGTTGAGTGGTTTCTTTATTGTCAACAACAACGCCTACCATCAGGCTATGGTTGTTAACTCATCTAACAATATGGTGGCCTCCATTATGGATGCTTCCAATACTGTATCTGAATACTTAAATCTGCAAGAGGCGAACGAGCAGTTGGCTGAAGAGAATGCGCAGTTGCGATCTGCACTCCTAGGTCAATCATCTATTTCTGAACAAGCTGTATTTGATCCGGCTCGGGAAGACTCTCTGGCTTTATTGGCCCTTTCGCAAGACTCACTGGTGGTGTTGCCCAAAGTGCGCACCCGAAGTGATAGTCTTCGTTTTCAGCAGTATGCATTTATTCCGGCTAAGGTTGTAGACAATACGGTTCAGAATTTTAAGAACCACGTTACTATCAACAAAGGCCGGGCTGACGGTATTGAACCTAATATGGGGGTTATCAGTCCTAACGGGGTTGTAGGTAAAGTGAAAGATGTTTCCGAGCATTACTCATTGATTACTTCTCTGTTGCACACTGATATGAACGTATCGGCATTAGTGAAGCGCTCAAATACGCTAGGTTCTATCGAATGGAAGGGAGTGAATCCTACTCAAGCTAGTTTGAAATATATTCCTATCCATATCAATATTATCACCGGCGATACCATCGTAACATCCGGATTCAGCGGTATTTATCCGCCCGAAATTCCCATTGGTACTGTAAAGGAAGTGCGCCCGGAAGGTGATGCGGCGTTTTACGACGTAGACGTTGATCTATCCAATGATTTCTTTCAGTTGGCCTACGTTTATGTTGTGAAAAATAAACTGAAGCAGGAGAAAGACTCGTTGTTGGAACAAACGCTCGTTGGGAATGAATAGTCGGCATCTACTACCCCAAGCACTTAATTTTATCATATTCTTCATCATCCAGATACTGGTAGTAAGAAAACTAGTGCTGTTCGATGTAGCCTTCTGTTACGTGTACGTAGCTTTCTTGCTACTACTACCCATTGAGATTAGCGTAATCACCGCTCTCGTCTTCGGTTTTGTCACTGGACTACTGGTTGATATATTTTATAATACTTTTGGAATTCATGCTGCAGCTTGTGTGTTCATCATGTACATCCGTAAGCTGTGGATTGACTTTCTAACTCCTCGCGGGGGATATGATATGGGAAGCTTGCCATCACCTCGCGCTCAAGGAATTCGCTGGTTTATCACCTATGCTTTTCCTCTGTTGTTAATCCATCATATTCTTATCTTCTTTATTGAAATAGGAGGGTTTCAGCTGTTTAGCTACACCGCATTGAAAGCGCTGGCTAGTACCGGCTTTTCGTTAATTATGATTTTAGTCATACAGTATATCATATACTCTTCTTCTCGTAGAAACGTGTTATGATCTATAACAATCGCAAGTACGTAATTCGCCTTACCTTCATTCTGATCGCAGGTATCTACCTGGCGAAATTATTTGCTATTCAGGTATTAAACGAAGACTACGAAGCTAAAGCAAATAGTAACATTATTGATCGAGAGATACGCTATCCTTTCCGGGGGCTAATCTACGACCGTAATGGCAAACTAGTCGTTTACAATGCTCCAGTATACAATCTGGAAGTAATTCCGAAAGATGTTCAGTTAAAAGATACGCTGGCTTTTTGTAAGATTGTGGGTATTACCATAGAAGAATTTGAAGAGAAAATGGAGAAGGCTAAGGGTTATTCCTACGTCAAGCCTTCCGTATTCGTCAAACAAATTTCTAATACCACCTTCGCCTCCATGCAGGATTATCTGGTGGATTTTCCCGGTTTTCGGGTACAGGCGCGTACCAATCGGGCTTATACCTACCGCAACCTTTCAAACGCTTTGGGCTACATTGGCGAAGTAAGTCCTTACAAACTTGAGCAGGATACATCGAATTTCTACCGGCAAGGTGACTACATCGGTATTCTGGGCATAGAGTCTAAGTACGAAAAGCAGTTGCGCGGAAAGCGGGGGGTAAAGTACAAGATGGTAAATGTGCGGGGAGTGGAAAAAGGTTCGTACAAAGATGGTACCTACGACACCCTGTCTATTCCTGGCGAGAACCTACAGAGCACAGTAGATATTTCGTTGCAGGAGTACGCCGAGACCCTAATGATGGGTAAACGAGGAAGTGTGGTAGCACTAGAGCCTAAGACCGGAGAAATTCTGACTTTTGTCTCGGCCCCCTTCTATGACCCTAATTTGCTATCGGGGCGAGATTACGGGAAAAATTACGCCGAGCTAGCGGCTGATACTGCTAAACCGCTATTTGACCGACCTTTGATGGGTGCCTTCCCTCCGGGTTCTATCTTAAAAACGGTACAGGCACTAATCGGACTTCAGGAGGGAATTATCACTCCGTATACTCGCTTTCGCTGCGACCGGAGTATTATTGCCTGCCACGGGCCCCATACGCATGAAGATCTCCAAGGAGCTATTGAGGTTTCCTGTAATCCTTACTTCTGGAATGTCTATAAAAGAATGTTGAACAGAGGTGTTTCGGAAAACACGTTTGTTGATACTGAAATCGGACTGGAGAAATGGCGCAACCACGTGATGAGCTTTGGTATGGGTAGGCCCTTAGGGATAGATTTACCTCACGAACGCGGCGGTTACGTACCGGCAGCTTCGCTGTACGATAAAATTTACGGGGATAATCGCTGGAAGTTCTCCACTATCTATTCTAATGCTATTGGGCAAGGTGAGTTGCAGGTGGTGCCGTTGCAGATGGCTAACCTAGCAGCAATTATTGCCAATCGAGGATACTATATCACCCCTCACCTGATTAAATCGATTGGTGAAGACGGACAGCCACTGGAAGAGTACCGCACTAAGAACTACACTACTGTGGACAAAGAACACTTCGATGTGGTAGTAGATGCGATGCACCAGGTAGTAAAACGCGGTACCGGTTCGCACCGGGCCAAACTGAAGGATATTGAAGTGTGCGGTAAAACCGGAACGGTGCAAAATTCGCAGGGCGAAGACCACTCCGTGTTTATTGCATTTGCGCCCAAGGATGATCCGCAGATTGCATTAGCAGTGTACGTAGAAAACGCCGGGCAGGGAGCCCGAGCTGCAGCAGGGATTTCCGGACTGATGATCGAGAAATACCTAAAGGGTTGTACCGACCGACCGCATATGGAAGAATATATTTTAGAAGGAGACTTTATTTACTAGGCTAATTGTGAGGGAGAATAATCAACTAATTAATCGACTGGATTGGGGAACAATCACCCTCTATTTCCTCCTTGTATCACTCGGCTGGTTAAACATTTTTGCCGTAGTGTACGATGTGCAGGCTGAGCAGAGTATCTTTGATCTGTCTCTTAATTCGGGTAAGCAGCTAATTTGGATTGGCACCGCTGCACTGTTAATTACGCTAATCATGTTGGTTGATTTTCGCTTTTACAACTCCTTTGCGTACTTTTTCTACGGTGGCATTATCCTAATTCTCATCTTCGTACTGCTCTTCGGTCGGGAAGTAGCCGGTTCCAAGTCCTGGTTTACCATTGGTGCGTTCCGTATGCAGCCTTCTGAGTTTGCTAAATTTGCCACGGCGCTGGCAGTAGCCAAGTATCTGAGTCAGAACAATCGGGTTTTCAGCAATCTTAAATCACAGTTAACGCTGTTTGCTATTATTGGCCTACCCGCTATTCTTATCATTCTCCAGGGCGATACCGGAACGGCGATGGTTTACTCCGCCTTCGTACTGGTTTTCTACCGTGAGGGTTTCTCTCCTTTACTTTTAGGAATTGGCATTGCAGCAGCAATTCTCTTTGTACTCACATTGTATATTAGTCAGGTTTATCTGATTATTGCGGTGGTAGTCACCGCCTTCCTTCTTATCGGAATTAACACCCGAAAGACCAAAAGAATTGTGACTATCTCAGTAGCGGCAGCGGCAGTGATTAGCCTGATCGTTAGTGTAGATTTTGTGATCAATGATGTACTGAAGCCTCACCAGCAAAACCGGATAAAAGCACTCATCAACCCCAACGGTGATCCGCTGGGCTACGGCTGGAACGTAACTCAGTCTAAAATTGCCATTGGCTCCGGCGGTATGTGGGGGAAAGGGTTCTTACAAGGTACCCAAACCAAATTTGATTTTGTGCCGGCGCAGAGCACTGACTTCATTTTCTGCACCATTGGCGAAGAACACGGCTGGATGGGTAGCGCTCTGCTTATTGTACTGTTTGTGCTATTACTAATCCGCGTTACTACCATCGCCGAACGTCAGAAATCGAGCTTTGCCCGAATCTACGGTTATAGTGTGGCAGCTATTTTATTCTTCCACTTTGCGGTAAATATCGGTATGACCATTGGTCTGTTTCCGGTTATTGGTATTCCGCTGCCCTTCTTCAGTTACGGGGGTTCCTCCCTTTGGGCCTTTACCGTTCTGCTCTTCATCCTACTCAAACTGGATGCCCACCGCATGCAGGTGCTAACCCGGTAGGTTGATGATGGATGACGAATGATTGATGAATAATTATTCACTAATCAACCATCATTATTCATTAGTTGTAACGTTTAGAAACGATCTCCAGTAACTCAACCACTTCTTCCGAGTCCATTTTCCAGCGGTACTTCTGAGCGAACTCGTGGCGTAGGAAGTTAAAGGCTTCTACGTATGAATCCCGTTTGTCCAGCTCCGATATAGCTTGCTGGTACTCCTGAGGGTTGTTGCCAAATAGCTCGCGAATAAACATGTAGCGTTGGTTCACGCCAATGTGCTCCCGAATACTACTGATCTTGTTTTTTCGCTGAATGTCAGCTAGGGTAGTCGATTGGAGCGACTGTTCACTTAAATAATCGTGCAGAGTACGCGGACCTGAATCTGTCGAGTCTACCGGCTCTTCCTCTACGGTTTCTGTTTCTACGAGTGGTTCTTCCGAATCGGGCATGGGCGCTGAAACCGGAGCGGAAAGGAAAAGCTGGTTCGAGTCAAGCGGATATACTTCCGAAAATGTGGATACGTATTCGTTAGTATCTTCAAAAGTACCGGAATACTTTCTAACTGTTTCATCCAGCAGGCGGATGGCATCGGATCGGTCGGCTTCTCCCGAATATTGACGGAAGCGTTCGGCAAATGATTCCAGTAGAGGTCGGTTTACCTTCACGTACTTAAGCCATACCATCAGGTCTTCCGTTCGGATAGTATCCACCGGAAACTTCTCTAATTGCTGATAAGCATAGCTTACCGGAGCAAATACCAGTTGTAGGGTATCGGTTACAGCCGCTTTTACTAGGGGTTGTAAGTGGCTATGGTCTACCGAAATATACTGCGAGAGCGTATTAATAAAATTATCCAATGCCTCCTGTACTTCCTCAGCTTCATAATCGAAGTAAGGGCTACGCAGCTTATTAATTTCAACCTGCCATTGGTCAAATAGCCCTTTGATAGTAAAGAGGTTGACTTGCCGAACCGGAGTAAGGTTCAGAATGGCCTGCCCGTTGAGGCGTTGTGTGTGTTCGTAAGCTGAAGAAAGTACTCGTTTGGTAAATTGTTCACTATATTGCTTTATTCCCTGTTGATCAAGTTTGCGCTCCATGCCGTAATTCATTTCTTTTGCAGTAATCCTAAAAAAAGATTCTGTTTATACTTATACAATACGATTCTCTGATAATTGGTTATGCTTATAATTAGTCTGGTAGCCAGGATGATTTCGCTACCAGACTAATTATAAGCATCGTATCCGGATAACCTACGAATAAATAAAAATATTCGTCTTTTATCCGGAACACAAACAAAAGAGCAAAGATCGGGCAATATGTTCACTGAACCTCAAGTAGGCGGCCTTCCGCTGGGCAAACCGTACACCGGCTGGATTGAAATAATTTGCGGCTGCATGTTTTCGGGCAAAACCGAAGAACTTATACGTCGGCTCAACCGGGCCATTATCGCCAAGCAACCGGTGCAAATCTTTAAACCGAAGCTGGATGATCGCTACCACGAAGATCATGTGGTATCGCACAATCAGAATAGCATTCATTCTACTAGTGTAGCCCGAGCTGAAGATATCTTATCACTGGTAGATGATTGTCGGGTAGTGGGTATCGACGAAGCCCAGTTTTTCGAGCCAGCTATTGTAGATGTATGTAACGAACTGGCCAACCGAGGAAAGCGGGTAATCGTAGCCGGACTGGATATGGATTACGAAGGCAAACCGTTCGGAGCTATGCCTTATCTGCTGGCCGTCGCCGAGTACGTAACCAAAACTCACGCCATCTGCGCGGTATCGGGTACAGCAGCTTCATTCTCCTATCGCTTAGAAGATTCAGCGGATCAGATACAGGTGGGCGCTCGCGACCAGTACGAGGCCCGCAGCCGCTACTACTTTTACCGGGGACAGCAAAAAAAAGCTGCTCAGAAAAACGAAGAGGATTCTTCTTCCCGTTAAGTCAGTATGAAATTACGGCAACTCCGGCTTATACTCAGTGGATTTTTATGCTGGTCAACCATAACATTATATGCTCAGTCGGATATTCCTATTGAAAGCTGGCGTACCCATTTTTCTTATCAGGACAGTCGGATTGTCATCAATACCTCTGAGCGAGTCTACGTGGCGGCTCAATATGGTCTGTTCTATCTAAGTAAATCCGATAATTCTCTTAAGGTGATTTCTAAAAGCGATGGACTATCGGATGTGGGAGTTACTACTATGGAATACAATGAAAATATGGGGCTTATCCTGGCGTACCGCTCGGGAATAGTAGACTTAGTATCTGAGGGAGGTATTTTTGCTTTTACCCTTATTAGCGAAGAAGCAGATACTCCTGAAACGATTTACGATATTCTGGTACAGGGTAACCTGGTCTATCTTTCTACCTCCGTAGGAGTGCGGGTACTGAGTCTGGATTTGGAGCAGGAAGAACCCTGGCAGATTCAGGAATCCTACGTTCGCTTGAGCGAAATTGGTGAAGCGTTGCCTATTTATCAGGCGACAATCGTTCGGGATAGTCTCTTTCTGGGTACGCAAACCGGGGTGATTGCCAACTCGCTGGATCCACTGGTTAACCGGCAAGACTTCAATACCTGGCGCAGATTTGATGCTTCGCAGGGCATTCCAGCTGAAACAACCCGCTATCTGCTTCCCCAAAACAATCAACTGTACGCGGCCGTAGACCAGCGGGGTGTTTACCGCTACAACGGACAGTGGCAACCTACCGGCTTTACTACGGATGCAGATTTTAACGCATTGCAACCATCTACGAATGGCGTGCTTATTGTTTCTGGAGGAAATATCTTCCGGCTAAATGATTCCGGAAATGTGACGTCAGTAGAGAACGAAACTATACGATTTGCGCAGGACGTAGCGGAAGAAAATGAAACCTTATGGATAGCTGACCAACAACAGGGACTGCTTCGCTTAGAAAATAATCAGGCCGAGCAGTTTTTACCCAATGGCCCGGCTTCGGATGATATCCATCAGCTTCGTTATTTGAATGGAACTGTCGTTGCTCTCAAGCAAGATGCTCCGGGAGCTTATTATCAATTCAACGAAGGCCGCTGGCAGAACTACACCGAATTACCAATCACCTCCCGTTTTACTGATGCTACTTTTTCGGAAGTTACTCAGCAGTTTTATTTCTCCAGTTTTGGGGAGGTTATGTTTCAGTGTGTCGGTGCCGAAGGCTTTTCGGTAATTAATCAATTGAGCAGTGGAAGCACGTTGGAGAACGATCAGGTTAGTGCACTGACTGATGGCGAAGACCGTCTTTGGCTAGGCAACTACAATGCGCTTTCCTCTTTGCATACCATTAATCTGAACGACGATACCTGGCAGCAGCTAGCCTTCAACCGTGCTCAGGCCCGCTTCCCACGTCAGCTAACACTGGATTTTCGCCGGCAGGTCTGGATGCTAATTGGAGGTAGTGATCTGAGCCGACCAGGGAACAATCTACTGGTATTTGACCCGGCTACTAACGAAAATTTGCTGATCAGCGAAGTGGTCAATGCCTCTCAGCTTCCGGGCCGGCAACTTACTGATATGGCGATTGACTTAGATGGGCAGCTTTGGTTGATGGGTAGCGAGGGTGTTGCTTACTTTCCGGTACCCGAACAAGTATTTGAAGAACCTTTGGTTGTAAAGCCAGTCTTTGACCGGCAGTTTCTGTTGCTGGGCGAATTTGTTACCGCCGTAGCGGTGGACGGTGGTAACCGAAAGTGGATCGGGACCAACTCCGGGCTGTGGCTTTTTTCCGAAACCGGCGAGGAACTGGTTTATCAGTTCACTACCGAAAATAGTCCACTCATTTCGGATGTTATTCTGGACATTGTGGTAGACGATCAGAGTGGCGAAATATTTGTAGCTACCGACCGGGGTGTGGTATCTTTCCGAAGTACCGCTACCCGAGGCACTTTTTCCCATCAGTCGGTAAAGCTGTTTCCTAACCCGGTGCGAAGGAGCTTCGATGGGCTAGTTGGGATGCAGGGGCTGGTGAATCAGGCTACCGTAAAGATTACTACCGTTTCGGGAGTGCTAGTGCAAGAGCTACAGGCCGAAGGCGGCACTGCCACCTGGGATTTGCGAGCTTACACCGGCGACCGTGTACAGTCCGGCGTCTACCTCGTCTTCAGTGCCTCCGCCGATGGCTCCGAAACCTTCGTTGGAAAAATTGCGGTGGTTCCTTAAAATCGAGCAATGAAAATAGTGTATTTGGTAATTCTGATTGGATTGTACTCATCTTGTAGTGCCTCTCTTGAGGTTGTAGAACAGCCAACTGAATATTCTATGGTTATAGGAAATAGAGATTTTCAGGGAGCTATTTTCTCTGAAGATGTAGAATGTTCGTACTGTTTTCAAAGCGAAGAACGATTTAGTCCCACTTTGCGAAATATCCAGGTGGCAGAAGAAATTTTAAGGAACAGCCTGAGACAAGAGAACAGTGAAAAAACAAACCAAGGAAAAGGCTGTCCAGTAATTCACAAAAATCTTAAAAACTATAGGAGACAATACTTTGGGTATGTTAATCAGGAAGGAGATAGCATAGTCTACACGATTTTTGAGTGGGATAGATACTCAATTTTTGATAGGGTAAGAGGTTCAGTAAAGGATGAGAGCGAGCATTGGAAAAAGGAGATGGTTATGGTCTTTGATGGATGTAGTCATTATTGGGTAGTTAACATAAATATATCTAGACGAAGCTTGTTCGGCCTCGGAATTAATGGGGTAGGGTGAAATAAAAAAGTATTTAGCTGATTGTAGTGTTCCGAAGGAGCACTGCAATTAACCTAATGAAAAACGAGGAACTTAGTTCTGTCCTTTGAGTTATTGATTAGCTTTCCAGCATCCAATTCACTCGAACCTTCTTTCTTCTGCTCCGGTTATCAATAAATAGCTATGCTACACAAAACCCGGGGGATTGTTCTGAATTTCATCAAGTACCGCGAGACGTCTATTGTCACGCGTATCTATACCGAAGACTTTGGGCTGCAGTCCTACATCGTAAATGGGGTGCGGGGTAGCAACAAAAAGAGCAAAAGCAAAATCTCCTTCTTTCAACCACTCACCCTGCTGGAGCTGGTGGTCTACTACAAACGTAACGCTGGGCTTAACCGTATTTCCGAGATTAAGTGTCCCGAACCCTACCAGAGTATTCCTTACGATTTCCGTAAATCCAGCATCGCGATGTTTATTACTGAGGTGCTGAATAAATGCTTAAAGGAAGAGGAAGGGAACACCAATCAGTTTGAGTTTCTGCGCTACTCGCTACAGATGTTCGACCATCTGGTTGAGCATTATGAGAATTTCCATCTGCAACTGTTGCTGAAGCTCAGTCGCTACCTGGGCTTCGCTCCGGAAACCGCCGACGATCTATTTGATGAAGTCTACGAGTACGTAGGCAAACCTACTATTGATGAGCAGGACCGGCAAATACTGAATCTGCTGCTAAAGAATCCTTACACCAGCCCGGTAAAGATGAGCAACGCTACCCGGCGGCTACTATTGGATGACATTATCAAGTACTACCAACGCCACGTAGATGGCTTTGGCGAGCTAAAATCAATCACCGTACTGCGCGAGGTGCTGGAGTAATTACACAGCAGCTTTATTATCCTCGCTAATCTCGTTCAGGGTTTCTTCAATCTCTTGGGCTAGGACATCATCGCCGGTGGCTTGGGCGGCCTTTTGTTTTCCTTCCAATAGGCGGACTCGCTTGGGAGCCCGCTCCAGTCCTTTCTCAAACTGCTCTAGTGCTCGCTCGGGCTGACCGGTTTCCAGTAGCCACTCGCCGTAGAGTTCGCGGGTAGGCTTTACAATTTTTGGGGGGCCGTAGGAGTAGCTTACGCTTTCGTCCAGGGCAATCGCTTCCTGCAAGTAGCGTTCGGTTTCTTCGGTATCTTGTTGCAACCAGGCTAGCAGAGCTTTTAGCTCCAGCGCCATCACTTGAGCGTAGTCCAAATCCAATTGGTGGGGTACTTCACGGGTGAGGGCACTGCAGGTAGCAATGCTTTGGTTCTGCACCCGTACCGATTCTTTCTCAATTTCCTCCTCAATAGCCGTGATGGCCGCCTGTACTCCGTTGGCTTGGCGGTTTTTGTAAGCCACCATGCCGTTGGCGAAGTAATCCATCGCTTTCACCATGATGTTCAAATCATCGGTATTGACTACCAGGTTAGCCCAGGGGCTTTGCCAATCGTCGGTTTCTACTAGGTAGGTGCCCTTCATATGGGCCAGATGGCGGCGAGCGTACTTAGAAGGAGTTTCTTCGGTGTACTGCTGCATCTTTTTCAGCAGCTCTTCGGCATCAGCCAGGCGGCCCTGTTGCAAGTAGCCGTACTGCAACCAGTGGAAAGCGTGGTAGCTGCGTCCGTCATTGTCTTTTCCTTCTCGTTCCATCTTGCTAACGCTGGCTTCGTAGGATGCCTCATTAGAAGCTACTACCTGATCCCACATACCCAGAGCTATGTAAATGTGGGAGGGCATATGCAAGGCGTGGCTGGCATCGGGAGCTACCACCGAGTAGCTGTTAGCGGCATCCAGCGCCATAAAGGCGTGCCTAGGATCGTCGTAAGAGTGAATAAGGTAGTGCAGAGCGCCGGGGTGTTGGGCATTTTCCGCTAATATGCCTTTGGCAATATTGGCTCCTCGTTCGTATACTTCATCTTCCCGAGCCTCTACCGAGCCGAGCAGCGACAGGGCGTAAAATGCGGCTACTTCGTGGTTATCGGGGTAGCGTTGGTGCATGTCTTCCATGTATTCGGCGTAGGCCTTATCGCGTTCCATTTTGGGCTTTTCGGAGGCGTAGAGTACATCCATAGCTTTCAGAAAATCCTGCTCTAGCGGAGTGATCTTTTCCCGAGTGGCGTCATTCAATTTCTGTAGGGCAGCCGTACCCGCTTCGTAATCCTGCTCGCTCCATAGGCCATGGTGATAAGTCATGGCTTCGCCCCAGTAGGCCATTGCCAGGTCAGGGTCCAGTTCCTGCGCTTTCAAAAACTCACTACGGGCATCGCGGTACTCAAAGCTGTGTAGCAGTAGCAATCCCTTCTCGAAGTGAGGTAGTGCATTCTCCTTACCAGTGACAGTCAGTTCAATATTTCCCAGTCGGGAAGTCTCTTGTTGAGTCGGTTGCGAAGTACAACCAATGAAGAATATAGCTAGGAGTAATGACAAAACAATGCGCATAGCAGTAAGTGATTAGATTGATTACAGAAAGTTAGGCAAAATGACTTCCAAAAGCCAGTTGGAGATTCTACTTGTTAGCTTGAAACCCTTATTTTCCTCTCGTAGTAAGCGTCGTAAAGCTTTCGGGTAAACTCATCTAACTCATGAGCTACTACTTTAATGTATTGAGTATATTCTTTGAGCTGCTCTACGCTGATGTCTTCTTTTTCGCTTAAGGAAACCAAACCAAGTAGACTACTTATGGGACGACGGATAACATGGGAAATATCAAAGCCTATTTGTTCGAGAGTTTTTTCGTACTCTTTTCGGCTGGTAATATCTTGAAAGATACCATACCAAACTACGGTACCGTCAGCTAACTGCTCAGGAACTGATTTGGCGACATGCCATTGGTAAGCACCATTCGGCATTAGCACTCGGTATTCAACACTGAAAGGAGTGATATTGTCAGATGATTCCTGGATCTTGTGCATGACCTTCGGAAGGTCCTCCGAATGAATAAGGTTGAAAATCAATGATGCATCTCTTTTTACTACTTCTGGATTAAGATGAGAATGCATCTCAGAAATACCTTTACTTAGGAACTCGAACGACATCTCTCCCTGAGGTGACATTTGAAATTGGTAAACTACTCCCGGAACCTGGTCGGTTAGGTTTTTTAGCCGTTCTGCGCTAAGTTCAATATGTTTGGTCTGTTCGGCTAGTAGCTTCCGAGTATTTAGAAAATCCATAGCCTTTTTTGCTAGGAGCGAGAGAGCCTTTTTCTGAGGCTCAGAAATTTCTTTGGGAGTACTGTCCAGTACACATAAAGTGCCTAACACATTGCCGTCAGGGGTCTGTAAAGGAGCGCCAGCGTAAAAGCGTATTTCAGGCTCACTTACCACAAAAGGATTGTTTTTAAACCGTTCATCATGTAGTGGGTCACTCACTATCAGCACTTCATTAGGTTTATCAAGTGCATACTGACAAAAGGAGTATTCACGGGGAGTTTCAGATAAGTCAACCCCTATTTTTGATTTGAACCACTGGCGTTCTTGGTCAATAAGGGTAATGAGGGATATGGGAGTGTCGCATATGGCCGAAGCTATCTCTGCCAACTCATCGAGTTCTTCTTCGGGCGAAGTATCCAGTATCTCGTAACTCAGTAGATCGTTAATTCTTGCCTTCTCGTTCATAGACAGGTAGATTTTTTTCTTGATCCAAAAGCAGGTTGTGGAAGAACGGTTGAATAGGCGTTTATTGCATTCGGAAACATCTTGTGCTACTTTATGTTTAGCATTTTGCCAGAAAAATTCAACGCTATAATAAGCTAATGGTTCGGTTATAGCAAATGTCGGCTGGCTAACGTAGGAATGCTTGGTATCTTGCGGCCTAGCAAATAGGACCTTGATAAAAGTTTGTAAGCTCATTCTCAGGGGTAGCCGCTGAAGTAGCATTTTCAACTCCTGTGATAGCTATTTGATATAATGAATCTGCATGGAGTACTCTTAGTTTCACATGATTGTTCATCGGTGCCGAGTCTTTTATGGCCATACTGATTCTGCGGTTATCAGAGTCGTATTCTTTTGTTAGCAAATTAACAATTTACAGTAAGTAGTCTCTTTCCTTCTCATCAGCGCAAGAAGATAATCAAATAATGATCAGAGCCAATAAAATGATGCTGTTGGTTGTTTTCACATGAGCTTCACCCCTCTTTCTATTGTAGGCAACATGGCTATAATAAATCTAATCTGCACTACAAATAGCATGGTGGTGAATCCTTTAGTTATGGCTGGTAGTCGTCCTTACAGGATTGTACCCATTGTAGTAGAGCAACTTTCATTTCATCGGCCAGTTCAGTATGATCATCAATCACATTATGCTGCTCCTGCGGATCGTTTCGAAGGTCATAGAGTTCCCATTGATCGCTTTCTTCTATATGCACTAATTTGAACTGGTCATCAGACCAAACCTGATACATCTCTCCTCTAAAGTTAGATTGAAAACCGATGGGAGCACTTCGTTTTCTCTGGGTATTATCCTGTAGCAAAGGCCACAAGCTTTTTCCATCTTTAATATCAGTAGAAGGATCGGTAATGTTTAGGATATCGAGGATGGTTGGGTAGATATCTGAAGTAACCGCGGGATAGGCGGTACGCCCAGCTTGGGTGATAACAGCAGGCCACTCAATCACGGAAGGAACGCGGATACCACCTTCGTAAAGGGTACCTTTCCGACCCCTCAGTCCGGCAGTAGTTCCTTGTTGTCGCCCTCCGGCTTCTAGTCCCGGCCCACCACCTTCGGCAGCAGGGCCATTGTCTGAACAAAACCAGATGATGGTGTTATCGGCGATTCCTAAATCCTCTAGCAGATTCCGCAACCGTCCAATCTGCTCGTCCATGGCGGTGATGCTGCCGTAGTAGTGCTGCTGATTCTCGAGAAGATCAACGTACTGTGCCCGGTATTGTTCCCCCGCTATCACCGGGGAGTGCGGAGTATGAAACCAAATAGTAGTAAAAAAGGGAGTTCGTTCGGCAACAGCATTTTTTACAAACGGTACTACCCGATCCATAATTACTCGCGAGTTAGCCCCCATCAGGTTCTCGGTAGTCACTTGGCCCGGTCCAGCCCAGTAGTACGTTCCGAAGGCATCGCCCTCAGCTTGTTGCTTGTTAGATCCCGCTACCTCGTGGGGTGGGTTCACCATCGGATCCCAGGTGGGCACTTTAGACTCTGTAGCGAAGCAAATGTCGTAGCCATTTTCCCAAGGGGGTGAATAATACTTCTGATTTTTCGCCTTGCCACCCCGGTTGCTTTCAATCACCCAGGGGTGCATCGTTCCCAAATGCCACTTACCAAAGTGCCCAGTAGTGTACCCGTTTTGTCGAAGTACTTCGGGTATTGTGGTTTCTTCATTGGGCAGATGCCCCACATTGGCGAAGTAGATACCGTAGCGGAATGGATGCCGACCGGTAAGCATACTCCCTCGGGTGGGGGAGCAGACCGGTGCTGCCGAATAAAAACGATCAAAGACCAACCCGTTAGCCGCCATACTGTCTAAAGCCGGTGTTTTCAAAGTAGGATGGTTGCGAAACCCCACATCGCCCCACCCCTGATCGTCGCTCATAATGAGGATAATATTCGGGGGAGCATTATCCTTCTTTGGACTACTCAGTGTAAAACTCAGTATTGCCAATGCTGATAGCCCTAGTAAGCAATAAATCAGTAGATCAGCTGAACGATAAACATTCATCTTAGCTGTCTTTTTTCTCCTCAGAATCAGATGAGAGCCAGACTACCTGCTGATGAGCCGAATGCGACTGGTTAAGAATATCGCGATAAAGTTCGGGTCGGCGGGCTTGTTGGTAGCGGTAACCTCCCGCTTGCGTAAGCTTTTCGGGTACACAGGTAGCAGTTACTACTTCATTACCTAATAGTCGGCATTCGGTGAGTATATCTCCGAAGGGGTCTAACATCATGGAACAACCGTTCTTCAACTGGTCGTCGTCCATTCCGATGGCGTTGGCGAACACTGCGTAGAGGGCATTATCATAGGCGCGGGCAGGTAACCACTTCATTAGCCAAGCTCGTCCTTTTAATCCATTGAACTCGGAGCGTAAACTGGTAGGGTCAGTCGCCCGAGTTTTCCAATCGGCGGTGAAGTAGCCAGCACCCGGTCGAGTAGAAGGTGTACCCATAGTTACGTGTGGCATAAACAGAATATCCGCTCCCAGAAAGTGAGTAGCTCGCACATTTTCGGGAATATTATTGTCGTAGCAAATCAGCATGCCGCAGTTCCAGCCGTGCAGAGTAAATGTGGTATAGCTATCGCCGGGAGTAAGTTGAGGGTGAATAAACGGATGAAGTTTCCGGTGCCGGGCAATCAGGCCGTTCGCATCTACGCAGATGTAAGTGTTGTAGACTTTGCCGTCCTCGTCTCGTTCAAGTAATCCTGCTAGCAAGGTTAAATTAAATTCATTAGCCAATTGGATTAGCCACTGCGTACTCTCGCCATCAGGTACTGGTTCGGCTACGGCTTGAAGCTCTTCCCAAGATAAGTGGCGGGCGAACGCATAACCTGATAAGCAGCATTCGTGAAACGTTACTACCTGCGCTCCCTGTTGCTTCGCTATTTCAGCTAACTCTCGGACACGAGCCCGGTTATGGGCTTTATCAGCACTACGGTGCTCAAACTGAGCAGTAGCAATACGTAGATGATCCATTCGGTAGCTGTTTAGGAAAGCAATGTGTTTAGAGCGAATCCTGCCAGGGGCGAATGAAGAACCCAGCTAATTGGGCAGCCTCATTCATTACTACCCGTACTTCGGGCTGGGCGTTACCTCGTTCAAAACCTCCCCGAAACCGAAAGATATGGTAAGTAGGATCGGTTAATGTCCGATACGCCTCTACGAAGGTAAGTGATTGGTAGTCGCCAAACAATTCGCGAATAGCACCGTAGGTCTGAAGCTGTTTTTCAGCAGTGAACTCCTCGCGCACCGCCGAAGTTGCTTCCGACTCTTTCAGCAGATAGGGCGATTCCTTTCGTTGAGCAGTTAGCATAGCATCAGCTAAAGACTCAGCAGTTTTAAATGGGGCAGATTTAAGTTCTTCTTCGGTAAGTTTTTTGTAACTATCCTGGGTAAGTAAAGGGGTACTACTTACCAACCAAATCAGAATAAATAGTACATTATAAGCGAACATAATTAGTAAAAGACAATAGTTTATTGATAGTTTATAATGGTAGGGCTAAAGTTATCAATAATTTATAGTTGAGCAAGTAATATTGAACCAACTTTTTCTCGAATAATTAGACAGTAGCATAGAATAATGCTGGTATAATCAAAAATTATTAGATTTAACTTATTCACCTGAAAGGAATTTAGACCCAAGTAAGTAGATTAAGGCTAGAGTAATACTGTGGGGATAATTACGGAAAGACGGGAGCTAATGAAGTTGCAGTAGTAATGGATTGGTTAGAATAGCAGGCTACAGATTTTACAAATGCCTAGTGGCTAGGGAGTTTGATTACCAACAAATATTCGGGTGATGACAAATAACAAAGCGGTGACTCCGATACCCACTAAGAATACATTATAAGAGTACCGGAGTCTCTTAAATTTCTTTACTACATGTACGGTGTTAAAATAAAACTCGTTGGAGATGTTCTTGAAAACCAGACTTTGGCTACCTATCACCGCGTTAAAGTCTGTGTCATATTCTTCTTTGGCCAGTTCATCAAAATGTCTAACGTCAAACAGATGTTCTTTTCTTGCATCGGGAGACAATTTAATATTCCTCTTATTTAGCTGAATTGGCCGGGCGGCTAACGTTGCCATTGTTAGGGAAGCGATGCATGAAATTACAAAAAAAGTGAGGGCAGCAACTTCAATCTTCATAAAAGCATCAACTATTTCAAGGAAAATAATTAGCCCGCTAATAATGAAGGAGTTTAACTGAATCATGATGTTGGCCTTACTATCTACCAGGGCAACATAGCGGGCAATCATCCGAGAATGGTTTCTTAAAAAGACAGAAACAATCCGGGGAGTATCTTTATCTTTAAAAGGTCGGAAAGGCTGATTAAAATCTATTTGCTCTTCTGAATAGTCCATTTAGTTACGGCAAAATACAATTATTCACGGCAGTTCACACTTAGTTCCTGGCTAATTCGCTTGGGATTATTAGCAATTTCGTAAAAGGAAGCCAGATAAGATGTCATCCAGGTTTTTCTGCTTTTTGTTAGGTACGCCGAGTCTTCGATCAGTGCGAAGAAATTGTCCCGGTTGTTTTTGAACACTTCCAATGTCCGACTATACTGCTCAAAATCGCGGCAGGGACCCCGAAATAGTCTCTCGGTAATGTCTTTAATGGGTAAAAGGTCAGACGGGATAGCGTAGGGAGGATTAACAATACCGCAGAAATCAAAATCGTAGGGAATGGCCATTCGGATAAAGGATCCGGAGTTTTTTGGGGCTAATATTTTTACGTTGTGCTGAGCTGGAATAGACCAGTCAGTATTACCGATCATGTAGTGGAACACCGCAATTAAATTGATCTCGTCGGGATTGAAAACGTTATAGGGAAAGTTCCCGCCTTTCAGTACCTTACTTTTTAACCGTTTGGCTACTGCTTTATGAGGCTCGATAATAAAGGCATAACGAATTTGTTCTGCCTTCTTTTGATTTCTTTTACCAGTGTCGTAGTATTTTACGCGCAGGAGCCGAACCCGGAAGCTATGATCGGTTAACTGATTGAACATTCTGTACACGTAGTACTCCGAAAGAAGGTATTGCTCGTAGTTAGTGCCTGGCTTACAGCTCCCCACCATCTTGATCTTATCAAAGGTTTGCAGCCACTTCAGGCGGACTGTCTTTTTAGGAAAGTTGAGTTTGATAGGCGGATAACTACAGGTTTCCCTCCGGAAGTTGCCTCTGGCTTTGATGCCAATTTTACGGCTGACAATCACACTATCGTTAAGCGTATATCTGAGCACTGCTTCCTGATAATGTAATGTGTCTTTCTGCCGGCTCAACTGCCTGAAATCGGAGTAGATAGCAATCTCCATCAGTGAGGTATCAGCAAACAAGTCGTATGCTTTTTGAACGGCGTCAAAGTTATCTCTGAACTCAGCTGAAGCAGCATAGAGGGAATCAAAGTCGTGCTGGGCAAACAGGGCGGTGGGCAACGATAACAGAAACAATATACCGTGCTTCAGCATACCAGGAGGAAGTAGTTGCGGTAATATTAATCAATTTATGGTATTTTAAGAAAAATTGAAATACTTCGTAGAATGAAATCGTCCTTGCTTTTCAATAGTGCCATTTTAGGCTTGTCCATCGTTATCGGGTCCCCCCACTATTCCGTATTTGCTCAGGAATCGACTCCACCAAAGCTGGTCTTGCAGATTACTGTCGATCAGCTTCGGGGTGACCTTCCGTTTCGGTATCAGCGGAATTTTACTGACGGAGGTTTTAAGCTCCTTATGAACAGCGGAGTATGGTACACTGAAGCCCATCACCCGCACTACGTAACCGAAACAGTGGTGGGGCACGCCACCCTGGCTACTGGTACCTACCCCAGCGAGCACGGCATGGTGGGTAACAACTGGTACGATGCCGGCGAAGAAAAATTTGTGTATTCTGTAAGAGATGAGCGTTACCCGCTTCTTACTTCTGAGGGTAGAGAGCCACAGGGAGGCGCCGGTAGTTCGCCTAATACCCTGCTGGCCCCAACGTTGGCCGATCGGATATATGAAGCTTCCGGCGGGGTAGCTAAAGTATTCTCCGTTTCCCTGAAAGATCGGGCCGCGGTTGCCATGGGCGGCAAACAGGGGAAAGCTTTTTGGTACTCAACGGCTAACGGAAATTTTGTGAGCAGTGCTTACTACTATGAGGAGTATCCTCAATGGGTGAACGACTTTAATGAACAAAAGCTGGCCAACCGGTATCATCAGCAGAGCTGGAAATTGCTTCTGCCGAGGCGTAGCTATGTGAATAAGAAAAGAAAGCCAAAGGAAGATGCCCAAATCCAGGAAATAGAGGAGTTTAATCAGAAGTTTCCGCACAACTTCGCCGACTCGAGCAGCACGTATTTCTATCAGGTGCTCCGTTTAAGTCCGGCGGGCGATTCACTCACCGCCCGCTTTGCCAAAGAACTTATTGTAAAGGAAACACTAGGCAAAGATGATGTTACTGATTATCTGTCAATAAGCTTTTCTGCTACCGACAATATCGGGCATATGTTTGGGCCGAACAGTTTAGAGTCTGAAGATCAGATTATTCGCCTGGATGGTATCTTGGCCGATCTGTTTAACTTTGTTGACGAGCAAGTGGGCTTAGATCAGACCCTGGTGGTGCTATCGGCCGACCACGGCATAACAGACTGTATATACAAGCAACTACGTGATAATCAGGAGGCCATAGAATTCTACTTTGATCGGCTGATTCCAACGGCAGATTCGGAAATGATGCTTATGGAAAAGTTTGGGGCGGGCACTGGGCAGTTGGTCCGTATTTATTACTACCCGTTTATTTATCTTAACCATGATTTTATTGAGGAAAGAGGCTTATCGTTAGCCGAAGTAACCAAAGTAGTAGCATCAGCCATCACTACTGTACCAGGAGTACGTAAGGCCATCCCAGTTGAGCAAATTTTCGCGGGCAATGCGGAGGGCATAGATGACTTTGAGCGGATACAGCGTAGTGTGCACCCCGCAAGGGCAGGTGATATTTTTATTGATGTTAATGATAATGCGGTACTTAGGAATTTTAGGGGAGCCGAATGTGCTAACCACAGCACCCCTGACGAAAATAATACCCACGTTCCGGTAGCTTTTTTAGTGAACGGACGACGAAGTAGCGTTGACCGGAGAATCTCAATCGTCGATGTTGTGCCAACCATCTGTGAGATAGTGGGAATTGATGCGCCCGGAAAGGCAAGTGGAGCTGTGCTAAATGAGGTAGTCGAATAAGTACCGGAGGTAGCTTTCGGTATTGTCCAGAATTGATCTGAAGTAAATCATTATAGAATCGGCTCTAAGTGGGATGGTACTGAATTTTTTAGCTTTTTTGCTACCTAGCAAAGGTTACAGCTAACTATCTAATTTTATGATCAAACATGTACTTATTCTGCTAGGGCTTTTCCTCTGGTTAGCTCATCACGGGCATGCGCAACAGGACTCACTGCTCTTAACCAATGGCGATGTAATAGTAGGGGAAACCAAAGGAATGGATAGAGGGGTATTAACCTTCAAGACCGACTACAGCGATAGCGATTTCAAGATCGAGTGGGAAAAAGTAGCCGAGATTTACACTGATACTTATTTTCTGATCACCTTATCGGACGGAAGACGTTTCAACGGGACCATTCGCAGCGGCGATGATGGAAACATCACCATTACCAGCGAAGGGGTAACGGGTAGTACTACTAAAGAGAATATCGTATTTCTCAAACAAGTGGATCAAGATTTTTGGAGTAGACTGTCAGCTTCCTTAGGTATAGGCTACAGTCAAACGAAAGCTAATAATTTGCGGCAATTTAGTGTGCGTAGTGCCTTTGGCTTTATCGCTGAGCGCTGGTCTACTGATGCTAGTTACAACAATATCCGATCGTCTCAGGACGACATTGAAGATATTCAGCGGTTGGATGCGGCCGTATCTTACCGCTACTTTCTGCCCCGCGACTGGTTCTTGTTGGTGCAAGTGTCTTGGTTATCTAATACCGAGCAGAGTTTGGGCTTGCGAACAATTTCTAAAATAGGTCTTGGAAGGTACATAATTCAAACTAACCAAACCTACTGGGGCTTGCAGGGCGGAGCTTCGTTCAACAATGAGCGTTTCACCAATGAAACCAATACTCGGCAGAGCGGAGAGGGTTTTTTCGGCACCGAGCTGAATATGTACGATATGGGCGATCTCAATTTGCTAACTAATATCGTTGTCTACCCAAGCCTCACCGAGCGAGGGCGACTGCGGGTTGATTATACCATTGATGCCAAATACGATTTACCGCTAGACTTTTTCTTAAAACTGGGCTTCACCCTCAATTACGACAATCAGCCGGTAGAAAATGCCAGTACTACCGACTACGTATTTCAGACTACTTTCGGCTGGGAATTATAAATGACCAAAATATCTCGTTCTATTTTGTAGTCTAGTATAGTAGGTACTAGGGCGTGTTGACATTTAGGATATCGAGGGATTTTGAGGTCAATTTTTGTCCGAATAAGGCCCTTGCGGTCCCCGCCGGGAAGAAGGGCGATACGGGGCATCCCATGCCGGAGCATCGGCCGCCGAAGCCCGGTAACGCAATTCGGGCGAAAAGTGATCCAAAATCGCCGATTTGATTCTACAACCTTATAACCTTTTGCTGGTTAGCTGTATGTATTTAACTAACCAATTGCTAGCAGAATGAATTGTTACTACTCCCTAATCTTTCTTTTCCTTTCTTTTTCAGCGTATAGCCAGAGTACCGATCCCTACTTGCCCGACCAGCAGGCTCCGCCAGCGGTAGACCTACGGATGTACAATATTGTAGATGCCGTTTCGGCTGATCGTATTGAGCAGGATATTCGCACGTTGGCGGGTTTTGGTACCCGTAACACCATGGCGGACACGGTGTCGGATACCCGCGGTATTGGTGCGGCCCGCCGCTGGATTAAGGCAGAGTTTGATAAAATATCGGAGGAGTGCGGTGGCTGTCTGGAAGTGTTCTACCAGCATAATCCGACGAAAGAAGGGGCCGGTTCGCGCATTGTGAAAGATGTAGATATTGTAAACGTAGTAGCTATTCAGCGGGGGACGCAATACCCCAACCGCATGATTATGATGTCGGGCGACATTGACTCCCGGGCTTCAGATGCTACCAATTATACTATTGATGCACCTGGTGCTAACGACAATGCCTCCGGTATGGCTGGAACCATTGAAGCGGCCCGGGTGCTGACCAAGTACCAATTCCCCACCAGCATCGTCTACGCTGGCCTGGCCGGAGAAGAACAGGGGTTGTACGGCGGTCAAGGTCTGGCAAACTACGCGGAAGAAAACAATTGGGAATTAGTAGGAGTGCTGAATAATGATATGATTGGAAATATTGAGGGAGTAGACGGAGTGATTGATAACCGTACGTTCCGCATTTTTTCCGAACCGGTACCACCTACCGAAACCGAGCAGCAGCGCCGCTTTCGACGCTTTACCGGAGGGGAGGTAGACGGTATCTCTCGCCAGCTGGCCCGCTACGTGCATCAGATGACCACCACCTACATGCCCGAGATGAACCCCATGATGATTTATCGGCTCGACCGCTTTGGGCGGGGCGGCCACCACCGTCCGTTCAGCGATTTAGGTTTTGCCGGCATCCGGATTATGGAGGCTCACGAAAACTACAACCGCCAGCACCAGGATATCCGGGTAGAAAACGGTATCGAGTACGGCGACGTGATAGAGGGAGTGAACTTCCCCTACGCCCAAAAGCTTACCGCCGTGAATGCTATTACTTTGGCCGGTTTGGGCTGGGCACCTCCCGCTCCCGTTAGTGTGAGGATTGGCGGCGCCGTACGACCTTCAACCACGCTGGCCTGGAAGATAAGTGATGATACTCAGTTGGCAGGCTACAAGATTTATTGGCGTGAAACTACTGCACCTCAGTGGAAATATTCCCGCTACGTAGGCAAAGTAGACCGACATAGGCTGGAAGGTATCGTCATCGACAACTTCTACTTCGGAGTAGCTGCTGTAGGCAAAGACGGTAACGAAAGCATAGTCGTCTTCCCCTCCGGACTTATCCTCCGAAATTAGCAAACGCGTCGGCACCTGATTCAGCCTAATAGTTTACAGTAAGGGTAATTTGTCCCAACTTCGGGCTTCCGACTTCCTACTTACTTGGTAACTGTACGGCGGCCGGTTGGGTATCCAGTTTGCCTACTTCAATCACCGAGTTGCCGTGTAGGCGCATGGTGGCCGTTTGGAAATCTTCGGCCTCCGCCTCGTAGATATTCTCCACGTATTTCTGTGGATTACGGTCAATATAGGGAAACCAGGTACTATGAATCTGGATCATGATTTTGTGTCCCTTCTTGAAAGTATGTAGTACGTCCTGCAACGGAAATTCTACTTCGGTAATGCGGTCGGCTTCAAACGGCTCGGTGTTTTCGTAGCTGTTGCGGAAGCTGCCCCTGAATACTTCGCTGCGCACCATCATCTGGTAATCGGCCATACGGAGATGATCCTGCATGGTGGGACTGTCTTCGGCGTCGGAGGGCATTACATCAATTAGCTTAACGATCCAGTCGGCATCAGTGCCAGAGGTAGAAACTCGCAGCTTAGCCATAATTTCGCCCATTAGTGTTAGGTCTTCTTCCAATGGTTCGGTCTCGAAGGTAAGCACATCGGGCCGACGGGAGGCAAAGCGCTGGTCGTCGGTCATAAACTTGCGGGGCGTGAACGTGACTTTGATATCTTCCGTAAAGGGTACCGGATGGTTGGGATCGCTGGTATACTCAAACACCTGACTATCATCAGGGTCACCATTAATTACTAAAGCATCTGCCTGCAAGGCTTCTCCTGCTTTAAAGGTAAAGGCGTAGCGAGGTGCATCGGTTGGAGGCCAGGTATCAAATTTCTTCCATTCCTTCAATCCAGTATCGTAGAGGTAGGCATCTGGTAACTGAGGAACAGGGCCATCTTTCAAGAAATGAGTAAAGAACGGATACTCAATTTCCTTTTGATAAAAGGTAGAGATACTATCGCCAAAGTAAATATTGCCCACTGCTTGAAAGCCGCGTTCTCGAGCCCAATCGCCGTGACTCCAGGGGCCCATTACCAGCATATTAAACGTGCCGGGATTATTTCGCTCTACCGTTTTGTAGATGTTGAGTGGGCCGTACAAATCCTCAGCATCAAACCAGCCACCTACGGTCATGATGGCGTGATCAATATTGTCTAGGTGGGGAAGAATGCTGCGCTCCTGCCAGAAGGCATCGTAGTTAGGATGCTCAATAACCTGCTGCCAGAAGAAGTTGTCGGCGTAGTACTGCTGCGAATTTTTCAGCGGCCCCAACTCCTTATGAAACTGATAAGCATCCGTTGTACCCGGAGCTGCCATCTGAAACCAGCTAGTGTCGGTAGGCCCTTCGTGCTGCACGCCAAATACCGGAAAGGTCATCCAGTAGCTCTGTAAAAACGCTCCGTGGTGGTGAAAGTCATCGAAGAAGAAATCAGAGATGGGTGCCTGAGGCGAAGATGCTTTCAGCGCGGGGTGAGCGTCTACCGCTCCGGCAATGGTGTAAAAGCCCGGATAACTGATGCCCCACTGACCTACTTTGCCGTTAGTACGGTCGCCCAGTTCTTTCAATAGCCACTCAATGGTATCGAAGGTATCGGAGCTTTCGTCAATCTCATCTTCACTGTCGCGGTTAGGTCGCATATTGTCGTATTGGCCCTCTGAGCGGTAGCGCCCGCGTACATCTTCGTACACAAAAATATAACCATCGCGCATCAAATAGGGAGATGGTCCCAGGCTGTTCGGATACTGATCGGCTCCGTAAGGACGCACACTGTAGGGAGTGCGTTTCAGCAGAATAGGATACTTCTGGCTCTGATCTTTGGGCAGATACACATTGGCGAATAGCTTCACTCCATCGCGCATCGGAATAGTCACTTCCCGCTTTTCGTAATTCTCCCGCACATAAATAGAGTCGGCGTTCTGGGCGTATCCGGCTAGGGTTACCGAAAGAAGCAGTATAAAAGAAAGGTACTTCATCATAGGTTAGGTATTTTTGGAAAGATACGAGCTTTGTGGTAAAGAATGAAAAGTAGTAAAAACCATTATACAATGCTTAAATAATCAGTAGACGAGCTCGCGAAAAGAACTATATTATTGAAAATCAGCAATTCTCGTTAGATTTGAATGGGTAGAAAAAGTGAAATAAGTTATCACAATCAATATTCAAAAAGAGAAGTATGTCATTAATAGAAAGCTATCTTATTACAACAAAAAACTTAAATCCAGTTATTGATGCGGTCGTTAATGCTCAAGCTCCAGATAAATTTACAATAGCATTTTTAGAGCAGCTTGGATTCAAAAGTACGAACGATAGGCTTTATCTTAAACTATTTTTCAAGGAAAAAAGACAGGAAATGTACTTGAATGGATGGCTAAAACTTTTAAGGAACTAAGCAATATTGCAGACTTCTCGAGCACTGGATTATCCAAAATTGAACCCAATGAATATCAAACAGAAGAAGAGCCAGAATATGAAGATCCTAAAAAACTTGGTGAGATAATTAACAAACAAATAACAACTGAGATGCACTATAATATTCAGATTCATCTTCCAGAAACTAAAGATATAGCAGTTTTTGACGCAATATTTAAGTCACTCAAAGAACACCTGTTATGAATTCGGATCCGCTATATTCTTTCGTTTTTAAAGGCATTCTTACCAAACAGGCATTAGAGAATACACTGGCAAAAGAAAAGAAGACTTTCACTACCGTCGATGAAGAGGAAATTAACAGATTGTTATGCATAGATGAGTTACCTGAAAAATATGTCACTAACTCGAAGAAAATGTCTTACGTCTATACAGCAATATGTGCTTTTGAAAATAGTATTAGAGAATTCATCTCCCAGAAATTGATAGAGGAGAAGGGTGTAAACTGGTGGGAAGAGTGCGTACCGAAAAGAGTAAGAGATAAAGCTGAATCGAGAAAAGAAGAGGAAGACAAAATTCGATGGCACACGCAACGCGGCGACAATTTTATCAATTATACCGAATTTGGTGATTTAATTTCAATAATGCGAGGTGATAATTGGGCGTATTTTGAACCACATATAGTATCACTGGAATGGGCACAACAAATAATTAAGTCACTCGAGCGGTCGCGAAATGTAATAATGCATAGTGGCGACTTGTCAGAGCAAGACTTGGCTCGAATTGGAACCCTTATTCGGGATTGGATTAGACAAGTTGGAATATAAGTGAATACATAGAAAACTCTACTTGCGACCTAGATTATTAAGCCTGGTCGCATGTATGATTAACTGATTATCTAACAATACGTATCCTTATTAAAAAAGCCATGAATACGAAATTGACTTTGACGATAGAGAAAGAAGTTATAAAAACGGCTAAAGAATACGCTAAAGAAAAAGGTGAGAGTCTTTCTGATTTGGTAGAAAATTATTTTAAGCTAATCACCAAAGACCGGAGAGAAGTTCATCCAGAAGAATTATCATCTCGAGTCCAAAGACTACGAGGTATTATAAAGGTTGACAACGATTTTGACTACAAAGAGGTATTAACCGAAGAGTTATTCAAAAAACATGGTAGCTAAAGTCTTTGTTGATGCCGATGTTGTCATCGATTTTTTTACTGATAGAGCGCCTTTTGCCAATTCTGCCAGCGAAATCTTCGATTTAAATGAGCAAGGTAAACTTACACTCTATGTTTCAGCAGTAAGTATCAACAATATCTACTACATCGTCAGAAAATACTTGGATCATAAACAAGCAGTTCAAATAGTAGAGGAACTTACCGAGATGGTTCAAATTGTAGGAACAACGAAGAGAGAAATAATTCAAGCATTAAAAAATGACTTTAAAGACTTCGAAGATTCAATACAGTATTCTACTGCTTTGACGATCAATGGCACTGAGGCTATAATCACCCGAAATATTAAAGATTACGAAAAATCAGAAATTGCCGTTCTTACCCCCGAAAATTACCTGAAGCTAAAGGAGAGTCAAGACTAACATTCCTTTTGTTCAAGGTAGTATTTTCCAAGATCATCACAGTTTGAATAATGGAAAACATTCTTTTTGACTTCCTTGCCAAGTATATTTCTCTGTCAGAAGAAGAGAAGAAGGCATTGGTGTCGCTGGATATATTTCGGGCATTTAAGAAAGGAACGGTTTTGCTGGAAGAGGGACAACGCTCTAACGATGGTTATTTTGTGTTAAAAGGATGCCTACGGACATTTTACATAGTAGACGGCAACGAGAAAACTACCGCTTTTTACACGGAAATGGAAGGCCTCACTCCTCACTGTGTTCTTAGTAAGCAGCCTTCTGAGTACTATATCGCTTGTGTAGAAGACTCCATTTTGACGGTTTCTGACCCTAGCATGGAAGAAACAATATTTGAGGAATTTCCCCGCTTTGAAACCCTATGTCGTATTCTATCCGAAGAGCTTCTGGCAAAATCGCAACTTTCTCTCGATCAGTTTAAAACCTTCTCTCCTGAAGAACGCTACTTAGATTTAGTAGAAAAAAGACCTGATTTGCTGCAACGGGTACCTCAGCATCAGTTAGCCAGCTTTATTGGCATCACTCCCCAATCGCTAAGTCGGTTGCGCGCCCGAATAGTGGATAAAAAACAGTAAGTGGCTCTCATTAATTACCTTAAGTGAACGTTTTTTGGGGCACTGCTCAACAATCTTTGCATAAAACAAAAATATTATGCGAAGAAAATTCACTCAACTTAGCCTGCTTTTGGCATTAGCTAGTTCATTACCCCTTAAAGCTCAGTACGCCCCACAAGACACTACGTACCGCAAGTACTTTATCGGAAGCACTTTTTTTCTGTTGGGTAATTTCAGCGAATCCAATAACCCTGAATTTGTGCAGCTTAATCTGGGCTATCGCCTCACAGGCAAAGATGTGGTATCCTTGGAACTTAAAACCTGGAAATACGCCTGGCCATTGGGAATTCCACTCTACGACAGTTCTTTTGAAACTCCCGAAGAAGAGTTTCCGGGCTATGTGCGGGAATACGGGTTTGCCCTGGTCTACCAACGCTTTTGGTGGAAAGGTTTATATACGGGAGTCCATGTGATGAATGCCTGGCAGTCTTTTGTAGATGAAAACGGGCAGAAGATTGACAATGGTTTTCAGATTTTCAATACCTACCGACTGGGGTATCATATCAAGCTTTTTAACGATCGGTGGTTTATAGAACCTTCTATCGCGATCACGCATCGCCCTTACCATACCGAGATGCCCGGATCATTTAAACAACTGGACGACAAATGGTCTAAATTTAACACCGAACCAGGACTTCATTTTGGCTTCAAATTTTGATTGATCAAAACTTAGAAGCTGACGTTACGCACCCGCTCTTCAAGTGAGAAGTTTTGCCGGATTAATTCCGGCATCTCACGCTTAAAGTGCCACCGTTGAGACCCCGGAACAGGTCCGGGGATACAAATACGTAACAACAGTTTAACAGGAAATAGTCTTCATAATAACCCAGTATTAGTCAGGTAGCAGCAATATCGCTACTGTTAATTAGTTATATCCCATAAAAAGGTAGAAAATGGGATTAGAAGCATATCTATTTCAGCTAGATCTTGGTAAGCCTGTTGAAGTGGATTTTTTAGATGAAATCATTTGTCATAGTGGATTCGAGAGAACTAATAAACCGTCGACAGATAAAGAAGAATATCGGAGTTATTTCTATGAACTAGACACTAAACTCGGTGTCACAGAAGCCCATATGTTAGTAAGTCCTCGTAAGAGTAAAGCAAATTCAATAAATGTGCGATTTTCAGTCATGAGTCCGCCAACGGTGATTTCACAAACTTTCTCTATTTTTCGAGAATTGTCTGCTAGAATAGAATTTGATTTGATAGATACAGAAATTATCAATCACTTGTACAACGTTCTTAGAAGTGAAAATAAAGTAGATGATCAGTATCAGGGCTTGTCAAAAGCTGCGCAAAAACAAATTGAGGAAAGGGCAAAAATTGAAATTGACGAAGACCTTTTCAAGAAGAATGAACTTAAGGTTATGAAGAGAGAGCTTGTGATGGAAAATAGCCCTGAAAAGGAAGCGATACGTAACGATGAAACAATATTTAGAATAGAAAAGCAAGGATTAGTAAATAAGTACTTTGGGTGGGTATTAAAAACCTTGAATAAAAAGTAATGATGTATCAGATTTACAGTAGCATTCATCATATAAAGCATATGATTGAGTTTAATCCCGATACTTATCAAACCAGGCCAAAATATGGTCAACTTTCGTGATTAACTGGCTGGGGCGGTTCACGATCAGATGATAGGCTCCGGGAATTTCTACCAGGGCGGTTTCCTTCTGCCGAATTTTTAGGGCGTGGTAGAGTTGCTTGGCTTCGGATAGGGGCGTACGCAGGTCGGCGGTACCCACCATTACCAGCGTAGGAGTTTCAATATTGCCGACCAGCGATACCGGAGAGAACTTCATGTACGTTTCAATATTCTCCCAGGGCTGACCGGGATAGCGGGAATTGGCGTAGCCGTAGTAGTTATCTGCCGTCAGGGTTTTACTGATCCAATTCATCACTGGCTTCACCACCGCAGCCGCCCGGAAGCGATTGTTTTTGCCGATTATCCAAGCGGTCATAATGCCTCCAGCACTACCGCCAGTGACAAATAAACTGTCTTCGGCAATGAAACCCTGCTCAATCATCGCATCCACTCCGTCCATCACGTCCTGATAATCATCTCCGGGATAGTTATGGTACAGCAGATTGCCGAATTCTTCACCGTAGCTGGTGCTTCCGCGAGGGTTGGGGTAGAAGACTACGTAGCCATCGGCTGCCATCAACTGCAACTCGGGGGAGAAGCGGTCGCCGTAGTTGGAGATTGGGCCGCCGTGGTTTTCTACCAACAATGGATATTTCTTATTTGGATCAAAAGTCGGTGGCTTCACCATCCAGCCCTGCACATCCCGATCATCCACACTAGACTTGTACCAGATTTCTTCTACTTCGCCCAACTGCCGATAATCCAGCAAATCCTGGTTGAGGTGGGTAATTTGCTTGTCTTCTTTTACTCGAGTCACCATTGCCAACTCAGAAGGGTGGTAAGGAGTGGTGTGGGTAAATACAATAGTACCATTGTTGGAAATACTGTACGAACCTCCGCCGTAGGGGCGACCGATAGCTGTACCTCCTAAGTTACCAGTTACTACTTCAGATTTACCGTTTAGCGTAGCGTAGCCAATCTTGGTATTTCCCTTATCATCGTACTGAAAGTAAAAGCCTTTGCCATCCGCCGCCCACACCGGACTGCTAACACTACGATCCAGCTTTAGCGGAATCTGCTTTTTATTAGAGCCATCAGCATTCATAATGTACACGTTGCTTACTTGATAGGTCTGCACTTTATCATCAAAGCCAATGTACAAAATCTGCTTGCCATCAGGAGAAATAGCGGGTTCTCTATCCGGACCATTTCTATCGGTTAGGGTGGTCACCTGTCCATCGGCAATGCTGACGCGGTATATCTCAGAATTGCGAAAATCATATTCCCAGTTATCGTTACGATTGGAAGAAAAAATCAAGGCTTGCCCATCTTTTGTCCAGACTGGGCGGGAGCGATGCTGGAATTCTCCCTGAGTAACCTGCCGAGCCGTGCCTCCGTCGGCGGGTAGTACAAAGTACTGACGGTAGCCCGGTTCAATGTAGCCTGAACCATCGGATTCATGCTTTAGGCGGGTGGTCACTCTTGGGTGCGCCGCCCATTCGGCTCCCTTGGGTTTGGGTGGCGGGCTTACCAGTGTAGGAGCTTTTTCGGGTACCAGCATAGAAAAAGCTAGCTGTCGTCCGTCGGGTGACCAACTGAGACCGGAGGGAGAACGCTCTGTCTGGGTAAGGCGGGCAATTTTATCGTTTTCCACCCAATAAACGTAAATCTCTGACCCGTGATCTTCAGATGAGCTAACAAACGCAATCCGGCCACCGTCGGGCGACCAGCGAGGACTGGACTCGTTCACCTCCCGACTGGTGAGTTTGTAATGTGATTGACCGTCAACACTCATGAGCCAGAGGTTAGAAGTCTTACGGTCTTTCATAATATCCATCCCTCGTCGTTCGTAGACGATCATACTGCCATCGGGCGAAATCTGGGGGGAAGTAACCCACTCTAGCTCAAACACATCCATTCGGGAAAAAGCTGGTTTGGTCGTTTGAGCTAGAGTAAGATGAAAAAGAGAGAGTGTAATAGCGCAGGTTAGTAGTAGAATGTTTTTAATCATTGCCAACGTGTTTTAGAACGTAAAGTAACAATCTTTTTTAGCATCCTCTACTTCAATGTTAGAAGTGAAAATATTTATCTCAAGGAGGGGTGCGTTGGCTTGAAAGTTCAGCGAGGTGCGCGTAGGATTTGTGCGAGGAAGCTTGGGAAGCCCCGCTTTGAACTTTTCGCCCGAAGTTCTAAGATAAAGCAAGTCAAAAGGCTATAATTTTTTCAATACTC
>CAKZYJ010000502.1 GCA_937884755.1 uncultured Flammeovirgaceae bacterium
AGAGGACTCTCTTCGTCAATAAATAGGGCCGCTTCTACTAGGGCTTCTATTGTCCTAGCCTGTCCCATCATACCATTGCATTTATCTTTGCCGGGTACATCTCGGTGCCAAAATGTATATTTTTGAGGTCTGGCGTCCTGACTCATTAAGTAGAAGAGAGCTTTTTTGGCAGCATTCTTTAGTACTGGGTCTGCTTGTATGCCATACGCTTTAATGAAGGTAATCAGCCAGTGCGAGGTGTTTCTCACGGGAGTCTCTTTATCTTTGTATAGGCCGTTGTGTCCTGCAGGCATAGCTCCCGTTTCTGATTGAAGTTCACATGCCTTCTTTGCTGATTGTAGAATTATTTGATACAGTGTTGTCTTCATAATCGTCTTACTGAATCTTCCATTTACCATATACATTTGCAGAAGATGTAATAATCTTAACTAAATATGCCGTCAACCAGAGACTAAAAAAAGGTGGCACGCCTTGCTGATTATCATTTTGTAACAATATCTTCTTTATAGTATTAGGCGCAGGAGGTATCAACATTTTAAGGATTATAACTAAAGAGCTCTTCTTTATCCCCTGCTCTTTCCATATTTGAGGGTGACGCTGTCCTACTCGCCATTGTTTTTTTAGTAACTCCCTAAGTGGGCGTGCCGATTTCATTACAGCAGCTTGCTCGCTATACACTAACAAAAATCCACTGCTAGATGCCTTTTGCGTCCATATTAAATCACCACCAGACCGAATTCCTTCAGGAAACGGGCCTATGGCTTCAATAACTTTCTTCCGTACAAACAGATTTGCAGTTTTTGCCCCCTTTCTACGCTCTATATTTTCCTTCATCTTTATATTTATCTGCGAGTCGTAAAATTCGCCTACGTCTTTTGAGTTCTTTAACCTAAAAGCCACTTTTCCGCCTACTAGATCAGCGTTTTCTCTATGCAACGTATTAATTCCCTCTGTCAACCAGTGAAAAATAGGCCGGCAACTAGCATCTAGAAAGGCGATAACGCTTCCCTTAGCACTTTCCAGGCCTCTATTACGAGCTGAGTAAGGGCTATTTTTGTATTTATTTTCAATTAACAGCTGTACTTTTGCAAAAGACCTGGCAACTTCCACCGTCGTATCGGTAGAACCATTATCTACTACAAGTACTTCGTATTTGTCTTCTGGATAACTTTGATTTGTGAGGGTGAGCAGTGTTTCTGATAATTCTGTAGCGTCATTATAGACCGGAATGATGACCGACACATATGGGCTATGCTTTCTTATGGTATTCATGCTTAAATTTCTAAGATTTTATCCGAAAAATCTGCTTAACAGACTGTCTTGCACAAACTTTTTAACTAGGAGGATAGTGCTGCCACACTATATAGTTGAACGATCCTAACTTAACTGCGTGATTCTGATAATATGTTGATATCCCCTAACTAGAAAACATTAGTTCTGAAATTTCTTTTTGAATATGCCGTTGTAGTCATGTAAAAAAGTGTGTATACCTTGTTTATCTAACACCGAGACCCTAACTACTCTATCTATTTCCTCGAGCAAAGCATTCTTAGTAAATCTAGGTAAAAGACTTGCTAGATTTGATTTAATTAGCTCGACAAATATATCGTTTGCTAACGAATCCAAAAATATCGTAGGTACACTGAACATCGCCGCTTCAATAGCAGTACCGGAAAATCGTGTCAAATGTACCTGGGTGTTTACCAAAACCTCTGGTAAAGGAGAGTTTAGCCCATCATCGACTACCACTTTATTTAGTAAATCGAATTTTTCTAATATTCTATTAAGACTATCGTATTCGTGCTGTTGTCTTGGATGTAGTCGCAAACACCAGAGGTAATCTTGCCAACTTTCTTGCATAGCACTTACTACATACTCCTCTAATAGATCCCCGATAGGTTGCAAAGAATACAAAATAGTAGGACGGTCATTCTTATTCTTATTACTTTCCATACCTCGCTTTATCCAGTACTCGATCCAAGGATGCCCCCATTGATATACTTGATGATATTCTTGCTGGTCGATCCATTCTTTAAGCCCTTTTTCAGAAACTTGATCCCACACCCAGAAAATATTCGGAAGGATATTAAATCCGGATACAGGAACCCGGCGAAAGCGACTGTAAGCCGGATGAACACCGGTTTGGGGACCATGTTGAAGATCTACTGTCGGTATGTCTATACTACGAGCCGCAGCAATAGCGGCGTGAACAGCGGGAGAATAGTAGCACAAAACAAAAAGAACCTTAGGACGGAGCAATTTGAGATATAACTGAAAGAGAGACCGATAAGCAGCTATTACCCGAAAATCGCGCTCGAGACTTGGTATAGCCAACGAGTCTTCTATACCGGTAAACTCAGGTATCTGTATTAACTCGCCGATAAACGCCTCGTAGCGAGTTAAATTGCTTTTTTCCTCGATTCTTAATAAAGAAAGAACTTTTTGGTATACCCGAAATGTTCGGATCAGCTCTTCAACAAAAAAAATTTTAGAGTATTGGTAAATTGGAAACCCTTGAAGATCAGTACCACTGCTCTTATGTTCTAGACGAGCGCAAAAGCACCCTTTTCGTTCTAGTTCTTCTATCACCGGATCAAAAAAACGATTGATCCAACTGTTTTTATACCTTACTCGAAATGAAAAAGCACCAAGAAATGCATAGTCTACCTTGGATGCTCTCACAAGATATCTAAAATTGTTTCCAAATGAATTTAGATAGTCAAAAATTTTCTTAAATTTTGATACATGTTGGCTAGCCGACTGGCCTACTAGTTCAATACTATCTGTTTTAGCCAAATGAAAAGAGATAAGCACCCTGATACGTGGCCATACGTGCATACCGTGTATCTTCCAGGCATCTACCGGGTACTTTTTCTCCATTTGGTTAAGCCAGTCTAGTAGTTCACTCCTACTCATGAAGTAAATCTTTGAGATTACTTTTAATAAATGCTACCCCACTTGCCGTTACAACTACTGCCGAAATGCCCATTTTATACCAAAAAATAATATCTTTTAGCAAAAAGCTACTTACAGCTACTATGCAAGTGAGTGCCAGCCAAAACATCGGGTAATACTCTAGTCTTTTAATTTCTTTATAATCTTTCATAAAGTAGGCAGAGTAGCCCATATACATGAGCGCAACAAAGGTGGTGACAGCCGCAACCTGATAGCCAAACAGGGGGATCAGCAATAAGTTAAGCCCAACGTTTGACACCCCGGCTACAAACGATATTTTCCATAAATTTTTGGTTTTTTCATAGTAAAATAACTGTCCGCCAACACCAAGATACATGGGTCGATAGGCATAGCCCATAATGATAATGATGGCCAAAGGGTATACGGTTTGTAATTCAGCATTTCTAGCCAATAATAACAAAATTTCTTTCATCCGAAGGCAAGCAAGGAAGCAAGTCAATAAAAACCCTCCTTGGATAAAGAATGTAAGCGCACGGGCTTTTTGATGCGCTGTGGGATCTGCATCTGACTGTTTGTAGAAATTGTTGTATATGGGGCCAACAGCTTGTCCCAGAGCAGTTCCAAAAGTTGAGAAATAACCACCAAAGCTACCGGCAAAGTTATACAGCCCCAGATTTCCGGTACTTACTTTTAGCCAGTCCATGACTAAACGATCCGAACTATTTAGCAGGTAGCCAGAATAGTAATGGGGAACAGTAGGCAGCGAAACTTTTAACGAATTACGAATAAGCCGCCGTTTAAAGTTAAATATGGGAATAAGGCGTGCCTTAAAGTAAATGAGATAGCCAAATACCAGAAAGCTAAGCGTACTACTAGCAAAACTGGACGAAAACCAGCCCATGTACCCTAGCTTTAGGTGAGCAATAAAGTAGAGATTGAGCAGTATGGTAACAAGCCCCAACACTACTGAACGAATAGCCAGCGGCGTGGGTCGGCCCGACATTTGGTAGTAGCGGAACACAATCATCTGGGTGGTAGCGTAGAAAGTGGGAGGAATTACCATTAAAAAAATAATGGCCCAGCGGTTAGGGAGAGCCACTTCGGGAATTCCTACGTAGAGTATCGCTCCTAGCAGCAGGCCGTACACTAAAGACCACAACGAAATAAAGCCGTGTATCTGCCGCCACAGCCATTTATACGTACCGGGTTGCTTGTAGTAACTATTGGCTAAAATAACATTCATACCCAGCGATTGCAGCACCGTAAGTGCTCCCGTATACGCAGTAATTACCCCGGCTACACCATAATCTACATCAGTCAGATATTTCGTCAGTATCGGTAAAACGAATATACTAGCTATTTTAGGTATTTGGGGTGCCAACCCGTATAGAGCTGTGTGGGAGAAAAGCTTCTTTATCACAAAAGTAGAAATGTTTAACCCCTGTTCTAATAGTTTTTGTAACGGATCAACTTTGCCGGAACACCTCCGAAAATCGCCTTTTGGGGTATATTCTTAGTTACCATACTATTAGCTCCTATCACAGCATTATTCCCTATGGTTATTCCGGGTCCAATAAATACATTGGCTCCAATCCAAACGCCATCACCTATAGTAATATCACCGGCTTTAATAGGCTTGGTTTTTTGTATGGTAAAATCCTGATCCGGATCTGCAGAAGAGGTATACATTCTTACATTATGACTGATTTGACACCTATTCCCAATTTTTACACAATGTCCTGGGGTTGCCTGAATAGTAGAAAGAGATCCTACATAGGATTTTTTCCCTATCACAATCTTACCATTGCCGTAAAAAAGAATGCCATTGCCGTTGAATCTAAAATTGGATTCAATCTGATATTTTTTTCTGTATGAATCATATCTATTTTCTTCATAGAGAACTTTACCTCTGCTATAGATATATAGGATAATCTTATTCGCCAGTTTTTGAAAAATTCCCATAGCTAAGTAGATCTTACAAAATATTGTATAAACTTTCTTTTAATAAAAAACGATTAACATCTACCTAATGAAGTGATTTAAAGTTTTGGTACCTGTTTGATCCAAGCATGGATAAAGAATAAATGATGCCAAGCTATCCAACTACCTAATGAAGTGTCTTGTCTGACCGATAGAGTACGATAGCTATCTTGCCAAGCATTCGTTTGCTCTATGGCATAACGCTGCTCATACATCAATTTATCAAAAAAGGTATCATCATCTAGCTGGTTAGCAATCTGATAATTACGGGGTACATTCAGTTCAATGCCTAACTGGCTACAGACTTGTCGGAAGGCTTCACTGTCAAAACCAGCATCAGCATTAATGAACAAACCATCTACCCGGATCCCTGAAGCAGTAAGCTGTTGCACTAGATAGTCTAGGCGTTTTTCAATGTTGCTACTATCGTAATGGTTACCAGCGATGGGCAAGGTGAAGCCGACTACTAGTCCATTAGCATCGGTAAGCCACAACGTGTTATTTGTTTTGCATTTCTTACGGCCTTGATACGCCACTTGCTCGCCACCACGTTTAGCGGGACTATGGGAACCATCAAATAAGCCTACACTTAGATCCAGTAGGCGTTTATACCGACCAAAAATCTGTTGTTGAGCTTGCTGCCAGGGGGCGCGCCCCCGCCTACCGTCCTTGACCCATTTACGGAAGTGATGGTAGATAGCCCCATATTTAACAGAATTCTTATAGATCAAGGACTTAATAGGTAACAAATGCCATTGTACCCCATGTTTGAATTTATAAAAAATAGCGTTCACAATTTCCCAAGTAAGAACGCTGCTACCACCACGAACCGGGCGGCTTAGATGCGGCACAATATACTGCATTATACTATCTTTACTTAAGATTCGAATCATGACTTTGGATGGTTTGTGTGAAGTGAGATTTTCACAAACTTCCATAGTCTTTTTTGTCTATCCTACCAAAACTTTAAATCACTTCAATGACTGACTAACAACTTCAGCAAATTTCCAATCTAATTCCGTGTCAATGTCTATTGAGTAAAGGTCCTCCATCGGATATGGTAATACTTTATTAAACTCAGACATATCAGACCGAATGATACTCTCCACATTAATCATATACATTGATCCATTCAGTTGAAATACTGTTGGACAATCCTGTCTCCTTGCAAACTTCCCCTCCTTCGACTTTTTCAAGTAGCCTTCCGTATCCGCTTCAAACAGGGTATAATACGGGTTTGCTTTGGCTACTACCACTGACACTACCATATCTATTCCGTCCGAAAATAGTTCCGCTACCTGCGTAACATGTTCAGGCTTACGGAAGGGGGTAGTGGGTTGCAGTAGTAAAATTCTATCGTATTTGCGTTGCTCCTTAGTATGATAGTAATCGATTGCATGCAGCAGTACATCCCGACTGGAAGCTGTATCACTAGCCAAATCATCGGGGCGAATAAAAGGAATAGAAAGCCCAGTCTGTTCTACTACCTGCTTTATCTCCTCACTATCAGTACTTACACAGATATTGTTATCTGAAAATATTTCCCTAGCTAACTCGGTTGTATATAATATCAAGGGTTTGCCGACTAGTGGTCTGATATTTTTTTTCGGTATTCCTTTTGATCCTCCTCTCGCCGGTATAACCACCAAAGTATTCTCTATCAAAGCTTTAAATGTTTAATATCTTCCTGAGCTTTATTGTAGTCATCGTGTTTGCCCACATCCAACCAATAGGCTATCATCGGATAATAAGAAAGTTTGTATTCGTCGCTGAGTAATTTTTCCATTAGGTCGGTGGCGTTGTAGAACTCCCCTCGGGGAATGAGAGATAGTAACTTTCTCTTCAACAGGTACATTCCGGTATTGGTGTAGTAGGTGTACTCGGGCTTTTCTTTAAATGCTTTTACTCTTTTTCCTTCGGTTTCCATAACTGCGTAGGGAACCTTAATGGAGTAGGGGATACCTGCTACCATCATATCTGCCTCCGACTCCAGAAAGCTCAAAAAGAAGTCCTCATAATCGATATTAGTAAGCAAGTCCGAATTGGTAAGCAATATATAATCGTGCTCCCAGCGATCAATCAAGCTTAATGAACCAATGGTGCCCAAAGGCGAATCCTCCGCAACACAGCCAATGCGCTGAGAGCCGGTAGCATACCGTTCGGCAAAGTCAATCAGTTGCTCTTTCAGGTAGTTCACTGTAATGTGCACATTGTTAATCCCGAACAGCTTCATCCTGTCCAGTCCGTACGCAATAATGGGTTTATTACCTACCGGAAGTAGTGGTTTGGGAGTATTCTGCGTTAGTGGCAATAGCCGACTACCTTTTCCCCCGGCCATAATCACTGCATCAATGGGCAGTAGCGAACGCTGTTTGCGGAGGTTAAGCAATTCTACTACCTGCATGCGGTCATCCACAATAGGAATCATCTTGATGTCTTTGTTTCGTATCTCGATGATGGTATAAGGATCAACCCGGCCCTGCTGCAGATAACTACAGGGAGCATGCATGACCCCAAAAACCGGATCATCTAACTGGGCTCCGGCCACCACACCTCGTCGGATATCACCATCGGTGATACTACCGATCAGCTCCCGTTGATTGTTAACAACAAATAAGTTCAAATCAACCGCCAGGTGATTTAGCATTTTGAGTGCCTCGCGCAGGGTTTGTTGCTGATATATTAAATGTTCGTCTAACGAATGTGGCATAGTTGATAAGTTAGTTAGTTAGCTAGCTAAGCAACTCCATATCGTAAAATTGCTTGTTAATGAGTTCATCCGGATTTACATTCTTCAGTACGGGAACAATCCGTCCTGAAGAGGCTCCCCGATCGTAAGGATTTGTTACTTGTCTGAGTGTAGAGCGAAACTCGCTTGATTGTATTTTAGCAAAGGCTTCTTTGATTGATGCATAAGTAGGTTCACAGTCCACTACGCTCTCGGCTTTTGCTCGTCCCCGTTGCCGGTTGCCAATATTAATGGTTGGAATGTTAAAAGAAGGTGCCTCTAAAATTCCGCTGGATGAATTACCTACTACCGCGTCTACGTATTGCAGCAGCGATAGGTACCTCAATTGCCCTAAACTGGTATAGTAGGCAGCGTTACTTTTATGGTCGGCAACGAAATTTTTAATTACTTCTATCAGTACCCTCGACTCAGCATCAGCATTAGGCAGGGTAAAAATAATACCGGTATCTGATACCTCTTCCAGTACGGATAAAAGAGCACTTATCTGCTCTTTGGCCGCGTTTTTTTCCAACGTTACCGGATGGTAGGTAACCACAATATTCTTTTCTCTCAGCGTAAAGTTAAGTTGCTTCTCCAATGTCGCCCGGCTAAGCAGCGGCAACTTATGCACGTTTTCTATGCCTAAGGCTCCTACATTATACACCCGATCGGGCAATTCGCCCATCTGAATTACCCGTCGGCGATATTCTTCGGTAGATGTGAAGTGAAGATGCGACATCTTGGTTACCGCGTGCCGAATTGATTCGTCTATAGCTCCTTCGGTTAGCTCTCCTCCGTGGCAGTGAGCAATCGGAATAGCACTCAATGCCGCCGCTGTAGCTGCGGCCAGCACCTCAAATCGGTCACCCAGCAGCAGCACTATATCCGGCTGCAGTTCGGCTAAAGCTTCAGAAAATGAAATAATACCCAAGCCTACTGCTTTTGTCATCCCTACGCTGGTATCGGACGAAAGAAGTATCTCAATTTTTTTATCGATACGGAACCCCTCCTGCTCAATCACCTGGTACGTAAGGCCAAACTCGGACGATAGATGCATACCTGTAACGCATAGCTGCAGTTCAATGTCAGGGTCTTCCTGCAAAGACTTCATCGTCCAATACAGCAGTCCGTATTCTGCCCGGGTGCCGGTAATAACGCAAACTTTTCTCATGCGCCTAGGTCGCTCCACTGTAGTTTATGATCCTGGGGTAAATCACTGAGTAGCTTTAGCCCCAGAAGTTTTTCCTGTTCCATCGGCGATATTCCGTCGCCGGGCCTTTTCATCGCCAAATCCTCTTTGGTTAGTATGTGCCCCGCTGAGTAGGCTGAAGCCAAATGAATGCTTTTTCTGGCGATAGCAATGTTTTTCTGCTCCGAAGGCGAAGGTTTCTTAATACCGTCTCCCATCGCCTTCTCTATATTTCTGATAGCGCTAACCATTACCTTCAACTCGCCTGGTTCCAACGAGGCCCGATGGTCAGGGCCTTTCATCTGGCGATCCAGCGTAAAATGTTTCTCTATCACCGTAGCTCCTAAAGCTACCGCCGCAATGGGCACCTCAATTCCCAAGGTATGATCCGAATATCCGACGTTAACTTTTAGTGCTTGAGCAATAGTTAGCATTGCCCTGAGGTTTACATCCTCCATCGGAGTGGGATATTCGGTATTGCAGTGTAGCACTGTAATATTGTCACGAGCTAAACCGGTACTTAACAGCACGTCTAAAGTCTGTTCAATTTCCCCCAGATTGGCCATACCGGTCGAGACAATGACTGGTTTTCCCTGAGCTCCAATTTTCTTCAGCAACGGATAATTGGTAATCTCACCCGAAGGAACCTTGAATACGGTGATACCTAGTTCGCTTAGTAAGTCTACACTCTCCAAGTCGAAGGGGGTAGAAAGAAATTTGACATTCTGCTGGTATGCGTGCTCTATCAGGGTAGTATGCTTCTCCTGATCAAGTTCGAGCTTCTTGAGCATACCCAACTGGGTTTCTTCGCCATCGGCTATATTCCGCGATTGGTAATCGGCTTTTTTAGCACTGGCTGATACTAATTTCTCAGCCTTAAACGTCTGAAACTTCACAAAGTCAGCCCCGGCCTCAGCGGCAGCATCAATCAAGCGCCGGGCAATATCTAGATCGCCGTTGTGGTTTACGCCGGCTTCAGCAATAATGGTTACTCTGTTGGTTGTCATCCGTAATTCACAGAAACTTAAGAGTTATCAATTTTCGGGCACACTACTCGGAATATTTACCAATCTGTCCGCCAACTTCTCGGCCACTACCACATCTTCTCTCAGGCAATTTTTGAACATTGGTAAATGGTGCATAAGTTGCCATACCGGGCGAGTCATCACCCCGCTCTTGTTCGTATATTCCAAAAAGCTTTCTCGCTCTTCCCGATCCCTCAGTAGTATAGCGTTTAGCCAGTAATTGGATGCAGCCGCTTCCGGCTCCCGAACAAAATTCTGTCCCAAACTGGTCAGATATTGGCCGTACGATTCAGCAACTTCTCTTTTTCGGCTCAAGAATAAGGGAAGCTGCTCCAGCTGAGCACAGGCTAAAGCGGCATTGATGTTTGGTAGTCGGTAGTTGTAACCAATCTCATCGTGTACGTATTCCCACGCGTGGGGTACTTTGGCCTGGGTAGTTAGATACTTTGCTTTGGCTGCAAGCACTTCATCATTAGTAACAATAGCTCCACCACCACCACAGGTCACGGTTTTGTTCCCATTAAAACTAAAGACTCCGGCCAAACCAAAAGTCCCAGTATGTTGGTTTCGGTAGTAGCTCCCCAACGATTCCGCTGAGTCTTCTATTAATGGAACCTGATTTTTCTGGCAGATGCTGGCAATAGTATCTATCTCTACCGGATGCCCAAAAGTATGCATAGGTACACAGGCGGCAATCCGCTTACCGCTAGCCTGGTGAATACATTCCCCCTGATTATTCAGGTAGGTAACTTCTTCAAAGAAACTCTCCAGCTTAGCGGCAGACAAGCCTAGTGTACTCTCATCTACGTCAACGAAGAGCGGATCGGCACCCTGGTAACGAATGGCATTGCAAGTAGCAATAAACGTTAACGGCTGGGTCACTACCAGATCACCTGGTACGACCCCAGCAATTCTGAGTGCAACCTGCAGCCCGTTGGTACCATTGACCGTAGCTACGGCGTATTTTGTCCCCGCAATTTCGGCCATCATTCGCTCAAAGCGGTTGACATACTCACCTACTGAGGATACAAAGGTAGAATCGATACAATCGAGCACGTACTTCTTCTCATTACCCCAAAACCGGGGTACATGCAAAGGAATGAACTCTTCGGGTTGAACCCGGTAGAGTTCTCTTACAAAGGCGACAAACTGCTCAAACATTATAAATATCTGCTTTATAGCGGCCTAAGTTAGCTTTGTTTTTAAACCACTCAATGGTTTCGGAGAGTCCCTGTTCCAGAGTATATTGAGGTACCCAATCCGTATGCTGCTTTATTTTCTCGTTAGCTCCCAGCAGTCGTTCCACCTCGCTTTTCTGCGGCCGAATTCGTTGCTCATCGGCTATGATTCGAGCCTGCGGATTAATCAAGTTGATCATAGTCTGAGCCAGGTCTTCAATACTTATTTCCTGCTGGGTGGCCAGGTTTACTTCTTCCCCTATCAGGGAGTCGCACTTGGCGATTTCGGAAAAACCCCAGGCTGTGTCTTTCGCAAAAACCAAGTCACGCGTAGGGGTTAGCGCCCCTAGCTTAATTTCGGTATATCCGCTTAATAGCTGAGTGATGATTGTTGGAATTACCGCTCGGGCTGATTGGCGAGGGCCATAGGTATTAAATGGCCGAACGATTGTCACCGGCAGATCAAAGCTCCGGTAAAAAGCCTCCGCCATATGGTCGGCTCCGATCTTGGTGGCTGAGTAAGGAGACTGACCCTGCCGGGGGTGTTTTTCGTCAATGGGAACGTAAAGTGCGGTTCCGTACACTTCGGAGGTGGAGGTTACCAATACCCTTTCAGTACCTAATGTACGGGCTGCCTGTAATACATTTAGAGTGCCTCTAACATTAGTATCAACGTAGCTATCAGGTGAGTGGTAACTGTAGGGAATAGCGATCAACGCCGCTAGATGAAAGATAATATCTACTCCTTCCATAGCAGTCTTCACCCCGTTAGGATCGCGCACATCTCCGCTGAATATTTCAATCTGCTTGAGTTTTTCTTTCGGTAAACTGTCCAGCCAACCCCAGCTATTGAATGAGTTGTAGTAGACAAACGCCTTCACCTGACAGCCTTCGTCCAATAATCTTTCTACTAAATGGCTACCGATAAATCCATCGGCCCCAGTGACTAATACTTTTTTATTTCTTAGCATACAACTATCCTGAATTGCTACAAATCTACACCATCTTGGTTATTCGATTCTATAATACTCTCTGTACCAGTCCACAAACTGCTGGACTCCTTCGGATAGCGAGGTATTGGGGCTAAAATCTACGTCGCGCATCAGATCGTCCACATCGGCATAGGTAGCTAGTACGTCGCCATCCTGCAGAGGCATTAGATTCTTTTGCGCTTTTTTTCCTAAGCAGTCTTCAATGGTTTCAATGAAATCCAGCAACTTCACCGGCTGATTGTTGCCAATATTGTAGATACGATAGGGAGCGTAGCTGGTACCGGCATCTGGTTGCTGGCCACTCCAATCCGGATTAGGCTTTGCTACGTTGGGAATCAGACGGGCGATACCTTCCACAATATCATCGATATAGGTAAAGTCTCGCCGCATCTCACCATTATTGTACACATCAATAGGGCGATTCTCCAGAATGGCTTTGGTAAACAGAAAGAGCGCCATATCGGGCCGGCCGTAGGGGCCGTATACCGTAAAAAAGCGAAGACCAGTTGTCGGGATATCGTACAAATGAGAATAGGAATGTGCCATTAACTCATTGGCCTTTTTAGAGGCAGCGTACAGTGAAACCGGATGGTCTACGTTATGATGCACTGAGAAGGGCATTTTGGTATTGGCGCCATATACCGAACTGGAGGAAGCGTATACCAGGTGCTTCACCGAAGCGTGGCGACAGCCCTCCAGAACATTAAGGAAGCCCGTAACGTTGGAAGCCGTGTAAGCGTGCGGATTCTCCAGCGAGTAGCGGACTCCGGCCTGTGCAGCCAGGTTCACTACGTAGTCAAAAGAATTGTTCTTGAAAAGTCGGTCAACCCCTTCCCTATCCTGAAGGTCAACCTGCTGAAAACTGAAGTTATCACCCTGCTGCAGAATGGCCAGTCGGTCCTTCTTTAGGCTTACGGCGTAGTAATCGTTCAGATTATCAATACCGACTACCTGATAACCTTCTCGGCATAATCGGCGCGATAAGTGGAACCCGATGAAGCCAGCTGCACCCGTTATTAGTATCTGTTGCATAAAGAAATTATTATAAACGAGTGTCTACCAATTGTTTATCTAAAAATCCTTTTACATCGTAAATCACCGTTCCGCTACCCTTCATGGTGTTCCAATCCAGTGAATGAAATACCTCATGTCCTACCGCCAGCACAATACCGTCGTAAGTAGCCTGTGGTTTTTCTACCAACTGAATCTGATACTCCTGTCCTACCTCTTCCTGGTCGGCCAACGGATCGTACACATCAACCTTAATACCAAAGCTGTCTAGCTCGCGGATGATATCAATAACCCGGCTATTGCGAATATCCGGACAATTCTCCTTAAAAGTGATACCCAGCACCAGTACGTTAGCTCCGTAAATGGCCTGCCCTTTCTGCGAAAGCAGCTTTACCACCTTGTTGGCGATGAACATTCCCATATTGTCGTTGATACGGCGGCCCGATAAAATCACTTGTGGATGATAGCCTACGCTTTCGGCTTTGTGAGTAAGATAAAATGGATCTACGCCGATGCAGTGTCCACCCACCAACCCTGGTCGAAAGGGCAAGAAATTCCATTTGGTGCCGGCTGCTTCCAGCACTTCTTGCGTGTCAATATTGAGCCGATCAAATATCAATGCCAACTCATTAACAAAAGCAATGTTAATATCACGTTGAGCGTTCTCAATAACTTTTGCCGCTTCGGCCACACGGATAGAAGACGCCTTATGCGTACCGGCAGTAATAATGGTTTGATACAACTGATCTACCAGTTCGGCCACTTCCGGAGTACTACCGCTGGTTACTTTCTTAATGGTTTCCACCCGGTGCACCTTATCGCCAGGATTAATACGTTCGGGCGAATAGCCGCAGAAGAAATCTTGATTGTACGTTAGCGCACTTATCTTTTCCAAAATAGGCACACAGTCTTCCTCAGTACAACCCGGATATACTGTAGATTCATAAATAACAATATTTCCCGGTTTTAACACCTTTCCCACGGCCTCACTGGCACGGTAAAGGGGGGTTAGATCCGGTTTCTTGTACTGATCAATAGGGGGCGGAACCGTAACAATATAAATATCACAATCGTCAGTATCATCCAGCTGGGTGGTGAACGACAGATTTTTTGCGTCAGATAGCTCCTCACCTGTCACCTCCCGGGTAACATCGATACCATCAGATAGTTGATCAATCCGGTTTTGGTTGATATCGAAACCAACCACGCGAAACTTTTTGGCGAATGCTACGGCTAGAGGCAAACCTACGTACCCTAACCCTATAACCCCAATCTTTTTCTGGTACAGATTATCCATTTTTTCCATTATATATGAGATTTAACTTTTGAGTGGATTATTTGGATAATAATGATAGCCACGCCAATAGCGATTCCTGCCATAGCCGATAAAATGATAATTAACTCACTCTTCGGTTGGGAAGGACGTAAAGGAACTTGTATAGGTTCCAGTATTTTAAATACTGGTGTTTCCTCTTGTACTCTTACTTTAGCTTGCTCTAACTGTTGAACTACACTTTGGTACAAATCAAAAGCCATATTATACTCTGTTTCAGCACGTTCTAGCTCTACTCGCCCTCTTTCACTTACTAAATTAGCATTACGATCCCTAATGGTTGCTAACTGTTGTTGTGCGCGATTATACCGATCCTTCTTTTCTTCGTATTGTTGGGTAATAAAGTCTAAGTCCTGTTGGGCTTTTTCTACTCTATAATCAACAATGTAATCTGTCAGATAATTTACAGCCAACTCAGTAACCTTAGCTGCTACCAGAGGATCAGGCATAGTGGAGCTTACCTTAAGCGTTCCACTAGGTTCTATTTCAGTTTCTATTCGCCCTCGTAGTTCGCTGGTGACCGCTAATTCCTGTATACTAATGGTTTTTGGAGCGTATGGTAGCGACTTTTCTGCTTTTTCGCTCGATGTATCGCTAGTAGAATCCTCGTAACTCTTATTATCAATGACTGAATCAGAGGTAAATAGTCGAATAGGAATACGAATAATAATCTTCGGTAGTCCAAGAGTATACTTTCTCAAATTATCTAAGAATGTCGGCTCGTCTATTTCAGTGAAATACTCTTGTAATGTTAAAGTTGTATCAATAGTAGAAAAGTACAGAGGCTTATCTATTAAATATAAATAAAAAGGAGAGCTGCTAGCAATATCCGGGTACAGCATAGGATTTATGGTACCAGACGCACTACCAAAGTTTACACCGGAAAGACCACCTAACTGTTTTAGAATACTAGAAGCATTATCTTTTGTATCTACTGCTTGAGGCATTAGCCTTATTTCGGTTGTATACTGCTCAGGGCTTGTTAATGCTATAATGAAACCCAGCAATAGCATAGCCGCTAACGAAATAAAGACTATACGCCTTCGTTTATAAATTTCTTTAAATAAGGCAATGAGGTCAATCTGCCCCTCTGTCGATTCACTGTAATCAATAGGATATTGAGCCGACTTTGATGTTGGCGGGGTAGATTGCCTATTCTCTTGTTTATATTCTTCCTGTGTTTCCAAACCTTAGGTCTTATGGGGTAGATGGGGTAGAATTATTATCTATCCTGTCTAAGATCGTAATTATAGTTAATGTTAATGTTCCTAGCGCTGACCCAATGCCAATCCACGCTTGTGGACTCAGTCCATTCCGGGAGGGCTTACCCGGGACAATGATCTCAGCACCAGGTTCTACATTGGGATAATTTTTAATAAATAGGAAACTTCGGGTGCGATCTACGGATCCATTGGCATATACAATATAAGACCGCTTCTTATCAGCGTTTCGCGTGAACCCTCCGGATTCAGCGATATAGTTTTTGAATCCTTTTGACCGATCGTAGCGAGATGAGACTGGATACAGTACCTGACCGCTCATACGAACAGTCTGAAGTTGTTTAGGAACTTCTAGTGTATCGCCCGATACTAACCGAATATCGTATTTAGAACGCGGCTGGGCTAAGATCTTGGCTAGATCAATACCGATACTGTGCGTTTCGGCTTCCTCCAGACGGTAGCGAGGAATCGTCAGGTCTTCTTCATCAATAATAATAGTCTGCTGTTGCCCTGCAGGTTCTACCATATTGTTCTGTTGAGTTGAGTTATCGTTAGTCTGAGAATCATTCAGGAAATACCGCTGATAACGTAAGAATCGTAATGAATCTCGTAAGAGTTCCTCCTTTAGCTCCCGTTCTTCGTAAAAAGCCGGATTCAGCCGAATTAGTCGAGAGCCGTCCCGATAAGCGTAAGGAGTCAAACCGCCTGCCCGAGCTACTAGATCCGAGATACGTTCGTCTTTACTGGTAATGGCGTATTCACCAGGGTAAGCTACCTCCCCAGCAATATAAACCGTCTGCTCCGGTTCGTAATTAAGCGACTTACGTACAAATACTCGATCCGAAGGCAGTAGTTCGAAATCGGCTGCTTCATCAGTCAATGCCAGTGATTCGTTGATCTCAAAATGAAAGGTTTTAGCCGTACCAGTACCATTGGTTCCATTTGTACCTTCAGCAGTATTTCTCGACAGACGGGCTACGTCTATCTTAGAAGCATAGGCTGACTCTTTTACTCCACCGGCCATTGCAATAATATCACCCAGCGTCATTCCCTCCATGTAGGGATACTGATCAGGCGAGCGCACTTCTCCATCAATACGCACTGAGTAATCTTCTTCTAGATCGGTAACTGCATATACTCGTAACACATCTTCCCGCTGCAAACGTACGCTTTCGCCTTGTCCATTCAGAACATCTCGTAAATCAAGTGATAGTACTTGAGAGGTAAGGTCTTCTGCTTTTCGGTAGAGCAGTGCCCGTCCAACGTAGGCATCTTCCCGCAGCCCTTCAGCCTTAGCGATTAGTTCGCGTATGGTAAGTCCTTCTATCAAGGCATATTCCCCTGGGCGAAAGACCGCCCCCAGTACCTCTACCCGGTTCACGTAACGGTCTAGAATAGAATCTACCGTTACTACATCACCGTTTTGATGCAAGAAATCACCAATCTCGTCCTGAGCTACATCCAGAATTTCCCTGGCGCGAGGCGTTTTTCGGGTTACTTTTAAACGATGGGTGTAGGCTCTGTCGGTAAATCCGCCCCCAAAACCTAGCACTTCATCTAATGATTCTTCTGGTTTTACTTCGTAGTAACCCGGTCGTTTTACTTGCCCCTTCAGCTCCACACGGGTATCGTAAGGCACCACTCGGATAATGTCCTGATCTCGCAATTGCACACTATTCACTTCCTGCTCCGGCCCCACCAATAGATCATACATATCTAAAGTTTGTACTACTCGCCCTTCGCGAACAATCTCAATGTTCCGAAAAGAACCAATAAAGGAGGGACCACCCGACTGATACAATGCAGTGAAGGCGGTAGCTAACGAAGGCAGCGTGTAGGTACCGGGTTTTCGCACCTCCCCCACAATAGTCACTTTAATACTACGTACTCCGCCCAATGTCACTTCAGCATACGTGTTGGGAGGCCGCTCCCGATTGCCTCGTAAACCGGCGTAGATCTCAGCTAGACGGTTGATAATCCGTTGCTCGGCTTCTTCCATCGTCAGGCCATTTACGTATACTGGTCCTATGTTATCTATACGTACATTTCCGCTCCGATCTACCTCCAAATCGTAGCTTTGCTGGGAAGCTCCCCATACATTGATTAGAAGCCCATCACCTGACCCTAACTGATAGCTTTTAGGAGTAGCAATATTCAGATTAGGCTCAAACGTGAGGTCTTGGCTATTGAACAGATCGAAGCCAAATACTTTACGCTCCTCTTCGCTAACCATATCAAGAGAAGGATCGCGTTGAGATGAACTTGATAGACTATCCATCTCCTCTGTACCAGAACCCAACGAAGAGCGTCGCCCGGATTGGCTAGTTCTACCGGAGGTGCGCTGAAGGCGCTGCATACGCTGCACAAGCTTGTTTATTTCGGAACGGGGCATGTTCCTGATAAGAGCCTGCTGCTGAATATTCTGGATGCTGATATTTCTTTCTTCCGCTGCCTGAATGAGCCGACGAATCTGCTCATCGGAGTAATTATCTACCCGCACCCGGCTCCAGTCCTGCTGTTGTAATAGGCTGGCATCCTGCCCGAAAACTAAGGTTGAGCCGTATAGAAAGAGTGTAAAAACCAGAAAAAAGAGTCGTTTCTTCGACATACGGTACTTTGTGGTATTAATCCCCGATTGGGTCAATTATTGTTAGGTAAAGTGTACTAAAACAGTGCGCGAAATTACGTATACTATAAGTATCTGGCAAACATTGTAACTATTCACCGAAGTTCATGGAACGATGATGTTTGCAGCGTAATCGGGCATACGTGCTGCAATCGTACAAAAACTGCACCATTCGGTAAATTTATTACGTAGCCGATATTTACTGAAAATTGTCAAAAATATCAGGCTATTGAATTTTCCGATCATCTTATAAAACTATAGCTAGTACAATAGTATCTTTTCAAGATCTCAGAGACTATAGTAGTTACGAACCAGGTGTTTTTCTACAACGTACCAAAAGCTCTCATTTACCATAACTACTCGGTAGATTGATTTTCTTTTCCCTTATCTAGGCTGAATCGACGGAGGCATTTCCTGTCAGCTTTCTTATGATTCCAAACTTGCAATTCCCGTGCCTTGTTCCCAACTTTGACTGTATGAGTCAGTCTGAAAAGAAACTTTTTTTACTGGATGCTATGGCGCTGATTTATCGCGCTCACTTCGCATTTAGTAAGAATCCCCGAATCAATTCCAAGGGCATGAATACTGGTGCTGCCTTGGGCTTTACCAATGCACTAGTAGAGGTATTAAACAAAGAAAAACCCTCACACATTGCCGTAGCCTTCGACACCTCGGCTCCCACTTTTCGCCACAAGCAGTACAAGGAGTATAAAGCTAACCGGGAAGCCCAACCCGAAGATATTCAGATGGCTATTCCCATCGTGAAGGATATCGTGCGGGCATTTAATATTCCGGTGCTGGAAATGGACGGCTTTGAAGCCGACGATATTATCGGTACGGTAGCGAAGTGGGCGGCGCGTAAAGGGTTCACGGTATATATGATGACGCCCGATAAAGATTTTGCCCAGCTAGTAGAAGATTGCATCTACCTGTATAAACCGGCCTACATGGGCAACAGTGTGGATATATTGGGTATTCCCGAGGTACTCAAGAAGTTTGATATTCAACAGGTAGAGCAGGTGTGCGATATGTTGGGCCTGCAAGGTGATGCATCCGATAACATTCCTGGCATACCGGGGGTGGGACCGAAAACAGCCTCTAGGCTTCTAAAAGAATATGGGTCAGTAGAAGCAGTAATTGCTAATGCCGATCAGCTAAAGGGAAAGCAGCGGGAACGGGTGATGGAGTTTAGCGAACAGGGTTTACTTTCCAAGGAACTTGCCACCATCAAAACCGATGTACCTATCACTATTGGAGAAAACGATCTTCACCTGGATGACCCGAATGAACCCGCGCTGCGGAAGATCTTTGAAGACCTGGAATTTCGAACTTTAGCCCGGCGGGTGTTGGACAAACACCCTAACCTACAGGTGCAGGGCGGCTTGTTCGATACCGAAAAGCTAGCGGAGGATCACAATCAACTGCCTTTCGTTTTTGGAGAGACTAACGGCGATAATGAAAATAACCATAATTCCGCCCACTCCGGTAACCGTTCTATCGAAGATACGCAGCACGACTATCAATTGGTAGCTGACACTAAATCGCGAGCTAAGCTGGTAGCGCTACTGTCTAAAGAGAAGGAAGTATGCTTTGATACCGAAACCGACAGCCTGGAAGCCATAGAAACCCAATTGGTAGGGTTGGCGTTTGCCCGTAAAACCGGCGAAGCCTACTACGTTCCTGTTCCTGAAGACCAGAACGAAGCCCAACTGATTGTGGATGAATTTAAGCCGCTGCTGGAGAACGAGCAAATTATGAAGATCGGGCAGAATCTGAAGTTTGATATGCTGGTGCTGAAGAAGTACGGGATGGAAGTAGCTGGGACCTTGTTCGATACCATGATCGCTCACTACCTCATTGATCCGGAGACCAGCCACTCCATGGATGCTATGGCCGAAAATTACCTGAATTACAAGCCGGTTTCTATTGAGAGCCTGATTGGTAAGAAGGGTAAAGACCAGGGCAGCATGCGCGACATTCCGGTAGAAACGGTAACCGAATATGCTGGAGAAGATGCTGACATCACGCTAAGACTGAAAGAAACCTTTGAAACCACCCTGAAAGAAGACGAAAAGCTGGAGAAGCTCTTTCGTCGGATGGAGATGCCGCTGGTACCGGTGCTAGCTTCCATGGAGTACGAAGGTGTACGGGTAAACCCTGAGGTGTTGCAGGAGCTTTCGGGTGAACTGGCCCAGAATATTAGCCAGATTGAACGGGATATTTATAAAGTGGCCGGAGTGGAGTTCAATATTGGTTCGCCCAAACAGTTAGGCGAAGTACTGTTCGATCATCTGAAACTGCTGGAGAAACCCAAACGAACTAAGTCGGGACAGTACGCTACCGGCGAAGCTATTCTCTCCGATTTGGCCACTGAGCACGACATAGCCCGTCGTATTCTCGACTACCGCGAGTTGGTCAAACTCAAAAACACCTACATTGATGCGCTGCCCAAGCTGATTAGCCCGGTAGACCACCGCATTCATACCTCCTACAATCAAGCGGTGACGGCCACGGGTCGCCTCAGTTCAACCAACCCCAACCTGCAGAATATTCCGATTCGTACCGAAAAAGGACAGCTGATTCGGAAGGCATTTGTGCCCCGCAATGAAGATTTTGTACTCCTGTCGGCCGACTACTCTCAGGTGGAACTACGCATTATGGCCTCTTTCTCTCAGGACGAAACCATGATGGAAGCGTTCCAGAAGGGACAGGATATTCACGCGGCCACGGCCAGTAAAATCTTTGGAGTCACTATTGACGAAGTAACGCCCGATATGCGGCGCAAGGCTAAAACAGCGAATTTCGGTATTATCTACGGGGTATCGTCCTTCGGACTCGCCCAGCGGTTGAGTATCCCTAAATCGGAAGCATCCGACATTATTAAATCTTACTTTGAGCAGTTCCCCAGCATCCGGCATTATATGGACCGAGTGATTCAGCAGGCGCGGGAGGTAGAATACGTGGAAACGATGATGGGCCGCAAGCGCTACCTCCGCGACATTAACTCCCGTAATCCTACCCTGCGGGGCTATAGTGAACGTAACGCTATTAACGCGCCCATTCAGGGTACCGCCGCCGATATGATCAAGATCGCGATGGTAGACATCTACCAATGGATGCAGCAGGAAAAGCTCAAATCCCGCATGATTTTGCAAGTACACGACGAATTAGTATTTGACGTACATCAGGACGAACAGGAGAAGCTAAAACAGAAAGTCTGCGAACTAATGATTGAAGCCTTGCCGCTAGACGTACCCATGGAAGTAGGCACCGGAATTGGTTTGAATTGGCTGGAGGCACATTAAAATAGGTGTTATTGTGTTTGAGTTTTATAGTGTTACAGTGGCTGCTTTGCAGTGTCATAGTTTACTCTTTTCAAAGTCTACGAATCCAAAAACTTAGAACCTTAATACCATTCCACGGCGGCCCTAATACAATAATACCATAACACTAAAAAAATGTCTATCACCCTAACCAATATCCGAGAAGCCCATCAGCGAATTGCACTGCTAATCCACCGTACTCCGGTGCTCACTAGCGAAACACTGAATCGCCGCTCGGGTGCGCAATTGTTTTTTAAGTGCGAGAACTTTCAGCGGGCGGGAGCCTTCAAGATGCGGGGCGCGGCTAATGCGGTACTCTCCCTTTCCGAAGCCGAACGGCAGCGGGGAGTAGCTACCCACTCATCGGGTAATCACGGACAGGCTTTAGCTAAAGCAGCTCAATCTGTCGGTATTCCGGCCTATATTGTAATGCCCCGCACCGCCCCCAAGGTGAAGCAGCAGGCCGTAGCTGAATACGGGGCGGAGATTATTTTCTGCGAACCTACACTACAAGCCCGGGAAGATACGCTAGCGGCGGTAATTGAAGATACCGGAGCTACCTTTGTGCACCCTTATAATAATGATCAGGTGATTGCCGGCCAGGCTACCGCGGCCCTGGAGCTAATCGAAGATACCGAAACCCTAGACGTGGTGATGGCTCCGGTAGGGGGAGGTGGACTGCTTAGTGGTACGGCATTAAGTACCCATTATCTACTACCCCAAGCCGAAGTGATTTCCGGAGAACCAACCGGAGCTGATGATGCCTTCCGCTCGCTGCAAGCCGGGAAAATTATCCCTTCCGAACAACCCAATACGATTGCCGATGGTTTACTCACTTCGCTGGGTGATAAAACCTTTCCAATCATTCAGGAGTACGTGAAGGAAATTATTACTGTGAGCGATGAAGAGATTATCGTGGCTATGCGCTTGATCTGGGAGCGGATGAAAATTATTATTGAACCTTCCTGCGCTGTTCCATTAGCAGCACTCCTACAATGCCCTAGCAGCTTTTCCGGTAAACGGGTCGGTATTATTCTGACTGGCGGCAATGTTGATCTGGCCTCGCTTCCTTTTGCTTGATCGTTAAAAACTTCTTGCCACTTTTTGAAGAAAATTTGTGTTTCTTTAGATATTTGACTGGAAAAACCGGGATTCTTTGGTAAGAAACCTTAAATTATCCGAATTTAACAGTTGTACCGTTAAACGGCCTTTTATTCAGGTAGATGTGTATGCAGTCTCGAAAGATTGAAATTATTCCCTCCATATCCATTCTGGGCAACAAAATTACCCGCCTCAAACAGGGTGATTTCGATCAGGAGCAGGTCTACCCCGAAAGCCCCATCGATTTAGCTAAAAAGTTTGAAGACCACGGCATCACCAAACTACAACTGGTAGATCTGGACGGAACCCGTAATGGCCGACCCATGAACTACCACATTCTAGAAGCCATTGCCGGTCACACCGATTTGGAAATTGACTTTGCCGGCGGCATTAATACCGACGGTGCCGTGCATAAAGCTTTTGACTATGGTGCCCATAAAATCACGGCGGCAACAGTAGCAGTAAATAGGCGTTCGGAATTTGCTTCTTGGGTAGTTTCTTACGGACGGGAGAAGATTGCGCTGGGCGCTGATGCACTGAGCGACACCCCTGAAGGCCGAAAAGTAGCCATTCAGGGTTGGCAGAAGGATACGCAGATTGATTTGTTTGAACACGTAGAGTACTTTTACAGTCGTAGTCTTAAGTTTCTGAAAACCAGTGATATATCCAAAGAAGGCCAGGCCGAAGGCCCTGCTTTTAACCTCTACCGCGACCTAATGGAGAAATTCCCCGGAATTAATCTGATTGCCAGCGGAGGGGTATATCGTCTAGAAGACATCGAGCGCCTACGGGAAATTGGTCTCTACGGAGTAGTCTTCGGCCGCGCCTACTACGAAGGTATGATCACCCTCAAAGAAATTGAACACTTTGTAGCCAGTCATTAGGCATCGTTTTCCACTGCAATACAACTGAAAGCGACTACACCGGCTTTAGTATGTCTTGTCTTTTTTGGGTTTAACCATCAATCATATCTCTCGCCTTTCTTAACAATAGGTATCCTCGAATAAAAAAGAAGATAGCAGAAATAAAAAAGTGAAGAAGACGGGAAAGTAAAATTTCATACTAAAAGGAATGAAAAAATGTAAATGCTACCTGTTTCCAAGATACTCAATTTTACTATGGTATGTACATTATTAACATCTGATCCTTTATCAAAACACTTTCAGTATCCGAATTCGCAATTGTACAAAAATATCGTGTTTACTTGCTATTATCTCATAATCTAAGTAGTATTTACCAAGATTGATCTTTTGAGATGGATTTGCGTGGCATTATACATTTTGGCACTACTCTAGGCTATGACTGCTTATCCAAACATACCGAATGAATCGGCTCGGTTAGATGAGTTAGAGTCGTATTCCATACTTGATACTTTGCCAGATACCGACTATGATAACCTCACGGCTATTGCCTCCGAAATTTGCAGCACCCCTATCTCGTTAATTTCATTGATAGACACCAACCGGCAGTGGTTTAAATCGCACCACGGTCTGGAGGTAAGCGAAACCCCACGGGAGTATTCGTTTTGCGCTCACGCCATAGAAATACCCAATCAGGTATTTGTAGTTCCAGATGCCCGAAGAGATAAGCGCTTTCTGGATAACCCACTGGTCACCGGCGACCCGTTTATTGTTTTCTACGCTGGCGTACCACTGGTGACAGAAAACGGTTTGCCTTTAGGTACCCTCTGTATTATTGATAAAAAGCCTAGGCGGCTCACCGAAAGCCAGAAACAGTCGTTAGAGGCACTGGCTAACCAGGTGATGAAGCTACTGGAGTTACGCAAAAGTAAACATAAGCTGCAACGGGCTAACCAGCAATTAGAAGAGAAGAACCAGATGTTAGAGAAATTTGCCCAACTAGCGGCAACCGACATAAAGTCACCATTGAATAATATTCGTCCAGTCTATACAACTTACCTGCAGAAATATCAGGATAAACTTGATTCGCAGGGGGTACGATTTATCTCGTCTATCAAAAAGTCTACCCTGCGACTTACCAACCTGGTAGACGGACTGCTGCGCAACGCCAAAGCCGACCGCCTAAAACGACAGGAAAAGAGTACTGTCCACCTGTCAGATGTTCAGGAAGGAATTCTAGAGTTGTATCCCCCTTCGGATGACTATATCATTGAGTTTTTCTTTGAAGAATTACAACCGTTTCACCTTAACCGGGTAGTGCTGGAAGAAATTTTGATTAACCTGGTTTCTAACGCTGTTCGGTATAACGACAAAGTAATTGCCCAGGTGGAAGTGGGCGCTCGCGAAGACGAGCGATACTACGAGTTTTTCGTGTCAGATAATGGTTCCGGTATAAAAGAAAGCGAGCATGCGAAAGTTTTTGAAATGTTCACCGTGCTTCATCCGGTAGACCGCTTCGGCGAATACGGTATCGGTATTGGACTGGCGAATGTAAAAAAACTAGTGGAAGAATTTGGAGGAGAAATTACGGTAGATTCCGAAATGAGCGAAGGCTCTATCTTCACTTTCTCACTAGCTAAATGAGCTTAAGAGGCACGCCAAAAACGCATTTCTAGTGAGATACGCGTAAGGTCTTCATTTAAATTCGTGGCACCACCGTGTACCAGGTAGGGGGAAAATACCAGTACCTCGTTCGCTGCCGGATTAGGGCGCACAATGGTAAGTGGATTTTGGGAACCAGTAATTCCGGGTACGTTGAACTGCACCCCATGTACCCTGGCTCCTTGCACCGTCCGTTCAATAACCGCCTCACTCCAGCGGTGGCTCTTCGGTACCAACGTCAGCGACGACAACTCGTTACTGCCCGCCAGCGGCACGTAGATATTAACCGCATCGTGGTACTCGGGCAGCCAGACATCGCGATGCAGAGGATTGTTATCATTTCGCTGAGGACGAATAATGCGGAAGTGGAATACCCGTTCGCCGTTGTGTGGATTATAGGCCTGAACTGGCACTCCACATAGTTCTGATACGCGTTGCTCAACCCAATTCAGGGCCACCGGAAAATCTTCTGTGCTTAGCAACTTCGCCTGATTCACGATGGCCAGATGAATCTCATCATCAAAATTGGTAAGCCGATGGTACTGATTCATCGGCACGTTTTCGGGCAGCTTAATCCCTGCTTGCTGAAAAAACCTGCGGAACAAATCGCGTACTCCGGTCATAAATTCCTGATAAATAGTATCAAGCAGAAATGGAGCTACAGTAAAACCAATTTCAGCCCAATCGGCCTGCTGGGTGAGGTCGTCGTGAGCTGCTAAAAGTACTTCATCGGGGCCATAACGGCGATCTCCTTCTATAGGAATTTTTGGTAAATTCTGTTTTATAGAGCCGGAAAGTTTCACGAAAGTATCACAGAGGTTTTACATTTTATTAATATCATTCCAACAGGCAACTCTAGCGAAAGAAAATCGGTACTTTGTATAGTAGCTGACGAAATAACTGCGGTTACAGCCTGAAAAATACAAAATAGTCGTAAAATCTTGATCGATATGCTCATGAAAGCTGAAACGAATTACTGGTTTTTTGAAGAAACTAACTTTGTCAATATTTTTTGCCCCCAAAAGATTGTAGAACTGGATAATCAGATTGATCACCGGGAGTACCAGAAGGGCGACCACGTATACTCCATCGGCGAGCCTTCAGAGTATGTGTATATTATTAAGCAAGGAAGGGTAAAAATCGGGATGTACTCGGAAGACGGCAAAGAGATTGTAAAGACCATTCTTACCCCCGGTGAGGTGTTCGGGGAAATGGCACTGACTGGAGAAGAAAGCCACCGCGACTTTGCGATGGTGTTGGATAACGAGACTGTGGTGTGCCCGATGACACTAGACGATATGCGGACCCGTATGGCCGATAATCAGGAGTTAAGCCTGAATATTTTTAAGTTGGTTGGTAAGCGGATGCAGAAGTTGGAGCGCCGTATTGAACTGCTGGTTTCTAAAGATGCCCGTACCCGGGTAATTGAATTCCTGCGGGATATGGCCCTGGAAAAAGGCCGTAAAGTAGGCTTTGAGACCATGATCCCCAATCATCTTAAACATCAGGATATTGCCAGCCTCACCGGAACTTCTCGGCAGACGGTTACCACCATCCTGAACGAACTAAAGGAGAAAAACATCATCAACTTCGACCGCCGTAAAATTCTGATTCGTGATCTGGAATTACTGAAGTAATACTTTCTGTCCGTTCTACGACTCAGCAATTATATTAGGTTATTTAATCTTGACATATGAGAATCTTGACTAATTTTATCGCTCTCGGGCTGCTGTTGGCTATCATTTGCCCAACGGCAATGGCTCAAACCAATTTACAGCAGTATACTCCTTCTGTGCTTCTTCGGAAAGGACAATGGGAGTTTAAGCATTTTACCAACGTTTATACCCAAACCAAAGCCTTTGATGATCAACTTCAGAAGGACGACCAGCGGATAGACGGACGGCAAACCTTTGCTACCGCCATTAATCAGTTTATGTACGGCATTAATCCCAAATATTCAGTAGGATTCGATGTGTGGGTGAAATACGTAAATATCAATGATAGCCAGGGACAGCGTAACCGGATTGGCCTAACCGGCGTAGGTCCAAAGATTAAGGTAGCCCCCTTTAAAAATCTTTCTCGATTATCGTTTCAAAGTACCTTCTTGATTCCAATTTCCGGCGATACTGAAAGTCGGGAGGTCGGGGCGACTTATCCGGGACTGTTTCTGGAGTTTGATCGCTTTCTCTGGATTAATGAAGCTTTTTATGATATTCCTTTATCATCTAGCATGCAATTGTTTGTTCGGGGAGCTTGGTGGACGTCTTTCCCGCGGGACTCTTTCCGAAATCAGCCCTTTTTTGAAACCCCGATTACGGTATTCTTTAACTACTTTCCCAACTCCCGACTCACGCTGTACACCTCATTGGAGGCTTGGATAAAGCATGTGGAAGACTTTCAGGATGCTGATGGTATGAATGCCAACCGGGTGAAGCTCTTTAGTTCATTCTTTTCCCAAGCAGGCTTAGGAATGAAGTATCAGTTGATTCCGGGCTTGTTGGAAGGTGAGTTACTATACACCAACTTCTGGCTGGGTAGCCCTGGCGAAGGAGCCGGACAAACCTTTAACTTCGGCCTTCGTGTTATCCACTAACTCCCCTACACCAAAAGCAGCTTTTTCCCGACTTTATTTGTGAAGAAAAGTAAAACAATCTTATTCATTTTTTACGGTGACAATTACTCGTTTATATCTGGTGAGGGATGGGGTACCATCATCAGTTGCTTCAAAAATTATATGAATGGTTTGCCCTCCTACAGCATCCTCGGGAATCAAAACTTCAGCCTGTAATGAATTAGAATTAGAGATTTCAACTTTTCCGGGATAACTGCCTACCTGGAATTGCCACCATTTGGTAGAGAGATTATCTCCATCAGGATCAGAAACTGATCCGTGGAGTTGGATTTTTTGTCCGGGTGAAGCTAGAAGGTGTAAAGGTCCTAGAATGCTAATTTCTGGTTCATGGTTCGCGTCCGAATACTTTTCAGTAATCGACCATTTCAGACGGTTGGCAAAATCACGTTGAACCTGCGGAAAGAAGTTAGGATATTCTTTGTCAGCCAGTTGATTGTTTTGTGCCCCTATGCTGGCTGCCATTTCGTCGGCGTTTAAACTAGATGTAGAGGGAAAATTATTCGGATCATTTTGAGTCTCCGACACTCGACCACCCCAACCACCATAGAATCCTTTTTCGTACCCGCGTAATCCATTGCCAAGCATATTCATAAAGGTAACATTGTCTCCTTCGCTTAACCATGAACCTTTAGCCTGCACTGGCATCCAAACAAAATATCCCATTTTTTTCAATTCCTCATCGGTATAGCCCGATAGTCCAAAGTAGTCTACCATATCACCTTTTACCATTTGCTTTCCGTCACCCCATACTCGGTACAAATCGCCTAATGGCCCGCGGTCTAGTACGTTTTCCTTCATCCAAGCAGAGGTCAAAAATTTGGCATTCTCTACAGATGCATTTATGGGTGCTCCATACCCGTAACGTGGCCCCCCGGTAAACTGTCGGTATTCAATATCAGGCCAATTAGGCTTAATGTAGATAGCGTAGGTATCATCCTGGTCGCCGTTAGGCAGCAGTATAACTTTTCGGGATACCTTACTTTTTATGGATTCCCAATCAGTAGTGTATTCATATTGATCCTGTATTGATTTGAGTGCCCTGGCAATAGTGCTTTGCCCTCCCCAGGCGGTAATGAAGAGCGGGCCTGGCTCGTCATCTAATATTAATGACTTAATCAAGTTAGACCCTGGTGTATCTTTAGAGAAATCACCATCAAATTCAATATTTCCGAACCTGATCTTTGACTTAAGATAATCTGGGGTAGGATAATTCGGGTTGTGCTGTTTTAGGTTAGGATAAACTTGTTCGTATGCCTCAACTATGTCGTGGATAAAACGCTCACCTTCTGCCCAGCGCCATGATTCACACGGACAGGTATCCATCCCAAAGAGATCATACTCTCTTCCCGGCACATACCATTTAGTGCCTTTTCCATCACCTTTCCAATGATACTGACTGCTAGCGTAAATGAGGCCTTCTATTTCCATGTCGGTGCTATAGAGCAAAAAACGGATCAGGGAGTTGTTGTCATCTAGTTCAGGGTCGGCAGTGACCACAATGCGCGGTCGAGGTTGCTCCATAGAAGTTTGCGCATCCACCTTAATTGAAAAATGAAATACTATCGTCATTCCTATTAAATAGGTGAGGTGTTTTTTCTTCAACCTAAATAGAAGTAATTGCATTTTTATGGTGGTTTTTGTAATTACTGCTAACGTCCTGTGTATGGTGCGTATCCCGTAGGGTATGCACTATACACCTTGTTAGGCACTGGGTTTTATTTTCATTCAGTTCAAGTTTCTATATTCACTAGGACTAATTCCCACTTTTGCTTTGAAGAGTTTGTTAAACCCTTGAGGATATTCAAACCCTAAGCTGTATGCAATTTGACTTACACTTTCTTTACTTCCCAAAAGTTGATTTTTAGCTTTTTCAATAACGTAATCGTTGATTTGGTCTTTTGCACTTCGTCCCGTTTCGGATTTAATGAGGTCTCCCAAATAGTTTACAGATAGGTTCAATTGTTTAGCACATTCTTTAACCGATAATACACCACTTTCGATTGGATTTTCCGAATTGTAGTAAGTTCTAACTACTTTATTGAATTCAGATAGTAGATCTTGGTTAAGGTTGGTTCTTGTAAAGAATTGTCGATCATAGAACCGTTTGCTGTATTTAAGCAGCATCTCAATATTAGCAATGATTAACTCTTGGCTATGTTTGTCAATATTTTGATTGTATTCTTCTTGAATTTTAACGACCAAGTCGGTAATTGAATTCCTTTCACTTTCTGACAAATGCAAGGCTTCATTTAAATCATAATTGAAAAACGAGTAATCTTCAATCGTTTTTCCTAATTCAGATTTGCGAATTAGGTCAGGATGGAAGAGTAAAGTCCAACCGTAACTCCCCTTAATTTCATCTTGATTTTCTACTTGTATGGTCTGGTTAGGCTTGATAAAAGTCAAGGTGCCTTCGTCAAAATCATACGAATTTCTACCATAGTTCATTGAACCTGAAAATCCTTGCTTTAGATTGATTTGGTAGAAATCGAATATGTACTTATAGTATCCGTAGTCAAAATTGGTAATTCTATCGTCAATTTGAATTACAGAAACTAGAGGGTGTCTGGGTTTTTCCAATTCAAAAAGGCGGTGAACATCGTTAATTGATTTTATCCTTATTATTTCATTCATTACCCAAATTTGAAAATTGTTCTACTCTCTCTTTTAAAGCAAAATTTAGTCGCTGGTATGCTTCTTCTACTGGCTTGGGATTCCAAAAGTTAACTCCAATTCCTTGATAATCTTCATGGATAATAACCTTTGTAGAGTTACCTATGCTCTCTAACACATACTTATGATTAAAAGTAAGCACCAAAGGAACTCCACCTTTTTGATTCAGTAGTTTGTTTGGAACTACCTGAACCACAGTTGCACCAATTTCACTTTTGGTATTTTCATCTTGAGTAAACTTGTACTTTACTTTATTCCCTTCTTGAACTGTTCCTTCAAGCAATTCCATTGTGGGATTCCACTTCGGGTAATCGTTCATTTCAGTGAGTACATTCCACACTTTTTCAGGGGTAGCATTTATCATGATTTCATGGTGGACGGATTTATTTCCTGTAAAAACCAAGATTACGAGGATTACCAATATGCCTATAAATATGTACATCAATTTTTTCATTTCATGTATTTATCAAACCAACCAACTATAGGTTTTGAGTTCTTACCTAACCATGCATAAGCAGCCCCTCTTTTCTTTTCTAAATCAATCCACATTATTTCCTTTTCGACCTTAATATCATCATAAAAACTTTTAACCATATCCATGTTGGTCATTGGGTCGTTTTGGTTTTGAATCACTAAGGTTGGTACTGAGATATCCTTAGCGTAAGGAAGGAAAGAATCTCCTGTTAGGTCAGTGCTTCTTTTCTCAGTATTGTATTTATTTCCTGAGTCGATTAGAAAATTTGGCAATCCCATTGCTTTAACAAAGTAATCGTAGGTTAGCGGTTGGACGGAAATCATGGTTTTTAGATTTTTGAATGATTTTATTTCTTCCTCTAATCCAAATGCAAAAACACTTGCTCCCTGTCCCATGCAAATTGATAACAATCCAATTGTTGCATTTTGATAGTCTTTGTGTTCAGCGATAAACTTTATTGCTGCTACAACGTCCTTTCTTTCATCTTTACCCCAAGAAACCCATCCTGTTTGTTCACTTTCGCCATGATTACGCATGTCGTACATGAGAACAGAATATCCTGCTTCAACTAAGTATTTGGCTTGGTCGAGGAAATGAATATCACTTGTCCAAAGTGTATTTTTCATCATTCCTTTTCCCTCTTGTGTAAAACCACATCGAGAGCATTGCACACCAAAATGAGACTGAATAATTACCTTATCTGTTCCTCCCTTTACAAGCCAACCTGATAGAGTAACACCATCAGCAGTTTTAAAGGTGACATCTTCGTATTCTAAAGAATACTTTTCTGGCGTTTCAAACACAGGCGATTTTCCTGGCTTGATCATTAAATCTGAAATTTGTTTTCCGAACATCTTAATTACTTTTTATGATTAATATCACAAAGCTATCGGCAATTAGTCTGTTCAACTTATTCAAATTCCTGAATAGCTTATCCGTTTTCCTGTTTTACCTTGTACCTAACATCTGGATATACGACATACGTATATCTGCAATATAGCAACATTCGTATATCCACTTGCGGTTACTAAAATAATACTGTTTAGTATGTTCCACTACTCAAGCAGTAACCCGTAACAACCTGTTCCTGAAAGCTACATATAAATTTGGTAAAGCGAATGTTTTGATAAAGGCTTGGCAAAATAGAGCTACGTATTTGGAGTCATATAATACTCGTTGAGGGCTCTATTTAGTAGGTAATCTAAAGCGTACTTTTACGGTGACCTGATCGGATTCAAAATCACTGTTACAGGTGGCAGTTTGCCAGTTAGGCCCTTCTTTTATCAGTCGGATAGACTCTTCGTCGCAGCCGTAGCCCAAGCTCTTCTTGATGGTAAAGTCAGCCGGATTTCCTTCCGCATCAACTATAAACTGAACCTTCACTGCACCCTCTATTTCCTGCTGCCGGGCTTCTTCCGGATAGCGTAGGTTGGTTTGCAAATAGTTTCAGAACGAATCGTACGTAGGAATTGGATGGGCCGCACTACTAGCCCGGTCGCTCCGACGAAGGAGCTGGACAAACCTTTAACTTCGGTCTTCGGGTGATTCGCTAACTTATCTATGCCAAAAAAAAGTAGCTATCTTACGCTACTTAATTTTTAATTCATACAAGCTCAATGATCTGAATACAGGGCGTTGGGCACTTCTGCATAAACCGCTATTTGTTTCAAAAAAGTTATCTCCCAACAGTTAATTGGTGGGTGAAACTAACTTCATCAATGTGAACTCTCCAATTACTTTTTAGCTACATACATATAATATGCTCCTAAAATTGGTTCCTCATTCTCATCATTAAACCAGCTTTGTATTTCAATATCTCCTTGTTCTAGATTGAAAGTAAAGTTTGCTGAAACATCCTCTTCTGAAACTTCAATTAACTTTATTTCGCTCCCAACCTTTAATTGAGCCGAATGTATAGGAAAACTAACGCCCTTGATAAAAGTGCCATCCGTTACTTTCTTTTCTGGAATTCCTTCTCTAAGCCTGAAGCCTGACTCCTTCGGCCAACGGCGCAGTTCAAACTCATATTCTCCGGCTTCGGAAACAGCTAAATGCCAAATACCGTTTTTCTGTGGCCCGTAGCGAGTTTGTATCTGTTGATCTACAAAAACATCTAACCATTCGCATGCCGATATCAACATAGGGTTTTCGTGCTCGCTGCCAATGATTACCCGTTGAGGTATATGTACATCATTTTTCACACCATCCCACCAAGTGTCTAGATGATCTCTCATTTTTGCTACTATTTCCGGATGTTCGTCAGCTACGTTACTGTCTTGATAAGGATCAGTTGAAATATCATATAACTCCCTATTTTCCAAGAAGCGCCAGTTCTTCCATAACACACCGGCACCATCCTTCATGGGAATAGCCGGGTTTTCTGTGGTATAGTTAACTTCAAACATGGGCATTCGGCTGTAGTTTATCACAAGCATTCGATCTTCAAGCCTTTCTTTCTCTCCGCTAAGTAGAGGGGATAAATCCACACCGTCCAGCTTTTTTGGGATATCGCTAATTCCTGACAGGGAAGTCAGTGTGGGAAGCAAATCCTGAACATGGCATAATTCATCAATTTTTGAGGGTTGTTCAGACAAGTGTTCAGGTGTTTTCATTAAAAGAGGAACTCGGTGCCCACCTTCCCAGAGTGTCGTTTTGCTACCCTTCATACCTGCATTAAAATAATCTTTACCAAATGTGCTTCCATTGTCGGTAAGAAAAACCACTATAGTATTATCATCCAGACTTGCTTCTTCCAAAAATTTTTGAAGCTTGCCCATATTGTCGTCAATATTGGCACCCATAGCCAAGAAACTCGTTAATTCTTTTCTTTTTGCCTCGTCCATGTTTTCAAATAGTTCAGGTTGTTTGTTCATAGCCTCCCGAATAGGCTCTCTATAATAGTCTGGTACAAAGTGAGGCCAGTGCGCTGCATTTAGAGCCACGTAAGTAAAGAAAGGTTTATTGGTGGTGATCATCTCCTGCATCCATTTTATACTTTCATCGAAAAACACATCGGTGCAATATCCTTTAAACGTTTCTTTCTCTCCGTTATGAATGTAGGTGTCGTCGAAATAGTCATTATCCCAATAATCAGGCAAACTATTTACGTGAGAGGATGGAAACCACAAGGCTTCATCAAAACCTCTATCTTCAGGCCTAAAGGGATAATTATCTCCCAAATGCCATTTTCCAAAAATGCCGGTAGCATATCCATTTCGCGAAAAAATATCGGCTATTGTTTCTAATTCCGGGCGTAATAAGGTCCTTCCACTGCTCACGTTAATAGCACCATTTCTAAAGGCGTCTAGCCCGGTTAATAGCTGACCTCGCGTGGGTGTGCACATTGGGGCTACATGAAAATCGGTAAACTGTACCCCCTCCTTAGCCAATCGATCTATATTGGGGGTATTTGTTATCGGGTTTCCATTAAAAGAAAATTCACCATAACCCTGATCGTCCGTCATTACAATAATTACATTGGGTGGAGTTTTTTCCGACTTTTCTTCTATGGCACAAGCTGATAAGATGAGGCTAACAGTTAGTAGTATCCCTTTCATAATATTTCAATAGAGTTGTAATAGTGTACTGTCAATGATGTTCTCATTAGATATCTTAATTGCTGCCAACGTCTGGATATGTAACATACGTATATTTGCAATATAGTACTATTCGTATATCCGCCTACGGGTGCTAAAATAGTAGTATCCGGTGTGTTCCACCACTCAAGCAGTAACCCGTAAAAACCGGTTCCTGAAAGCTTTGTACAGCGAATGTTCTTGCAAAGGTCCAGTAGAACAGAACCAGGGCGTGTAACTATTTGTGGAGAACTCTATTCAGTAGGTAATTTAAAGCGTACTTTCACCATGACCTAGATCGGACGCAAAATATCCGTTATGGGTAGCGGGTTGCCAATTAGGCCCTTCCTTAATTAGTCGGATTTCATTCCGTATCAACCGTAAAGTGCACCTTTTTAATTCATATAAGCTCAACGGCTCAGTGTATGAGCAGTAGCGATCTTTTCACCACTAAATTGTCGAAAAGTAAGATACTTATTAAAAAGCAATAACGGTTCAAGTATGCACTTAAACCGCTATCGCTTATACAGAATGTTAGATACAATTTGTTTAATTCAAATTCCTAAATTCACTTGGGCTACTGCCCGTTTTCAATTTAAAGAGATTACTAAAATGCTGTGGGTAATCAAATCCTAAAGAATAAGCAACTTCACTCACAGAATCTTTTGAATTTAGCAGTATGTTTTTGGCCTTTTCGATAATAAACAGATGTATGTGCTCTTGAGCCGCTTTTCCTGTTTCTTTCTTTAATAAATCGCTAAGATACTTTGGTGACAGATTGAGTTCGTTGGCACAGTATGAAATGGTAGGTAATCCTAATTCGTACTCTTTTGAAGCCTTGTAGTATGATTTTAGCGTCTTCTCAAATTTGGAAATTACGTCTTGGTTCAGGTCAGTCCGGCTCAAAAACTGACGATCGTAGTACCTTAAACAATAGTCTAGGAGTAATTCAAGATTGGAATTAATCAGATTCAGGCTATGACTATCGAGGTTGTGGCTGTATTCATATTCAATTTTGTCTCTTAGCTCTTCAATGTGGTTTCTTTCAACTAAAGAGAGGTGGAGAGCTTCGCTCGAAGCATACTCGAAAAAACCATAACGACTAATCTTTTCGGCCAAATCTGACTTTCTAATAAGGTCGGGGTGAAAAACCAGCGACCATCCTTCAAGATTATTATCACCTTCTGAATTATCAGTGTATTCTGAAGTCTGCCCCGGGGCAGTGAACACTAAGGTTCCGTCTTCAAAATCATAAGAATTTCTGCCATAAGTCAAACTGCCGCCCACTGCTTGTTTGAAAGCTATCTGATATAGGTTATTGACGATTTTTACATTCTTGAAAGCAGAGTAATCGTCAATCGTATCGGTTTTTACAACAGTGATCAAAGGGTGCTTCGGTGAAGGTAATCCCAGCGATTTGTGAACTTGACTTACGCTATTTATGGATACTATGCTGGGCATGCTAATTCGTCAATGTTTGAAAATATGAAACTATTGATAAATAGGAGAAGGCTTCCATGATAATGTTACCGACAAAGAATACCGTAAAAGACAGACTTATGCCCTGCCATACCGGGCTTTTGATCAGCAGGAAACCAACCAAAGATAGGGCGACCAAGCCTGACATAATCGCTTGTGCTTTAGGGTAGTTATTTTTCACTTTTGTCATTCTTTCGATCTCTACTCGCTGAAACCCCACCTTATCTTGTTGATAAAGAGCCTTCTTTTCCTTCAAAATACCTTCTTGAGAGATGCGTAATCCTACACCCATAGCAATCAAAATAATCCCGATAATAAAAGTACCATTACGAAGACCTAAGGCAAGTTGACTCGTACCGAAAAAATGTAGGAGAATGGCGGCCACTATCATTCCAGTACTAAATACAAATGCATTGAAACCAACACCTTTCTGCGCGTTGATATATACTTCTAAGTGATTCAATAAATCCATATCTAGCTTTTCTATTTACATATTGTTATCATGTTACGTAGAGATTCAGTTTGATTCAACTGAATCAATTTGAGCTTCGCTTCCAACTGATTCTAAATTACTGGGATTAACAACATAACTATCGTAATAATCAGCGAAAGCTTCGAACTGGAATTTGTCACCAGCTCTTCCAATTTCTGTTTCAGGAGATAGGTTATTAAAACCGTGATAAGCGCCTTCGAACAACTTGAATTTTGTTGGGACACCTGCTGCTTTAAGCGCCTCTATATAATTAATGGTCTCATCTCTAAAAGGTTCAACGGAACCAACATGAGTGATAGTTGGGGGAAGTCCACTAAAATCTTTAGCAATCGCGGGAGAAGCGTATGCAGGCACTTCTTTATCATTTAATCCTTTTAGGTATTGATACCAGCCATGCTTGTTACTTTCATTATCCCAAATAATGGCACCTGTCATTTTTGCTGACTCTGTTTCTTGTCGGTAGTCTATCATTGGGAAAAGAGGCATTTGAAAGGCAATATTCACGTCTTTAGTGTCACGCGCTTTGAGTGCCAACGCAGCTGCCATACCTCCTCCTGCACTTCGTCCTGCAAGGATATATTTATCATCATAGATACCAAGCTCATCCGAGTTTTCTTTTATCCATAGTAGCGTTTCATAACAGTCATTAAATCCAGCAGGAAAAGGATGTTCAACAGAGAGTCGGTATGCAGGTGCTATAACTACAACATCTCTAGTCTGCATAAAGTCTTGAATAATCTTAAGTGCCTGTTCTGGAAAACCGGATAAATACCCACCGCCATGTGTGTAGAGCATCGCAGGTAACTTTTGTTCAGCATTTTGAGGCTTGAAGATTCTTATACGTATCTCATGACCCTCGGATGATTCGATGTATCGTTCTTCGCTTTGAAAACCTTCTATATCTCCTGTTGCAGCGGAAGAGGTCATGCGATTAAACATGTTCACTCCCCATTCCTTGCTCATGAGTGAAGCAATTATTCTCCCTGGAAAATACATTGATTGAAGTTCTGGGTCATGCATTTCTTCGGTGATGTCTGCATTGTTTGGAGTACTCCCTAAGGAAAATATTCCAGCTAGCAAGAAGAAAATTAAGGCCAGGAAGACACCCACGACTTGAAAAATTCTTTTTCTTACTTGTGACTCTCTGTTGGCCTTATTTCTAGTATACTGACTCATGATGTTATTTTTTTAAAGAATGCATCTACCTTGTCGACCGCTTTGTCAGCAGGTTCATCTTTGTAATAGAAATCAACATGATTTGTGTTTTCGAGCTCTAATAGCTCCTTGGGGCCGTTGAGTGAATCGTAAAAGCGCATAGCTGGCTCAACGCTATAGGCATCTTTACCTACTACCTGAACTACTGGAATTGAATCGAATTCTTTTGCATGGTTGAAAATGTGCAATCTGGCTACTCCAGGAAGTGAAGTCGCGCTAGTGTTATTGATCCATCGCTTGTGATGGCCAACTTTACCTGGCAAATAGTAAGTCGAAATCTCTTGCATTCCCCTAGCGGCAGGACTATCCCCTTTAGGAATTTTTGAAGGGATAGCTGGTAACTTCAACTGTAAGCCAAGCTTGTTTAACAGGATGAAGATTCCACCAAAGAAATAGACTATTAGTCTTACTGGCAAAAGCGTTGATTTCATAAGCTCAGGACCAGCAATAGATGGCGTAATGAGACCTTGTGCCTTGATTCGCTTGTCTTGAAACGATTCATAAGGAGAAGCAACACCACCGGCACAGACTCCTACGTTAAACAGTTTATCTGAATCTACCTGTTTCAAGGAGTCTAAAAATGTTACTGCGCTTGCTACGTCATTAGCGTGATGATAAGGGTCTACATCGCATTGTATTCCTTCACTTTCGCCAATACCTCGCGTATCGATTGATAAGGTGATATAGCCTTTCTTAACAAACTTTTCTGCATAAAAACCTGCAGCATGTTCTTTTAAGGAGGTCGCGGGAGGGTCATTCTCCATGGCATGTCTCTTCTCGCCTTCTTTGTAGTCGTCAGGAATAAACAGATTTCCTACAATAGTTTTGCCCTTGCTTTTAAATTCTACACGGTGTTTTCCGGGTGAGAATGTTTGGCTAGAAGGATTAGTTTTTGGAATAGTTAATCGCTCAATCGAGGAGCGGCCAATTACGGTAAGAATTATAACGACTCCTAGAATTATAAATAGTGTTGTCATTTACAGGAATTTTGTTTTAAACAAAACTCCCATCAATCAACAAGAATCATTTAACGATTTAGCCGAATGTTGAATGGATTTCGCTGATTTTCAGAAATTGTGCCTAACGAATGATAAACACCCGTAGTGTTTTTCCACTTTCGCAACGACTGGGGAGTAACCATCCGCCAGCGAAAAAATCTAGTGTTTACCAAGTGTGCTATTCGTTCTGACGAATGCTTAAGCAAGTTCATCTGCTTTCCCAAGCAAAGATTCTTGTCAGCCGATTCTCTGGCTTTCAGGTCGCTGCGCTACTAGCACGCTTAGCTATTCCTTTTCCACCTTTTTCGCTTTCCTTGCCATCCCAGCAATGACACTGAACGTTTAGTGTAAAATGCGTTTTAATGCATTTTATACATTGTTAGGCATTGTTTTTATTTCTTTCAAGTTAACTTTTACTATCACTTTTTTGTAATCAACAAGTTTAGAATCATTATCTAATATATCTTGCTCTTCATCAGTTAGTTCATCATAAGGTTTGCCGTCTGATTTTCTAATTTCAATTTCTCTGTCCGCGATAAAGTCATCATTCTCGTTCCACCCTTTAATTTCTCCAACATCTTCAATTCTTTTAAGCTCTTTAAAGGGAATTTCATCAGGGTTTTTGAAGTCAAAAAAAACAATATCGTACGGACAAGCCCAATAACATCCTTCAACGGCTAAAACTTGACTGTCTTTTGAAGGGATTGCATTTACCCAACAGAAACCGTGTCTGTCAAACCCTGATTCAGGAAAATAATTTTGGGTAATACCTTTAGTCAAGTTCACAACTGTTTGACCTTGATAATCTTCTCCACACAGAAGATATTCATTTCCGTTGGCGTGCTGTATCCAAGAATACCAAAAATGTGAATAGTTTCGTTTCACATCTGCAATAACCTCATCACTTTGACTGTTTTTTATAATTCCTCGTGAATATTCCCAGGTATTCTCTCCCGTTTTGTAAGATGAGATTATCAGATAAAAATTACCTGATGGTGAATAAATCTTTTCGGATTCATCAGTTCTATTTTTCGGTTTAAAAAAACCTAAAATTCCATCTCTCCATTCTTTATATTTATTATTCATCGCAAATAATGCCTAACATCTGGATATACAACATACGTATATCTGCATTATAATAACATTCGTATATCCACCTACGGACGGGTACTGAAATAGTAGTAACCAGTATGTTTCACCACTCGAGCAGTAGCCGTAAAAATCTGTTCCTGAAAGCTACACATAATATTTGGTAAAGCGAATGTTTTTCTAGCAGTTCAACAGGATAGAACTACGAATTTAGAGTCGTATAACTACTCGCTGAGAACCCTATTTAGTAGGTAACTTAAAGCGTACTTTTACGGTGACCTGACCGGGTTCAAAATCACCGTTGCGGGTGGCAGGTTGCCAGTTAGGCCCTTCTTTTATCAGTCGTATAGACTCTTCGTCGCAGCCGTAGCCCAAGCTCTTCTTGATAGTGAAGTCGGTCGGGTTTCCTTCCGTATCAACCGTAAACTGCACTCTCACTGTTCCCTCTACTTTCTGCTCCCGGGCCACTGCCGGATAGCGTAGGTTAGTTTGCAGATAATTTCGGAACGAATCGTAGGTAGGAATTGGATGAGCAGCACTGCTAGCCCGGTCACTCCGGCGATAACGGCCCGTAACCACCACCTCACTCAAAGCCTGCTCGTCTTGTTCAAGCTGTATGACTAAAGAATCTTGCTGTCCTATTGACACTTTTTCAGGGTGAAACCCTATAAAGGAAAATTCTAATTCCTTAGATGAGCTATCCGGTACGGCTACCTGAAACTGACCATTCATATCCGTAATGGTGCCTACCAGCGTACCCTTTACTATTACGTTTACCCCCGGTAAAGGAGCATGATCATCCGCGGAATAAACAGCCCCCGAAACCTGATGGGCAAACTGCTCGGTAGGCACTGGGTACCGCGACTGCTTAGCCTGCATCCTCGCGTTTTGAGCAATGCTCATTTCAGCCTCGACACCTCTAGCTGCATCACGAGAAGTCTTCGGCAATTCTTCATCAGCCATATCGGCTGCCTCGGAAAAGGAAGGAGCTGCCGCTGGCTCAAGCACTGCAATGGATTCCCGCTCAGGAATCAGTACCGGTTTCACTTCATTAGAGGGTAGGTCTGGCACCTGACTGCCCACTGCCTCCGTTGCTTGCTGATTAGCAATCCTTTCGGGAGCCATCGCCGCCAGGGGAGCAGTTTCCTCAACTACTGAATCCGACTGAGCCTGATAGGTTAATGGTTGGCTAGCGATTTCTTCATTCACTGCCTTATCGCCAATATTGCCAGTAGAAACCGTTTGGTAAGCAAACCAGCCCACGGTTAGTAGTACCGCCGTAGCAGCTGCGTAGCGCCCGTAGGTCAGCCAAAGCGTAGTCCGTTTACTGGTTCTTTCTCGAAGTTGCTGTTGCAGCGCGGGAATATCTTCCGACCAGCCATTGGTTCCGGCTAGCCCTTGCAGGGCTTCAGCTTCAAACGGGTTTTCCTCCAGCCAACGCTGCTCCTCTTCCGAGAGCTTTCCGGCTCGGTACCGCTGCACTAACGCCTCATCAATATGGTATTGTGGCTTATTCATGATGTTTCTCCACAAATATTTTTAAGTTTCGCCTTCCGTTCTGGATATGGCTCTTTACCTGTTTTAGTTCGTAGCCCGTCTGCTCGGCAATGATCTGATACGACTGTTGTTGTAAGTAAAATAACTGCAAGCACTGTTGCTGCTCAGTGGGTAGTTGCCCCAATCCTCGCGTCAGTAGCTGCCACTGCTCTTCCGATAAGTTTTCGCTGTCTTCTTCCGCCAGGTAATCGGTATGCCCGTTAATGGGCACCTGCTGAATTTTGGTTTTTCGTAGTTGCATCAGGCAGTAGTTACGGGTGACTACGTACAGCCAGGGTTTAAAATCCCGTACCTCTTCGGTGGGTAATCGCGCTACCAGCTTTTCAAATATCTGCATTACCGCATCCTGACTGTCTTCTTTATTCTTGAAGTACTTCAGGCACACCCCGTATACCAGCGGCATATAGCGCTCGTAAAGCTCGCCCAATACCGGGAGCTCCCCCGTTAGCTGGTACTTTCGTAGCAACTGGGCATCCTGCTGGACGTCGTCCAGGGCTTTATTTCCGCGTCGTTTGAAGAGCATATAGAGGCAACTACACTACTAGGATGCAAATACCTACCCGATTCCATAAATCGAACAAAAAAATTTTTTTTTAGGGTTCAGTGTGGAATTTCTTGGGTGGCGGCATCTCCTAAGAAACGAAACGATATTCTTATGAAAACGATGTTGATTATTCTGCTGGGTATACTAACCACATTCTCGAGGCAACCCAGCAATCAAACCAAAACCATTACCGGTACGGTGACTAGTGCCACCAACGGTTCCGCACTGCCCGGAGTAAACGTAATTGTGAAAGGGACTCAAATTGGAACCGTCACCAACTTAAACGGCCAGTACCGAATAGAAAATGTATCCGAGCAGGACGTACTGGTATTTAGCTTTATCGGCTTTGTCTCCAAAGAAATTAAAGTAAAGCAGCAATCAGTAATTAATGCTCAATTAGACGCAGATTCTCAGCAGCTATCGGAAGTAATCGTAACCGCTAGAGGAATACAGAAAAGAACGGCAGTTACCAGTGCGGTTCATACCCTAAGCAGTCAAGCCAATTCCGCTCCGGCTATGTACGAGATAGTCGAGCAGGAGTCGGATGTGTACTATCCGCCCACTGATGACGAACTGCCGCAGGAATTTAATACGGAAGAGTACGCTACCATTCGGGAAAATCCCTTTCTGGCATCGGCCCTGAATCCGCTTTCTACTTTCTCAATCGACGTAGATGCGGCTTCTTACGGAAACATCCGCCGGTTTATTAACCAGGGAGAGATGCCGCCCAAAGATGCGGTCCGCATTGAAGAAATGGTCAACTACTTCAACTACGATTATCCGCAACCGACTGGCAACGCCCCCTTCTCCATCAACCCCGAACTAGTAGAATGCCCCTGGAATCCGCAGCATCATCTACTGAAAATTGGCTTGCAGGGCAAAAAGATTCCTACCGAAAACTTACCGCCTTCCAATCTGGTATTTCTGATTGATGTGTCAGGTTCTATGGACTACTCCAACAAGCTACCGCTGCTGAAAAAGGCTTTCCGAATGCTGACCGATCAGTTACGTCCCGAAGATAGAGTAGCGATGGTGGTGTACGCTGGAGCGGCGGGAGTAGTACTGGAATCTACGTCAGGTAGTGAGAAAGCCAAAATTAAAGAAGCTCTGGACCGGCTACAGGCCGGAGGCTCAACTGCCGGGGGCGCTGGTATCCAGTTGGCTTACGATATTGCCAAGAAGAACTTTCAGGAAGGTGGTAATAACCGCGTAATTCTGGCTACCGACGGTGATTTTAATATTGGTGAATCCAGCAACGCCGCCATGGAGCGAATGATTGAGAAGAAACGAAGCGAAGGCATATTCCTTACCGTGCTGGGTTTTGGTATGGGTAACTATAAAGATTCTAAAATGGAGCTGCTAGCCGATAGGGGCAACGGTAACTACGCCTACATCGATAATATTCAGGAAGCCAAGAAGGTGTTGGTTAGTGAGTTCGGCGGGACGCTCTTCACCATTGCTAAGGACGTGAAGTTTCAGTTGGAGTTCAATCCGGCCAAAGTACAGGGCTACCGCCTGATTGGCTATGAAAACCGCGCCCTGCGCAGCGAGGATTTTAACGATGACAAGAAAGACGCCGGCGAGCTAGGCTCCGGCCACACCGTCACCGCCCTGTACGAAGTTATTCCCACCGGAGTAGATGCGGGCGACTTACTGAAATCAGTAGATGATCTGAAGTATCAGCGGCAAAAAACCGAACGATCAGCTTCCCGTTCCGAAGAGTGGCTTACCCTCAAGCTACGCTACAAAGCCCCGAACGGTAACAGCAGTAAACTGGTTAAGCAGCCGCTTACCGGCGAAGTACAACCGTTTGACGAATCTTCGGAAAATTTACAGTTTGCCGCTTCGGTAGCCGGTTTCGGTATGCTACTGCGCGATTCCCAGTTCAAAGGCAACTTAACCTACGATGCCGTAGCCCAAATGGCCCGCGAAGCTAAGGGTGAAGACCAAGAAGGCTACCGTCAGGAATTTATCCGGCTAGTTGAGTCTTGTAATCTGCTGGCAAGTAATTAAAATATTGAGTAAACAGTGTTGATCAAGTTGAAAAGTTACAGGTTTCAGATTATAAGTTTGGTTGGACATAGAAAACTTTCAACTTGTAATCTGTCAATCTGTAACTATTTTAGTTCTTCACTACTCAAATCTGACATTTTTATAGATACGCGACAGAGCGGTTTCATCGTTCGAGGATAGTTTTCTCTTTCAATTACCAAACGGTAAACGCAACGGGATCTATGGGGCGATTTATCTCGATTTTGTCTATCGTATACTCTCCGACAAGTTCATCCTCTTGATAATAATCTATATGGTGGGGAATTAGTAGTCCATCTACCTCGCGATACTCATCATATATTTTGTATAGATCCGTATGATTCGCATAGACAAATGCGTGTACCAAGTGTGTTTCAGTATCTAGATAAACAAAAGCACGCCCCCCTTTCGGTAACCCATGTGCAATCACCAATTTATGACATGATCTATCATAAGCTTTCATCACCCCCTGATACGCAATAGCGCTATCTTGATAGGCTGATAGAAGTAGTGGAATAGTACCTAATACAATGGATGAAAAAGTTTCTTCCTGTACGGCTTTTGTATACTTAGGGTCAGGAAGTATAGTCTCTTGTTTAGCTCGGTAGCTATAAAATTTGGTTTCTCCTTGAGTAACTATAGTAGCGGTACTAGGTTCTCCTTCCCGATAAATGGCGATACGATATTGATCAGGATACTGATAGTAGCTTTTTTGATTTTTTGGCAACTGATCTCCTAAGAACTGTTTATGAGGTGGCATGTAGACTGGAATCATCCAGTAGGACTGCTCAGCGTAGCAAGTCTTTATTTGTTGCCACTGCTCCAGACCTCCTACTGCCTGGAAATGGCGATGCAAGATAGTATCTATGGTAATGTTTTGTGCTGGCGATAAGCTAACAATAAGCACTGCTTGGATGACCAGAAATACACGAATCATGGCTAGGTTGTTTGTGTAATATTAGGTTTACGAACGTAATCTGGTTTTTAAGGCACTCAGAATCACTGCAGTAATAACACCACAACAATCAGACCCAGTTTTAAACCAATTGGAAGAAAGAGGGTAACATCTATTTCAACCTTGCTTGTATCTTTTCACTCTGGAGTTCCCGCAAAGCATCCTGAGCGATCCAGCGGGCGGATGAATAATCCTGTTGGGCAATTTGCTGAGCTAATTCAATAGCCTTTTGGTTAAGTAACAAACTACGCTTACCGGTTTGGCGTAGCATCCAGTTAATCGCTTTTTTAACATAATTGCGGTTGTCGTAGGCCTCCATTTCCAGGTAGGGGAAGAAAGCAGTAATCTGATCGTCAGGCATTTTTTTGTCGTGGATGACGAATACGGTCATCAGCACAAACCCGGCGCGTTTCACAAACTCTTCTGAACGCTGGCACCACTCGGTAGCTTTACGGTAGGCGAAGGGTGTGCGCCAGAACAGATTGCCGCAAGCCTGATCACATAAATCCCAGGACTGAATATCGGCTACCCAGTTGTCCGTTTGCTCTTCGGTAACTTGTCGGTGATCATCCACCAGGGTAGCTACTATCCGGGCTTCGTGAATTTCACTGTCCCACAAATCAAGAGATAATTCATGTTGCTTACGATAGGGCTTAGCTAATTGCCGCAGTACTGGCATGCGGATACCCAATGCCTGATCGGTAGGAATTCCGAACCGCTGCATTTTAGGTAAGTAGGTAGGGTCAGCCAGATCATGTAATTGGGTGAGGATTTGCTCAGTGTTCATCGGTTGTTGGGTAGAGAAGTTACTGGTAAATTTACCAAACCCTAGAAAAGCTATTTAATACTACCCAAAAAAACCTCCCAGACCTGTTTTTGCTCATCCCCAAACTGCTTATCCACTTTTTTCACCCAGATTTCGGCTACCCGCTGGTAAGTAACTTCCGGCATCTCGACGTTAGCCGGTTGGGAAAAAGTAAGCGTACCTGAGTACTGCTCGGTAGATTCTTGTTGAGCAGATTCCCGCCGGGCCGACTCTTGTCGTAGTGGCTGAGTAACTTTAATATTCTGAATGATATACCGCTGGCTCCCTGCTCGCTCGAGCTTGTTTAACAAGCTATCTAAAGTAAGTTTTTCTTCTTCAAAAGCAATCAGCGTTTGAGGATGCATGAATAACTGACGCGCCTGCTCTTGGGCCTGCTGGCGGAAGGTGCTATCTATCGCCGGATTGCCGATCAGGGTAACGTAGTCGGCAAAGTCAAGTAGCTTTTGCTGAGCGCGCACCTCCAGCGCATCTAGCCGGTCGGCTGAGAGATGATCGGAGGTAAATTGGGCTTCCAATTCGCCCGACATAACCGCTGCTTCCTCAGCGGAATCGCTTACTGCACTTTCGCGGGGGGAGGTGGCGCAGGAGGCTACGCTCAACCCTAACAAGGTGCTAAAAATTAGGTTAAGGATTGGTTTCATCGTACACCTGTTTAAATCGTAGTTCCTGAATCCGGTCGCCCCGAAACCTGGTACTCAAAATTTCGATGTTCTTGAGGCTGCGTACCGGCATGGTCATCTTATTAATAAACTCCTGTTTGTTGTACAGTTCCATACCCAATGCCTGCCCTTCGGTTAGCTGGTAGACTTGGGCATCGTCGGTCAGCATGGCGGCTAACTGCTCGCGTTGCTTCTGCCAGTCGGCTACCTCCGCAAGAGAGAAAATTCGTAGCAGCCAGGCGTAGTCGTTGGTTCTTAACCCGATCTGCTCGGTAGCCTGCGCCTTGTTCAGTATCCGGGTGATGGTATCGGTACGGTAGTAGGCCCCCTGCACCACCAGGCGGATGGTCGACTCCCGCCACCGGATGGCTACACAACCCAGTTCATCGGCCGGAACCCGGTAGGGTGATTCACTCTCCGATAAAACCACTACGGTAAGTCCCGATCCACTCACGGCCTGATGGGTATCGGCATTTACAAAGCAAAACTCGTAAGTAGTAAGTTGATTAAACTGTACGTACAAACTCAGCAGTGCGGCTAACAAAAGAAAGATACCTGTCCCCACGAAATATTTTCGGGCAGTGGGCGGTACTCGCAACAGTCGTATGGTAACTCTGCGGCGACTGCGGAACTCCTCCCAGTTAGTGTAGCCTAGGTATTGGCTTAGCAAGTTCAGAATATCAATACGAGGCAACTGCGGGCTATCCGATTTTATGTGGGTGTAAAACCACTTTTCGCTGATCCGGCCGTTGGCTTTTTCTTCCAGGTCTTGCTGAAACAACCGTATTTCCTGCCCTTTCCACGAGCTAATATCCTCACTAATCTGAGGGTACGACTGCTGTACCTTCCTGACAATATCTCGTTTTAATTGCTGAAAATATATTTGATCGCGACTAGGCATCACTACAAGATAGCTTTCTATACGAAACAACCGTTTGTAAAACGCTTACAATCCCGGTAAAATGATTTACAAAGGCTTTACCGGGGTAAATTTTTTGGCAAAAAAATCAATTCGGTAGGTTTTGGCATCACCAAAACGATATGCGATGTCAAAAGTAAATGTAAACCGCCCGAATCAACTAAAGAATGTAATTCGTCTGAAAAATGTCAGTGGCCTACTTTTCGTTCTATTCATTATGCTTTTTAGCGGCTGCCACGAAAAAGGCTATAACAGCAATTCTCAGGGAGATCAAAGTAACGATTACGCATACGCACCACCGCCCCCTCCTTATCAACCTGACCCAAATGACCCGCCCGCCGAGATCAAAATGCCCAAGAACGAATCGCATCCTGAAATTAAAGCAGTCCCTGATGGAGAAGACGTTGAAATAGCATTTGATATTGAAGTTGAGGAAGATATAACAGAGGAACAAACTCCAAACTTTGGAACCGAGGAGTACGACCGAATCTACGAGAATGAATTTGTTGCCACTTGGGATCATCCTCTTTCTACGTTTTCTATCGACGTCGATAACGCTTCCTACAGCAACGTGCGTCGCTTCCTCACCCAATACCACGAGTTACCTCCTCCGGATGCGGTACGCATTGAGGAACTCATCAATTATTTCTCCTACGACTATCCTCAGCCTCAGGGCAAACATCCTTTTGCTTTGGTTACCGAAGTAGCCCAGTGCCCCTGGAATCCGGAGCATCAGTTACTGCACTTGGGTATTCAGGGGAAGTCGCTGGACTACGAGCAGCTTTCGCCTAGCAATTTGGTATTTCTGGTGGATGTTTCCGGTTCTATGGATGAGCCGAATAAATTACCGCTGGTGCAAAAGTCTTTGCGCCTGCTGATCAATGCTTTGCGACCTACCGACCGGGTAGCGATGGTGGTGTATGCCGGAGCCGCCGGATTGGTGTTACCTTCCACCCCAGCCTCCGATAAGGCAACCATCTTTAAAGCGTTGGATAACCTTAAGGCCGGAGGCTCTACGGCGGGTGGGGCGGGTATTCAATTGGCCTACCAGATAGCAAAGGAGAACTTTATGGCTGAGGGTAATACTCGCGTAATACTGGCCACCGACGGGGATTTCAACATCGGAACTTCTTCTACCGGCGACCTGGTGAGGATGATTGAAGAAAAGCGCAAACAGGATATTTATCTGACCATCTGCGGATTCGGGATGGGCAACTACAAGGACGGTCGCATGGAGCAGATCAGCAACGCGGGTAACGGTAACTACTTTTACATCGATCACATTCAGGAAGCGGAGAAAGTATTTGTGCGCGAACTGCGGGCTAACTTGTTTACGATTGCTAAAGACGTAAAAATCCAACTGGAGTTCAACCCCCAACAGGTACAAAGTTATCGGCTAATTGGCTACGAGAACTGCCTACTAGCCCGCGAAGATTTTGACGACGACTTAAAGGACGCCGGAGAACTAGGAGCCGGCCATACCGTGACGGCGCTGTACGAAATCATTCCCACTCCACCCGAGCAGGAAGCGAGTACTGCCGCTCCACTACGCTACCAGCAAAGCATCACTACCGCTCGAGCAAATGCCAACGAAATGCTCACCTTCAAGTTGCGCTACAAACCTATCGGTAGCGAACGGAGCCTACTGATTGAGCAGCCTGTCACTACCTCAAACAACACCTTTGACGAAGCTTCGGCCAACTTCCGGTTATCGGCTGCCGTGGCCGGATTTGGTCTACTGCTGCGAAGATCGCAATACAGCGACACGCTTACTTTTGGCCAATTGGAGGGCTGGCTGAACCAAGCGCAACCTGCTTATAATTCTGATTGGCAGGATTTTGAGCAGCTACTACAAACCGCTTCGCTACTAAGTAATCAATAGTCTTATGAGATTATTCCTAACATTGATTGGCATTTACCTGACTACGGCAGCATTTACGCAAAAGATAAACTGGCCTGCCGACACTGCGAAGGCTCAGACAAACTGGGTATTATTCACCGACGGGGTTCAGGCCAAAACCTATTCGGAGGCACTGGAGCCATTTCGGTGGTTGGTGAATGAGGCCCCCAATCTCACCCCGAGCCTATATATTCAGGGAGAAAAACTATTTAAGGGGTTAATTGCTAACACTAGCGATCCGGCTAAGCTCGCCGAGTATCAACGGCAACTGCTGGCTATGTACGATCAACGGATGCAGTACTTTTCGGACGAAGCTAAAGTGATGAACCGTAAAGCCTATATGGCTTACCAGTATTACCGGGATCAGCCGGAGAAGTACGCGGAGCTGTTAGAGATATTTCAGCGAGCTTTCCGAGTGAGCCAGGAGAAATTTTCCAGTGCTAACCTGGTAGCCTACATGGATGTGATGCGGCGCTACCGACAAGCCGATGGTAGCGAATTATCCGACGAGGAAGTACTCCGCTGCTACGATCAGCTTTCGCAAATGCTTAAAAATGAATCTAATGCAAAAGTAAAGCAGGAGTTACTGGACAAACTACTAATCGCGACTATATCATTAGATTGTGCAACTATTCAACAAAAATTCGGTACCCCATTTCTACAAGATACTACTCAGATAGATCAGGCCAAGAAAGTGATAGCACTGGCACTGGCCCACAATTGCGGCAGTGATGCTCCTTACTTTCTGACCGCCCTGAAAGCGGTATATCGCCACGAGCCTTCAGTAGGTACGGCCAAAACGCTGGCTAAACTGTACGAAGCCAAAGAAAACTCCCCGGAGGCCGAGCACTATTGGAAGCAGGCCATTGAACTAACGCCGGAAGGAAAGGAACAAGCTGAACTATGGCACGCATTAGCGCAGCACTACCAACGAAAAAATCGTAAGTCCCAAGCCCGGAAAGCTGCCCGAGAAGCAATTCGGCAGGATGCTTCCCTAGCGGAAGCCTACAAGCTGATCGGTGATCTCTATTTTTCCAGTTTTGAAGAATGTAAGAAGGGTGAATTAATGACGCAAGATCGGGCGGTGTACTGGGCGGCTTACGAAATGTATAAACGCGCGGGAAGAAGCGATTTGATGCAGCAGGCCGAGCAACAGTTTCCCACGATGGAACAGATTTTTCAGGAAGGCCTTTCGGAGGACGAAACCACCCAAGTAGATTGTTGGGTTAATGAGGAGGTTACCGTTCGCCGTCGGCCTTCCTCTTCCTGAGTAAATATTGGCAGATAAGGTTATCTTTGGCTTACTCGTGAATAAATAACTAATGAAATACTGCGTCTACCTGCTTTTGCTGCTTTCTGTTTCCTGTGATCAGCCAACTATACTATCGGCCCAAGGCCTCACCTTCGAGTATCAAGAAGATGGAGTTTGGGTAAAAGAAAACGGTGAAGGTATTTTCTTCTACCAGCAAAAAACTAAAACCCAAGATGGCAAGTATGCTCGGGCAAATTATATTCATCCGCTTTACGGAATAGATAGAACAGTACTTACCGAAGACTTTCCTGAAGACCACCCGCACCACCGGGGTATCTTTTGGGCCTGGCACCAGATACTGATTGGAGACAAACGCCTCGGCGACGGCTGGTCTTGCGAAGATATTAGCTGGGAGGTATATGAAGTAGGCGGCAAGCAGGAAGACCGTACGCTCTATACCCAGACCTACTGGAAATCACCGAACTGGACTAACGCCCAGGGAGAGCAAGCTCCATTTCTATCCGAAAAAACCAGTATCAAAATTCATCCTTCCCACGGAAACCACCGGATGCTGGACTTTGAAATCTCGCTGCTGGCCCTAGTGCCGGAACT
>CAKZYJ010000503.1 GCA_937884755.1 uncultured Flammeovirgaceae bacterium
ACCATGTTGGCTTCATTCTTTTTAGTAGAGGAGTTCTTTGGTCAGGAATACATGAATACCAACTGGGGCAGTAATAACTTTTCTACGTACATTCTATTAGCAGCAGGCCACGACCCAGCCGATCTAGAAGCTCAGTTTCCAGCTTTTATAGATAAACACCTACCCAGTGGGCCTGATGTATCTGCTTCACAAACGACTGCGCTTCATCTGTGGCCGCTCACCGATATTCATTTACATTCCCACCTAGATTCGGAGATTGAGGCTAACGGCGATATTGTCTACGTCTACATCTATACCATCATTGCGTTGTTTATTCTGGTTATCGCTTGTATTAATTTCATCAACCTGACTACCGCTCGGGCTACCCGTCGGGCGAAAGAAGTAGGGGTCCGTAAAGTAATGGGCGCGGAAAAAGGATCATTAGTGGGGCAGTTTTTATCCGAATCAATGTTAGTGTCTTTGTTTGCGTTGGCTTTATCCATTTTACTAGTCACCGTAACTCTTCCGTATTTCGTTGATTTTGTAGATAAGCAGCTTACTTTCGATTTACTAGGAAACCCCTTCCTATCACTACTGCTTTTAAGTATTGTACTGATTGTGGGAGTGGTATCCGGTAGTTATCCTGCCTTCTACCTATCGGCCTTTCAACCAGCCCGCATCTTGCGAAGCAGCCGGGGCAGCCAGCGAGGTAATGTGCTGCTACGGTCAGGCTTGGTAGTGTTGCAGTTTGTAATTTCCATTGCGTTAGTAATCGGAGTCATTACGGTAGAGCGTCAACTGGATTACGTGAAGAGTAAACCGCTAGGCTTTAACCAGGAGAATCTGGTAGTATTACCTGTGAATGAAACTATCTACAATAAGCACGAAGAAATAAAAGTACAATTACTGAATCAGCCAGGAATCTTAGACGTAACCCTCTCGAGCCGCGTGCCGTCGGGAAAATTAAACGATTCGCAAGGTGGACAAGTAGAGGTAGATGGTGAGATGAAGAATCTTGATTTCCGTTTGGCTAACATAGATGTAGATCATGACTTCATTAATTCATTAGGTATTGAGTTAGTAGCTGGACGTAACTTTGACATTGATCGGGCTAGCGATTCTACCGAAGCCTTTATCATTAATGAAGCAGCCGTACGTGCTATTGGCTATGCTTCGCCCGAAGCAGCCATTGACCAAAAAATCAATTACGGCAGGCGGCAGGGTTATATTATCGGAGTTACAAACGATTTTCACTTTGAATCACTACACCAGTCTATTTCACCCATTATATTTCATATTCCATTCAGTGCTAACCGGGTTCATAACTTGGTCGTGCGAGTACAAGCCAGCGCAGTAGACGAAACTATGAGCTATCTAAAAGAGCAATGGAGTTACCTCCGTCCGGGTTTTCCGTTTGATTACTTCACCATTGGTGACCGCTTTCAGGGGCAGTACGACGATGAAGATCGCCTGGGACAAATTGTGCAGTATTTCTCACTGTTAGCAATTTTCATTGCGGCGCTAGGGTTAATCGGTCTGGCATCTTACACTGCCGAGCAGCGTACCAAAGAAATTGGTATTCGTAAAGTGCTGGGAGCTTCGGTGAGCCAGTTGCTATTACTGCTTACCAAAGGTTTTTCGACACTTATTCTACTTGCTTTTCTTATTGCCTGCCCATTGGCTTACTTCGTCATGAGTAGCTGGTTAGATACATTTGCCTACAGTAATACGCTGAGTGTGTGGAGCTTTATTCTCGCTGGAATTGCTGCCTTATTGGTAGCCGGTATCACCGTCGGTTCTCAAACACTTCGTACTGCTACTCAAAATCCAGTGGAGTCGCTACGAGATGAATAAGCAGTTGTAAAGGGTTGAGGGTAAAAGGCAGAGGGTTCAACTCGAAGCTATTGATCTGTTGTCTATGCCTGAAATAGGTTGACCGAATTTGCGGTATAAACCTAGCGTTAAA
>CAKZYJ010000504.1 GCA_937884755.1 uncultured Flammeovirgaceae bacterium
AGCGAATCAATGCGAGAGACAGTGTTAAGGATTACGGGATTGGGTTCTCGTCCGACAAACTCACCAATGCGGGCGTCGGTTTTGCCAATCAGACCATTAATGGGCGATTTGATGCGGGTATACCCCAAGTTAATGTTTTCAATGCGAAGGTTAGCCCTAGCCGCTCTTACGGCAGTTTCTGCAGCGCCCTTCGTGGCCACAGCAGCATCTAGATCACGCTGGCTAACCGCATTATTCTGGGCTAAAGGTTCTATCCGATTGAGATCGTTCTGAGCACGAACCAGCTCTATTTCAGCTTCGGCCAACTTACTCTGAGCTGCGGCAACGGCTGCCTGGAAGGGTTGGGCATCGATGGTATACAGCAATTGTCCTTTTTTCACTGGCCGGCCTTCTTCAAAGTGTACTCCCTCCAGATAGCCTTCCACTCGAGCCCGGATAGGAATATCAACCTTGCCGTATACCTGCCCGACAAAATCTTTCTCCAACTGCACATCCTGCGATACAACTTCTATCACCTCAATAGTAGGAGGTGGAGCCTGGGTCACCTCCTTGGTTCCGCAAGCACTCAACAGCAGAATCAAAAATCCGCTGGTGGTTAGATAATTCATTAATTATATGGTTAGAAGGTATAGTTGAACATATTTCGGAAAAAAATCGGCAAAAAGCGAAAAAAGATACTTTTTATCGGAAATGTATCCGGCTTATATCAGAAAAAGTCAAACAGCTTGACTCAAATAGGTACAAACAAACTTCGGAAGGTGTCAAAATAGCCAGCTATATTCTTCGGATATTTATAATTCTAAATAGTGCTTCTAGCAAAAGCTGAATTTTAAGATTTTAAGGTGCCTTTCATTATATTAAGGAAAAAAAAGGCGTATTCAATCGTATATGTCTTTTTCTTGTTTGTTGCATCAACAGTCGCTAAAAGTGATTTATGATGAGCACAATTGGGAGCTGGATGGCGAAGGGCATAAGAGGTTAGACCCCGCCGCTGGGGAATTCTACTGGATATTGTGAAGAGCACTGAATACCGAGTGTATGACCCCACATCTAATATTGAGCCTAAACATATGCTATTACCAATTCCGGTAGAGAAGTTGCGATTGAATCCGGCTTTGCTGGAATCTGATCCAACGAATAACGGCTACCGATAGAACCTTGTACTAGTAGGTGGAGAGCACGTCTCTACTTATTATTTATCCTATTGACTATTATCTTAACAAATGACTAAATCCATTTTCTTTCTGCTTTTCATACTAATACAGTCAATTGGATTTAGTCAGAGTCTCAACGTAGTTTACATCAACGTAGATGATCTGGGCTACCGCGATTTAGGGTTCATGGGTAGCACTTACTACGAAACCTCACATATTGATCAGCTAGCCCCTGAATGAATGATATTTACGCAAGCTTTCTCCTGAGCGGCCAACTGCGCTCCGAGCCGGGCTTGCCTGATGTCAGGGATGAATACCCCCCGCCACGGTATTTACACGGTAGGCAATTCAGACCGGGGCGATGCCCGCACCAGAAAAATTGTTCCAGTAAGTAACGAAACGGTTTTAGCCGATACTATTTACACTCTGGCCGAGATGTTTCGTGATGAGGGTTACACTACCGGCACTTTCGGGAAGTGGCATTTAGGTGATGATCCTACCACCCAGGGTTTCGACGTGAATGTAGCAGGCAGTCACCGCGGCAATCCAGGTAAGGATGGTTACTTCAGTCCGTATAACGTTGATTATCTAACCGATGGACCAGCGGAGGAATATTTGACCGATCGGCTAACCGATGAAGCCATTCAGTTTCTAGAAGAAAATCAGGAGAAGCCTTTTTTTCTCTACCTCCCCTACTACACGGTTCACACCCCTATCATCGGTAAGCCAGAGCTGATTAAGCGATTTGAAACCAAAGTAACGGTTAATGGTCAGGATAATCCGGTGTACGCCGCCATGATTGCTTCGCTGGATGAAAATGTGGGACGTCTACTAGAAACTCTGGATCAACTAAGCCTGAAAGACAAAACCATAGTAGTACTTACTTCTGACAATGGTGGAATCCGCGATATATCTTACCAAGACCCACTGCGAGCCGGTAAAGGCTCGTACTACGAAGGTGGTATCCGAGTACCACTAGTTGTTCGTTGGCCCAAACAGGTTGCACCTCAAACAACTTGTATTACCCCAGTAAGCAACCTAGACTTTTATCCTACTTTCCAAGACATTCTAAACATACAAACAACTGAACAGCAACCTCAAGACGGAATTAGTATCTTGCCTTTGCTAGAGGGTAAAGACATAGCTGAGCGTCCACTTTTCTGGCACTTTCCAATCTATTTACAAGCTTATAACCCCAAGGAAGATGCAGGACGAGACCCCTTGTTCCGCACTCGCCCCGGTTCAGTAGTTCGACTGGGCGAATGGAAGTTACACCATTACTACGAAGATGATTCACTGGAGCTTTACAACCTGGCTAAAGACTTTGGTGAAACCACTAATGTCGCGGATGACTATCCGGAGGTTAAAGAAAAGCTGTACCAACTACTAAGCGAGTGGCTAAGAAGTCATCGAGCTGACTTATCTTTTCTCCAAAACTCTGAGTACGACCCTGAATATGAAAATCATAAAACCACAGAAGCCTTGCAATAGTAGGTTAGTTGGAACCTAAGTATGTTCCCTGACCGAAAGCAAACACTGAGGAAGGAGTGCGAGCGTTCCGCAGAATCTCTTCCATTTGAGCTACCACTTCGGGATGTTCAACTGCTATATTGTTTTCTTCCCCAATATCTTCTGCTAGGTTGTATAACTCCAACGGTCCGTCCGGTTCTTTCAACACATTGTAGCGCACTGCTTTCCAGTCACCTTTACGTACGGCGATGCGTCCGCCTCGTTCGTGAAACTCCCAATAGAGGTAGTCGTGCTCAGGTTGATCACCAACGACTGTCAGAGTCGGGGCAAAAGAAACTCCGTCTCCATCTGGATTTCCGATGCCCGCCAATTCGGCTACGGTAGGGTATACATCCCAAAAAGCCGATATATGATCGCTCTGGCTACCGGGATTAATCTGACCAGCCCAGCGGGCGATCATGGGTACCCGGACGCCACCTTCGTATAAATCTCGCTTGTAACCCTTGAGCAGACCATTACTATCGAAGTAGTCTGGATCGGCCCCACCTTCCTGATGCGGTCCGTTATCGCTGGTAAAGATTATTAATGTGTTCTTAGATAGACCCAGTGAATCTACCTTGGCTACAATCTCCCCTACCTGTTGGTCGAGCAAGGAAATCATTGCGACAAAAGCCGCGTGAGGCTCCTGCTGGGATTCGTAGGGTCCCGTACGATAATCTTCGCCTTCATCCACCCCTTCGTAGGGTATTTCGGGCGGATACTTTCCGCGGTACTGATCCATAATCTCTTCCGGAGCTACTAGCTCGGCGTGGGGAATGACACTGGGTACGTAGAGAAAGAAAGGCTCATTCTGATGATCATCAATAAACGATAGCACTTGTTCGTGAATCAGCGAAGGGGCGTAAGTACCTTTATCCATTCCCTGATTCGCCTCCAGCACAATTGAATCTTGGTTATGCCACAGATGGCGGGGATAGTAATGATGACCGTAGCGCTGGCAATTATAGCCGAAAAACTCATCGAAACCCTGCCGGTTCGGGTCGCCTTCCGAGCCAGGGTATCCCAATCCCCATTTGCCGAAAGCTCCGGTGGCATAACCGACCTCTTGTAAGGCTTCGGCTAGGGTTTGAATACTATCGGGTAGTGGGTGCTGGCCTTCGGGTAAAATCTCTTTATTTCCCCGAATGGGAGTATGTCCGGTATGCAAGCCCGTCATTAGCGCTGAGCGGGAGGGAGCGCATACGGTATTGCCCGAATAGTGCTGGGTAAATAGTATGCCCTCGCTAGCAAGCCTATCAATGTTTGGGGTAGTGAATTTTGTCTGGCCGTAGCAACTTAAGTCACCGTAGCCCAGGTCATCGGCCAGGATATAAATGATATTGGGTGGTTCAGTTGCTTCAGCCTCGGCAGCGGGTGCTTCCGGTTTAGAAGTGCATTGGCCTAATGCTAGTAACAGACTCAACGATAGCAGGGTAGTCAATATATTTTTTTCTGGAAATAATTTCATGTTCAGGATTCAAAGATTGATGAGCAATGATTAGTGGTTGAGTAGTTGGTATACGTGTTCATAACTAACTCTGGCGCAAGGTAAACCTTTTACTGCTCGCTCGTTTTCTACGTTGAAATATTTCACTCCACCAACGGATGCTTTATCAAAAATCGGTTGAAAGTCAATAATTCCCTGCCCGACACAACTGATACCCCCGTCAATATTATTGTTCATATCTTTGACGTGGGCTATTTCAAACCGTCCCGGATACTTCTCAAAGCAATCTACCGGATTCTGTCCGCCCTTCACCACCCAGTACCAGTCTAGCTCTACGGTAACATAATTCGGATCGGTGTTTTCCATTAACATATCAAAAGCTAGCTGCCCCTCTACCTCCGCAAACTCTTTGGCGTGATTGTGCCAGGCAAAGCGATAGCCTGCTTCCTTTATCTGTTTACCGTACTTGTTGATCCTTTCCGCCGTTTCCAATACCTCCGTTGGGGTAAGATTATCGGCCGATGACATCCAGGGATAATAACATATAATGTATTCTACCCCCAAATCATCTGCTTTTTGTAAGGCTTGATCTAATTCTCCCTTCACCAGGTTACCCATACCAATACTAACCGATAGGCTACGAAGACCCAGACTCTCAATAAACTTGCTTAATTCCTGACGACTAACACCCTCTGGCTCGTAAGGCGATTCTATGTAGCGATAGCCAATGTCAGCTAGGGTCTGATAGGTTTTTCGGTAATCATCCGCCATTTCATTTTTAACCGTGTTGGAGATAATTCCGATACGCTTATCGGGTTCGGAAACGGAAGCAGCAGCAGGGAGAAAAAGAGCGGTTGCCCCGGCAATACCCGCAGAAGCTTTACTGATAAATTCGCGTCGGTTGTGCATAAATCAAATATAACTTTTGACTGAGATCAAGTACCAGTACTCTTTTACAACAAATCTAAAGTTCTCAATATGAGATGTTTATCCAAAGTATTTGTAATATTAATTTTGTCCGATTACTTAAAAAATAGTTAGAATGTATAACTCATTCATTTGGTTTTGTAAATTAATCCATTCATCAGAAAATACCACCTTAGCACCAAGATCATATATTTATACCTGTATGAGAACCAGCCTGATTAATGCAACTACCCTACTCTTTTTACTCTGCTCTACGCAGGCATTAGCCCAACAAAAGGACTATTTGTACTACGTCAAGACTCACTGTGATAATCTGATTGCCCACGGGCAGGATACTTACGGCGACCAGTCCAATCATATGTTAGCTTCTGTGATTGACACTCGCGATATGAGCGTACCTCAAGCGAAGGTTCCACCCACCGAAGGCACCCGCGCCCACGACCGGGCCGTAGGCGGAAGTAACTTCTACCACGATGTAGAAACCATCAAGCTTTTTGACGTCCTGAGTGCAATAACCGGGGACGAAAAATACGAGAATGCAGCCCAGGCCTACGCCACGGATTTTCTGAAGTACTGCCAGAACCCCCATACCGGCCTGCTGGCCTGGGGTGAGCATCTATATTACAACTTCTACGCCGACTCAGTGATGGTGGGTGATCTGGAAAATCCGAGAAAGGATATATACCACGAATTTCTGGCAGAAACCCCGCCCTGGGACTACCTGTGGAAACTGGATACGTCGGCGGTAAGAAAAGCTATTGCCGGGGTGAAGTATCATTTCCGCAGCCCTACTACCCAAAGTTTCTTATTCAACCGTCATGCTTACTGGGAAAAGATTGATAGAAATGAGTATCGCGGATTAGCCCAATATCAGGTAGGAGGTCAGCCCTGGATCAAGCACAGTGGACTACAAGCCTATTCTTTCGCGTTTCTGTACAACAAAACCGGCAATGCCGAATGGAAGAAGTGGGCCGAAGGCAGCGGGTCGCTTTACTGTAACTATCGTAATCCGGAAACTAACCTGACGGTATCGTGTATTGATGATCCACGACCGATAGCACTTTACCCTAACTTAAGCCAGACCGCCCTGTTGAGCTACTACTTGCTAAAAGCGGGACAATTACACGCTGATTTCAATCACCTTCAACAGCGGGCCGAAACTCTATTGCAAGCGGCTGAGCGTTACTCCTGGAACAAGAAGCAGGCTTCTTATCAACAGGCGTTGTACTTAAACGGAACTCCCTACGGCAACGAATTCATTCCAGTTATTTTTACAGGCTACGGAAGTTCGGATATTATTCAATTTGGCCGGATTGCCGCTTACTTCTGTAAAACTACTAATGATGAGGCTTACCGGACAATGGTAAGCAAAGTAGCTGATCTAATACTAGAAACCACCTGGCCCGATTCTTTTGTCATCAACAGTCTAGGTGCTGCAGCCCAGTTTTCGCTGGATGCTTACGAGATTCTGGAAGATGACCGACTCTTGGCCGCTGTCCAAGGCTACGCGGATATTGGCATCGAGAAATTGTGGAGTGGTCAACTGTTTGTCCGCCAACCCGGCGACCCCTACTACGAAGCAAAACTGGGCACCAGCCAACTAGTAGCAGCATTGCTACGGCTTCACTTACTGGAAAATCGAGCAGCGAACCGTCAGAAGTCTGCTGAGGCAGCAGTCACTCAATGGTCTTTTTAGTGTTGCTTCTATTTATTACTAGTAGATAAAGAAAAAAGGTAGATATTCAACGATACCTACCTTTGCTCATTTAACGCCTCTATTTTATTCAACCTATTATTGAGGCGGAGCTACATTAATTTATTGGTTTACTTTTGTACTACCACTTCCAGAATGAGGGGATATTTTTTTACGATGCGTACCGCGCCGTATTTTGCCGGAGTACGGTCAGTTTTAAAGGAAAATATTTGCCCCTCCTTGTAACTACTGATTACCAGTTTTCCGTTTGGTTCATTCAAATCCCATTCATAAGCAATACCGAATAACCCTGGCTGGTTTTGAGCGGCATTTTGAAGATCAGACACCTTCATGCCCGAAACCTTAAAGCGAGTTCGTTTGGCATGGTTAAGATGATCGAGGTTGAATAATTTTCTGGGAGCTTTAAGGTTATTATAAAGCCACATATCTGCATCTTTCGTGAGCTGAGAACTAGAATTGTTAAGGGTATTCACGCTTCTAACGGTTCCCGTAACCGTACTAAAAATAGCGGGAACCTTGTTAAAATCATTATTACTATGAAGATTACCCCCAAACCAAGAAATTCGCCATCCGATGGCATCGGGGAAATCTTGTCGGGTAATCCGCTTGATGGTAGGTATTCGATTAGAACCGGAATTTGCGAACGCTTCGCTAGACGGATACTGCTGAAAATCAGATTCAATTGTTTCTTCACAACTGAACAGACTAAGGCTGCTCAAGATGATTACGAAAGCTAGTGTTGATAATTTGAGCGTTTTCATTTGATCAATTAGTTTTTTGGAAAAAAGATTGGGTAATTATTGAGCTACTTTAGCCCTTCGGTTAGTTAAAGAATCTGGTAAAAGCCCGGAATGAGCCTCCGTCGTGTTGAGTACGCTCTACCCGTCGTCTTTTTGCTTGGGAACGATACTGTTTCCAAACCCAAACTCCATTTCTAAAATCTACTTGATGATACAATTCCCAGCGGTTATTGTCCCACTTCAGAAACTTAATTCGGGTACGTCCACAGATCACGTTAGTGCGAGTGGTGACCTTTTTCACATTTCTCCAGGAGCCGTCGTACACTGACTGCCGAACATTTTTTGTCCATCTGCGATTATCACAGAACTCAATGCTACTGGGGGTTGAAACAACCGGGGGCATGCAGTAATTGTCGTAAAATGAGTCTTCTCCTACATCGGTGCAACCACTGGTTCGGGCGCTCTCACTGCTCACCCCAAAAGTGTTATCAACTAAGGCTGTGAAGGTGTTTGAATAATCAATCTGTCGATCATTAGCAGCTAAGGCACCGCCTTTAGCGGTATTCGCGATCACTTTAGGAACCGCTACCTCACCCCCGGTAAGAGATATAAAGATATCGAAAGGAGTTTTATCATCATTTTCTTCTAGAAAACCAGGCACGTTGGCCTTATCAACGGGTAGTCTTTCTATAATATCAATGTTTTCCCCATCGGTGATAAACTGAAATTCGTGACCGTTTTTCTCAATTTTCTTCACCAGGAAAAGATCTGCCCTTCCGTCTACTTCGGGAGCATCATTAGTAGGCAACTCAGAAGTTACCACATTTGAATCAATGTCATCCTCGCAGGCCGTAACACCAAAGAGGATACAAGACAATAAGACCATGATTTTGAACATTGGCTTTTTCATAGCTTTAAAATATTAAGTGAATAGCGCCTACTCTGTTAAAGGCTTTTCAGCTTCCGCCTTTTATTTGCCACTCGATTTTGACATATAAACTATTCATTAGTAGGGAGGCATGATCTGGAACTCTTCCGAGAATTATCGTTAACTAGGAAGCACTATAGGAGCATCGTTCAAGATAATTTGAAACTTAGAAGCTGTTTTACTTCACCGATCTCAATACTGGCTTACCCTTATGTATGTACTGTCGGAAGGCAAACTTCGGTAGTGAAAGCTTAAACTTAAAACGCTGGTCGAAGGGGCGGAGATATAAAATTAAAGCAGCAGTCATAGCTAAAGCAAATGAAATTAACCCATGTACTACTCCAATCATAAGGTGAAAGAATATACCAATGACCAGCAAGTATCCTCTAAAACGCCGATCAGCGCTCAAGCCTAAGAACAAGACAAATTCTAAAACGATAATTCCCCAAGTTAGTAGTGTTACTGATGTAGGGTATAATAACAGCCAAAAGATCAAAGGCTTAATATGAGATGCTAAACCGAACGATGGGTCGGTGAACCAATAAAATAAAGAGGTTCCATCAGCCCACTCAGGGACACTCCACTTTCCCACCGCGGCGTGTAAGTAGATAATCGCAACCTGAATGCGAATGACGAACAGGTCACTCCCTGCTAAAATACAAGCGTAAGGCGACTTTGCCTGAGTAGGGTCTAGGGTAGACCAGTGCCACCGGCGAGGGTCAGTTAGGGCAACCGGTAATATTAGTAATGTAAGCACCGTACTCACGTGATCTCCCCCATCAATGGTAGCGGCTCCCGCAGCAAAACTTGCTGTAACGTACCAATGTAAAACAGCAGTCACTCGAGGCCGCCAACCAATAATGACTAGAAGCAAAATCACTACCGATAGTATTTGCGCAAGTAGCAAGTAGTCGGCCATCAAATTAAAAAGACCAAAACGGCCAATGCCGATCACATTAGGCACCTGATGTGAAATTAGTGTTGGCTTAAATAATATGTGAATATCATTGAAAGCTAGAGTCAGGAAAGTGCCTAAAGCAAGTAAGCTACGGCCTATTCCGTATACATTTGTCCACGGCGTAGATGAGATAAGTTGGTTTCTTAGGTTGATCCAATCGGTTTTCATTGTACGACAACTTTTACAAAATGAGATGGCATATTTATTTTATCATAAGACTTACCCCAAGCCCAAGGTACGGGTTCTTGCATAGCAAAGGCTAAGGTATCCTGCAATAAGGGTTTGGGTACGGCGGTTTCCAAGATAGTTACTTCCAACGTATCGCATTGGAGGCATTTTAGCAAATCATCCTTACAAGCAGTCCATTTTTCATCCGGTAGTTTCTTCAGTAACATAGCCGCTTCGCTTGATTGAGCGCGGGGTACTCGGGAAATTCCGAATAAGTTGATCGGGTTGGCTATAGGCCAATGGGGGTTAGATTCCCATTGGCCGTTTACCTTACGATAGATCAACAAGTCCTTTTCCCGTGGATTACGGGTAAAAAAAGCCCACCCTTCCGGCATAATCATTTGGGTATTAGCAGTGACCCGAGCACTAGCACTTATTGGGCTATACTGGATGGCTGCCGTAGAGATAAAGACAATCACCCCGATCCAAGCCAAAAGAACGCTTCCTAAAAAGAGATTGATCTTTTTTGTGTTCATCTTCGTATGGGGATAGCTAATTGTTCGGCAATAGCATTGATCATCATCTCCTTGCTTAATCTGGTACCTTCTTCAACCCCAGCCGGCAAAGCAAACCCAGGTTCTTTAGATATACCCACGCCTGATACCCAGAAATGCCAGTAGGCAACTACCGCAGCGACAATACCAATATTTGCTGCTGCCACAACATTTATTGCTATGGTTGTTTTACTATGCATTGAAGGGGGTATCAGATCAAGGACCGGATCATGGTCAACAACAATGTCTCTCCCTAAGCCTACTTCATCGGTAAAATAGGCAGCGATCTTAGCGATTTTTTCCTCGTCCAGTTCTCCCTGAATTAGCTCCTCTAATTGATCTCCACTATCATTCAGACGTTTCTCCATTAGTGCTTGTTCTTCCTCATCTATAAGATCTGAAGAAGGACTCATAGCCTCCAGGGTCATTTGGGCAGCTTGATCCAGGGCATTACTAATCGCTAAGTGATCTCCGCTCTGTACCTGCCGAGCAAAGCGATCAAAAAAGGTAGCATCCTGCCGATCAATGATTTTAATCAACAATTCTTCTATCTCCGTCATTAGCTCCAAATCTTTTTGGTTAGGCATAAGATAAGGGTCACGTCGTATTTGCTTAATTGATTGCAAAGCAGGGTATTGCTTTTGCACCCGGTGGTCAGCAAAAAGAATACCCTTATAGAGATCTTTTCCCGGAATGGTCGCCGTTGGGCTAATTAGTCTACCCGACAGATTATTATCCAGGGCAGATTTCTGAGGTACAGTACTGAACACCTCTTGGTCTTGGGAGCATTGTACCGATACTAGAATCATTACCAGCGCGGCAATGCAAGTCATACTAAATTGTTTCATGGTTTAAATTGATTTAAGTGAAAATAAAGTGATAAAGATTTTACTGGCTAATTAAATATGTCTTTCACCTTCAGGGCCTGGCTAGGTAGTCATTTGAAAACTTCTGTTATTTCTGAGTGCTTATCTACTACTTCAATTAATGTAAATGCTTCTATTAGTATTTTTCTATTGTTTTCAGGCCAAGAAGCAAGCATTACAGGCGGTCAAACGATACCGTAACTTTTAGCGTCTCTTCTTCTTTCAGTAAGCCAAACAATGCGTCAGAGCCTTCAAAATCCTCTGAAACCTCGAGCACATTATCGGTGAAAGACTCTATGGTTAATTGTAAATTAGGACTCTCAAATTCATCGTCAGGATCTTCATAGTTAAGCATGAGTGTGCGTGTTTGCTCATTAACCGACCAGTTTCCTGGCTCAGGTTCTGAGTCGCTGTAGGTGCTAACAAATATACTGTTGTCTTGTAGTTCTAGTACATCACCCAAAAGCTCATCAAACACTTCGTTAACACTGCTTTCTATTTCGACATCAGTCTGGTCACCCATTAGGTCCGGGTAGTTTTGACGAAGGTAGTCAGTGTAGTTTACACCATCCACCGACAGACTGACACTACTATGCGTCCACTGGCCGACAATATCGTCTTGCAAACTGGGCTTAGTAACTGTGTCATCGTCTTCGCAAGAGAAGATGGTGAGGGCTAATCCTAGAATTAGGGCTAGGTTTAAAATGATCTTTTTCATGGTAGTTAGGATTTAAATCAGATTTTCCTACTCTATTAAAGGCTTTTCGGTGTCCGCCTAGGGTTAGAATTAATTAGTCACTTTTGTCTATTGGTAATGGGACGCAATCCAGTAGTCATCAAGAATTTGCTGGCAATTGATAAGCGGTTCAGGAGGGTTGGTCAGTGTTCTCTGAGGTTTGATATTTGCTCGAAAAACCACAGTGATTAGCTGTTAGGCAAATAACCTCTCAGGAATGCTACTGAACTACAAACTTCTTAGATACCTCAGAAAATTGGGTACGGAGCTTGGCCACGTATAACCCTCTTCGCCAACTGCTGACTTCCAGCGACTGATTCACTGCCCCTGTGTATTGCTGGGAAAATATGCGCTTACCACCAATATCATAAACATCTAAATAAACCGATGCTTTCTCCGGGTTAGGCAGGTTGATCGTAATTTGTTCAGTAGCTGGATTGGGATAGATGGCTAAGGCATCTGTATTTAGAGAAAAAGGCTGTCCATGAGAAGCAGCTCCAAGGTGGTTCGTAGATTTACCAGGCTTGGCTTCTATCCGACCATTCCGATCTCCAATCGTGATACCGCCTGGCCCCTTTGGTATTTTCGGATTTCTCTTGTACGGCTTAAACTTTGCCAGAAAAGCATCACTACTCGCATTCTTATTGTTCTGAAACCCTTTATAAGAAATACCTTCACTGTAGGTTTGTCCTACGAGGTAAACGTTAGCTGCTATATCCGTAGCTACCCCATGACCGTATTCGTTACTGCTTCCACCATAGTACGTACCCCACTGTCGTTTCATCACATTATTGAATCTTACTAGATAAGCATCATAAATTTCTACTTCAGTCTTGAAGCTTCCATTGGTGGCAATTCCAGTCTCGCTTGTGGTAGTTCCGGCCAGGTATATTTCTCCGTTTACGCTGCTACAAACGCGGGTATCATCTTCCCGATCATTACCGCCGTAGTAGGAACCCCACTGCCGCATTCCGAGAAAGTTGAATTTTACCAGAAAAGCGTCGGTACTTCCGTTATAGCTAGGATCGTGAGCCGCTGGAGTGCTGATGTAGTTACTACTAGAAGTTTTCCCCGCCAGATAAACAAACGCACTGGCATCAGTAGTTACAGAAGTGCCTATATCGTATCCGTTTCCACCGTAGTACGTACTCCAATATCGGTCACCATCATTGCTAAACTTAGCGAGAAATGCATCAGTATCTTCAGCATAAGACATATCGTGGCCTTGGTATCCTAAAGAGCTACTTTGGGTTTCGCCTGCTATATATACACTTCCCCAAGCGTCAACACATATTGCGTGAGCCCGGTCGTCGTTTACCCCGCCAAAGTAGGTAGCCCACTGACGCACTCCGAAAGAACTGAATTTTACCAAAAAGGCATCCGCAACACCTCCAAAAGTATTATCATAACCATTACTGGCTATCTCGGTAGTGCTAGTGGTATATCCAGTCAGAAAAACATTGCCTTCATTGTCGGTATCTACCCCGGTTCCTACGTCGGATCGTTGATCTTCACCACCATAATAGGTTCCCCACTGACGAATGCCATTACTATTAAATTTTACCAGAAAGGCATCTCGCCAAAACCTGTTGCCATCCGCCCCATTTTCATTGAATATGTTATCGTGTCCTCCCGAGGCAATGTCGCTACCACTGTCGGTGTGTCCAGCTAGGTATACGTTACCGTAATGATCAGTGCATACCGCGTTACCTGCTTCAGCCTTATACCCTCCGTAGTAAGTAGCCCACAGCCGATTACCTGAAGCATCAAATTTTACGAGAAAAGCATCTTCTTCCACCGGAGAGCTCGTTTGGTAGTTCATATCATGCCCATCAAAGGCAATATGTTGATAGCTAAAAGTAGTTCCTGCCACGTAAACGTTTCCCAGATGATCGGTACATACTGCATTTCCCCAATCAGGCTCTTCTCCTCCGTAGTACGTAGCCCACAGCAAGGTAGGGTCAATGATTAAGTTCCTGGTCTGGTCATAATCAGCTACTTCAAAGCGTGCCGCACCATTTGCCACGGAGTAGTGACTACTTATTTCTATTTCTTTTCCATTTACCCTTTGGTAAGTATAGGGCTTACCTTCAGTAATGGTTCCCAGAGAATAGGAAACAACTAATTCACCTTCCTGAGTTAATGAAACCTGATCTTGTCCTTGATAAGCCAAGCGGATATTATCCACATCGCCACCGGGCTTCACGACAAAATCATATTTCAATTCTCCTGCCTGGCTATACATCACTAGGTCAATTTGGTCGTATAGGTTTTCATAAATGATCTTGTGGTAACTCCTTACATTCGTTATCCCTTCGGGCGCACCAGTGGTGTAGTAGTTCCGTACTTCCTGGGCCTGTTCTTCGGCACGAATGGTAACGTCATTATTAGCCCCTTCCCAGTGCATAGCCACCGAAGAAACTGTAGCATGCGTACTTTTGTCGGGTTTATCATCAAAAATTCCCTGCGTACCTAGGCTACTATCCTTTTCTATTTTCACAAAAGAGTAAACTAATCCTTCAGGTTTCAAGTAGCAGATGACGCCAGGAGCCTCAACTACGTACCTAATATCATGGTTCTTGCTATTAATCTGCCCCTTATTTTCAAAAAAGCTTAAACCGTTTTCTGAATGATGGGCTTCAGCCAATACTATGGGAAGATCCGAAGCTTGCTCTTCAGAAACGCTATTTTCTGTCAGTGAGGCAGTGAGATAACTGGCAATCCCGAAAAAAATACAGCCTACCAGTATTCCGAGAGGAATTGGGGTTAATTTTTGAGAATTCATAATTTAAGAGGTTTTGTTGAGTGCTGGTTATTTGGTACTTATTAGTACTGAAATTTAGATTCTAAATCGCCTTAATGCCATACCTGGTTGGCTGATGGCCGGTATGAGTTAGCAAAAAAAGCAATGCGTTTATATGCCATAGAAATGATTATCTACTGCTGTAGGGAAACTTGCGGGAAGCTTTTCGCATCAGGGCATTCACAATTTGGTTAGTGTTGCTGCCTAAGTTGCGGGACAACTCCTTTTCGTATTTCCAGAGCAGTTGCTCAGTTTTGCCGTCGCTGATATTAATAGCTACTTTACCTGTATTGGTGGCTATTGACTCTCCTAGCAAGACTTTTATTGCAATTGCTCCAACTTCCGACACCGGCTTGTCCGTAAAGATCATTCCCGAGACAATACCATCTACTCCTAACATCTCGGCTAAGTCTTCTGAAGTATAAGCTCCTAGAACGTCGTAGGTAATTCCATTTTTGGCCAGTAGTGAATTGGTACGAGTGACATCCTGAAAATCTATACTAAGACTTCTTTTTCTTTTTCGCATTAAGAAATAAGAATGCAGCGCGTTTTGCATTGCCTTCCCTTCCCGCTCTTCTAATTGATCAAGTTCCTCCTCAGTCATATTTCTCATTTGTTTCGGACGGAGTTTTGCCGAAACATTGAACGGAATAATAGCCAGCGTTTTGTGATTTCTAGCCAATTGATCAAAATCAGGATTCGTATACGTCGCCCGAACGAATTGGGCGGAAACGTCAAAGGAGAAGGCGAATAAAAAACACAATAGGATTGAGGTGATTGTCAGGAATTTCATAACGAAGTCTCTTTTACGTAAAAGGTTGCAAATGAAATACGGCCTACCAGATGAAGTCTTATTCAGTCTCAATCGTTAGGCAATTATTGGTAATGGGGTAAGAGTTGATGTCATCAATGAATGGCCTTCCGATTGACAAACACCATACTAGGTTTGGTAATGGCGATAGGTGAATTGATACCTGACAGGCATGTTTTCCTCAATACACTTATCAAATGAAACGCACTAGCTATCAATTCAAAGTAATCAATTGTCAATTTGACAATCTGTTCCTAATAATAAGAAGCAATTTTTCCTTGGTCACGTGGTGACTTTATCTTCATCAGAAGATACCAAGTAATAAATTATCCTAACCCTACTCGCTATGAAAAAGCTATTTCTTCTCCCGATTTCGTTTCTTCTCATCAATACTTCCTGTGAAGACCCCTTGGAGGGAAATATTGTTCCTTTCAATACTAATATTGGGGGCCTCGAAACTAACCCTAATACCCATTGGAAATTTACAAATTTCTCTACCGAGGGAAAACCAGATGGTAATCATATTCTTGGTACAAATCCTACCAGTGGCAGTGTAATCTATCTGGAGGTCGTCAATGGCGTGGTTGTAGATGCTTGGGCTACCCAACCACAATCTTTCACTACCCGGTCACAATCAACTACTACACAAGTGAATCAACAGTTCGGATTTACATCCCCTATTGACCCAGTACACGGCCAACCCATTGCAGCCGTGCTACCTAGGCTAAATGGTTGCCCCCACGATGGGTTTTGCAACCCCGATCCCCAAACCCTTAATACTAAGTGTATCACAGTACTACAACCCAAGTCAAAACGGCTATGTATTCCCTATTCGGGAGCTATAAAAGTTTACGTTCCTTTCTCTTTGTAGAGCGATGAGATTTTTACCATTCTTCATCTTGGTGAGCCTATTCACCAGCACGCCTGGACTAGGGTACCGCCAACCATCGCAGGATACGACCACAATTAATCGTTGGAACCAGTACGCAGAGGATTTACGGTATCAGGATACGCCAACGGCTAATCTTTATTTGGACAGTGCTTTACAGCTATCGGAACGGATAGCGTATTTACCGGGTCAGGGACAAGCCCACCTGAATTTAGGCACAAATGCCATTATCCTTGGTGACATTGAGAAAAGTACGTTCCATACACAGCAAGCGCTTTCCGTATTTGAAACTTTAGCGCACCCAATCGGAGTGGCGGATGCTAACAAGAACTTGGGCGTATTAGCCTATTTTACTGGCGAATATCAACTAGCTAATGACTACTATCAAGAGGCTCTAAAGATTTTCCTTCAACTTGACGATACCCAGGGTCAAGCAAAATGCTACGCTAACATTGGTTTAACGTTATCGGCTACTGGTGAGTACGATAGTGCCCTAAATTACTTCATGCAAGCCCTACAGTGTGATGAGCGCTTGGGTAATCAGGAAGCAGTTGCTAATGACTACGTATACTTAGCTCAGGTCTATCAGTATACTAACGACCTAGATGCTGCTCTGCGTTATCAGAAAAAAGCGCTAGCTATTTTTGAAGCTACCAATAACCAAGTGCGACAATCGTTGTTACTAAATGATATTGGAAAAACCTATCATCAGCAGCAAAACTGGAGTGAAGCTCTGGATTACTATCAACAGGCCATAAAGCTGCAAAAGCAACTTAATAACGAACGTGAAATGGGCATCATGCTCGCCAATATAGGTTCGGTATACGAAGAATTACAGCAGTTCAGCCAAGCGGAGTCACATTACCAACAAGCATTGGTTATTGCTCAAAAACTAAATGATAACCGAAATATACCAGCACTTTTGCTCAACCTAGCCGAGCTTGCTTTCGAAGAAAATGATTACAACACATCTATGAAGTACCTTTCTCAAGCTATTACTAGTGCTAAGGAATTGGGGCAGAAGAGCGATCTACAACGTGCTCACGACCTTCTGCACCAAGTATACGAGGTGAAGGACGACTATCAACAGGCATTACAGCAGTACCGCATTGCCCGAGTGTATCAGGATAGCCTGTTTAACGAAGAGAAATCCGAACAGATTGCTGAGTTGCAAACTAAGTACGAAGTAGAGAAGAAGGAGCAACAGATTGCGAGTCAGGAGCAAAAAATCACGCTACTAGCTGAAAATGAGCGCATTGCTAATCGATTCCGAGTAGTTTTACTAGTTGCTTTAGGCTTATTAGTTGTACTCATATTGTTTGTTTACAGTCGCTACCGCCTGAAGCAGCGGTCAGCGCAATTGCTCAGTGAGAAAAACCAGGAAATACAGTCTAAAAACGAACAGATCCATCAGATGAATCAGGAGTTAGAAAAGCGGATGCTACGAGCGCAAATGGACCCGCATTTTATCTTTAATTCACTGAATTCTATTCAGCACCTGATTACGATCAATGACAAAACATCTTCTTTGAAGTATCTGTCAAAATTTTCCAAACTGGTTCGTCGGGTGCTCGAGAATTCGGTGAATACCCAGGTGCCATTGACTGACGAAATCACCCTGCTGAAGCACTACATTGAACTAGAGCAGCTACGCTACAATCATTCCTTTGACTATACTATTAATGTTGACGATTCGGTTGATGTGTACGATACCGAGATTCCGTTTTTGCTGATTCAGCCTTATGTGGAAAACGCTCTAGCCCACGGGCTACGCCATAAGCCAAAAGATGGGCAGTTAACCATTGAGCTCAAACGCATTGAGTCTCATTTGTTATGTGCAGTAGAAGACAATGGAATCGGTCGGGCCGAAGCCCAGCGACATAAGCGACAAAGCGCCTACCCTTCTCGAGGCATGTCAGTCACACAGCAACGACTAGAAACACTAAACGTTGGAAAAACCCAGAAAACCAGCGTTCGCATTTTGGACCTAACCGATGAGCAAAACCAACCCTTGGGAACCCAGGTTGAAATTTTAGTACCACTAACCGAAGAGCCATGCTTAGAGCCGTTATCGTAGAAGACGAATTGCACAGCCGGGAGGCCCTGAAAAATCTGGTAGCAGAATACTGTCCGGAAGTAGTCATTCAAGGAGCTGCCGCTTCAGTAGATGAGGGGGTAGAACTTATTAATAGTCTACAGCCCGATTTACTTTTTCTGGATATTGCCCTGAATATCGGTACTGGCTTTGATCTTCTGGAGAAAATTCAAGAACGCACTTTTGACGTTATTTTTACCACCGCCTACGAGCATTACGCCCTGCGGGCTATCAAGTTCAGCGCTATCGATTACTTACTAAAACCGGTAGATGTAGAAGAATTGATTGCTGCGGTGAGAAAGGTAGTAGAAAAGCAGCGAGCCAGATCGTACAATCGCCAGATTGATACGCTCCTACAGAACTTACAGCACCGTAACCAACTAAATCATACCATAACCCTATCTACTGCCGAAGGCATGATATTCGTACCCGTACACGAAATTATCCGTTTGGAAGCAATGGGCTCTTATACTCAGTTTCATTTGACTGACAACAGAAAAGTGCTAGTAAGCAAACATTTGAAAGAATACGAACAACTGCTTAGCGAAGCTAATTTTTACCGAGTGCACCAATCCCATCTGGTGAACCTGAACGAGGTAGCTAGATACATAAAAGCTGATGGCGGCCATCTGGTGCTCAAAGACCAAACGAAAATCAGTATCTCCTCTCGTCGTAAAGAGCTTTTCTTACAAAAGATAAGCCACTCAAACTCAATTTTGTAGTGCTGGTACTTCCAATTACTTTGAGAATAAGTAACAGGAAAACTCCTTAGAAAAATCTTCAGAAACTAGATATAGAAATAATTTAGCATTTAGTTTTATATCCAACCAAATTTTCTGCGAAATAGCACCTCAAGTTAATTTTTTAGCCTAGTAAAAATTCGCAAATAACTTGTTCGGTAAGCGAGTATCGTCTAATTTATAATCAGTTGACTACTCCATACTACCTCACTTAAATGCTATTATACTCACTATATTTCCCTTTCCTCTCACTTCTCAATCCCCTTCTGTAACCAATTTCTTCACTACTAATATCAACCTTATGAAAAACTGTCTTTTGCTGCTTATCGCCACAATGATAAGCCTTTCGCACTATGGTAATGCGCAAGATTACCAGGTAAGCGGTATTGTCCGCGATGACTCAGGCCCGCTGATCGGAGTGAATGTTATCGATAAAAGTGATGTCACCCGGGGCACTATTACTGATGTTGACGGAAAGTTCTCTATCCGGGTAGATGACGGCAACAGCATACTTATTTTTTCCTACCTGGGCTATCAGCCCCAGGAAATTCCAATTAATAACCGCAGCCAGATTAATATTACGCTGGAGCAGGAAACCCAGCTGATGAGCGAGGTGGTGGTGGTTGGTTATGGCTCTCAGAAGAAAAGCGATTTGACCGGAGCCGTGGTGCAGGTAACCAACGAAGATTTTGTGAAAGGGGCTAACACTAACGCCTTTCAGTTGCTGAACGGCAAGGCTTCGGGAGTTCAGATCAACCAGACTAGTTCGGCACCCGGCGGTGACGTTGACATTAAAATCCGAGGCGCCAACTCTATTAATGGAAGTAACGATGTGTTGGTGGTTATTGATGGTTTGCCGGGTGGATCGCCTAACGCGCTTAGTCCGGATGATATTGAATCGATTGAGGTGTTAAAGGACGCTTCGGCATCAGCCATCTACGGTTCACGAGCGGCTAACGGCGTGGTATTGATTACGACCAAGAAAGGACGAAAAGGGCAAACCGATATTAGCTACAGCGGCTACGTGGGATTTCAGGATGTAAAAGACCGAGTACGCATGCTTAACGGGCGGGAATACCTGACGGTACTTAATGAAATTAATGTAGAGTCAGGTGGTGATATCCTCCACCCGCCGGAAAAGATTGAGCAGGTTGGCGAAGGGTACGACTGGCAGGATATCATCTTCCGAAACTCCATTGTGCATAACCACCAGCTTTCCTTCCAGGGAGGTAGTGACTTGTCTCAGTACTACGTCTCGTTAAACTTTCTGGATAACCAGGGCGTCATTAAAAACACTGCTCAAGAGCGATACAACGCCCGGGTAAACTACCAAATTCAGCCCAGTGATAAGTTCAACTTTAGCCTGAACCTCAACCTCTTCCGATCGGTTACCGATAGAATCAGATTGGGCCGGGGCACTAACGAAGGAGTAGGGGTACTTTCAGCAGCGCTACTCTTCGATCCTACCATCGGCCCCGAGCTAAATGAAGAGGGTTTTTACGATGTAAACCCGTTGGTAGCTATTGAAAATCCGATGGCATTACTACAGGGTATCGATCTCCAGGATGTAGAAAACACTGCCTACGCCACCGCCATGGGCGAATACGAAATTCTGCCCGGTTTCAAAGCTACCTTACGATTGGGTACTGAACTCACCAACCTCCGGGAAGATAGCTACGAGAACCAGCTTACCCAGATTGGGCGGGGTCTGAATGGGCGGGCTACTGTTGAAAGTACAGAAGAAACATATTGGCTGGCCGAATATTTACTATCGTACGAACTAGAATCTGGCGATCATAGCCTTCAGGTGTTGGGTGGAATCACCTACGAGAATTTTGAAGAACGGTTTCAGTTCACCACTGCTAATGATTTTCTCTCTGATATTACCGGAACCAATCTGTTGCAGAGTGGCAACCAGGAAACCTACCAGATCAGCAGCGGACGCTTTGTCAACCGCCTGAATTCTCAACTAGGAAGAATTAATTATTCTTACAAAGATAAGTATCTACTTACCGCCTCTATCCGCCGCGATGGTACCTCTCGTTTTTCCGATAAAAACAAGTACGCCACTTTCCCTTCTGCCTCAGTAGGTTGGAAACTTTCGGAAGAAACGTTTATGCAGAACCAGGCCTTCTTTGACGAGCTAAAACTACGTGTTGGATACGGTGAGATCGGTAATCAGGGAATCAACAATTTTGAAACCATCCAAACTTTCCGGGCGGGAAGTCCAGCAGTGCTGGGTGGGTCGCTACAGAACGGAGCCATTCCAGCTCGTATTCCGAACGAGGACTTGGTGTGGGAAACCACCCGAGAGCTCAATATCGGTCTTGACTTTGGTATCCTCAACCGACGTATTGGTGGTAGCATTGAATTTTATGAGCGCTTTACCGAGGATCAGTTATTCCGGCAACCAGTGCCTCTCACTACTGGCTTTACCAGCGTACGAGTCAATATTGGGCAGGTACGAAATCGAGGAATTGACTTCGCCCTGCGCTCTCAAAACCTAACCGGGGGTCTGAAGTGGGAAACCGACTTGGTATTTTCCGTACTGGAGAATGAAGTAACCGAACTGCCTGAATTTGCTCAGCAGATTATTTACGGAGGCTTCGGATTCTCCGGCAACTATTTAGTGATTCAGGAAGGTACTCCGATTGCCTCCTTCTATGGTTACGAAATTGATGGTATTTTTCAGGTAGAGGATGACATCGCTAATTCCCCTCAGCCTAATGCACTACCGGGCCACCCCCGCTTCCGGGATACCAACGGCGATGGAGAGATAACTGCTGACGACCGGGTAATCTTAGGTGACCCCTTCCCCGATTTCACTTTCGGTTTTAATAACCGTTTTTCCTACAACCGTTTTGATCTGGAAGTTTATTTTCTGGGTGTTCAGGGAGTGCAAACTTTTAATAATCTTGTAGCCGAATCACTGTACCCGATCAACAAGGAGCGTAATCATATTGCCCAGAATTATCTTGACCGCTGGACAGTAGACAATCCAGGCGCAGAATTCCCTTCTGGGGTAAATTACACGGCCTATTCTGATGGGGAAAATAAGGTAAACACTTTCACGGTTCAGGATGCTTCCTTCATTCGGCTGAAAAATATCACGCTGAACTACAACTTACTGCTAAACGGTTCGGGCTTCTTCAAAGGAGCTAATGTGTATGTATCTGGGGAAAATCTACTGACTATCTCGGACTACGACGGGTATGATCCTGATGCCAATTCAGATGGTGTAGGAGTGCAGAGAGCGACCTTCACCGATTATCCTCTGGCCCGCACTATTAGAATTGGTGGAACCCTAAATTTTTAACCCGACCTACTTATGCCAACTATGAAATCAATATTATTAATTCTCGCTATTGGCTTGCTCTCGCTATCGGCCTGTTCCGACTTTCTGGATGAGCAAGTGTATACCGAATACGATCCCGAATCTTTCCTAAATACTGAATCAGGCATTAATGCTGTGCTGAACGCTACCTACCGGCAGTCGCGCCCCCTGTATCGAGAAACCTGGTTTTCATTTGCCGGCTGGCCTACTGATTTACAATTAGAACGAGGCGGTGGCTACGCAGCTCCTGCGGCTACCTTTGCAAATTTTCAGTGGCAACCAAGTAACATTTTTTTTGTCAATAACTGGCGGGAAATGTATGAAGCCATTCGAAACGCTAATTCTCTACTGGATAATATTGACAACGCAACTTCCATCTCCGCCGAAAAAGTCAACCAGCTAAGGGCTGAAGCGGTGTTCTTGCGGGCATTTAACTACTATAGCCTCTACGATTTCTTCGGACCCGTACCGCTAATTACGACTACAGAAGAGTTGAATTTTGAAGTAGCTCGAGCCAGTGACGAAGAGATGCAAAGTTTTATTGAGACTGAACTTCGATTTGCCGCCGATAACCTTCCGATTAATGCCGAGCTTTCAGGAAAAGCAACCAAGGGTGCTGCTCTGGCTTTGTTAGGTCGTTATTTTCTAAATACGAAGCAGTGGCAAAAATGTGCTGATGCTTTAGCAGAGGTGATTGCCTTGAATAAATACCAGCTTTTTACTCCCATAGAAGGTTTGTTTAGCGTAGATAACGAAGGTAACAGCGAGCTAATCTTCGTCTTTGAATCTCTAGCTACCGGGCCGGGTTGGAACTATACTCCTCACGCCTACCCGGTGGGGTACCCTACCAACCAGGTAAACTACGGAGCTCAATTTCAAATGCGTCGTACTTTTGTCAACTCATTTCATCCGAATGACCTGCGGGCAATGGACTACGATCCCGACAACGGAAAGTTTGGCTGGATATTAAAGTCATATACCGATAAAAATGGTGATTTTATTGACCTGATGAGAGACGAGATTATTCCGGGTATTGAAAAAAAGTATCCACGCAGCTTTAAATTCACACCCGACCCTAATGCTTTAGGCGCAGTGCACGGTAATGATATGCCTATTCTCCGCTACGCTGAAGTACTGGTTTCCCGGGCAGAAGCGCTTAACGAACTTCAGGGACCCAACCAGACTTCTATCGACCTGTTGAACGAAGTGCGAGCTCGAGCCGAAGCCCCCCCCTATCAGCTGTCTGACTTCCCCAGTAAGGAAGCCCTTCGCGATCAGATTCTGGTTGAACGGGGCTGGGAGTTCTTTACCGAAGGATTACGCCGACAGGATTTAATTCGCCACGGAACGTTTATTTCCTCAGCCCAGGAACGAGGGGTTACGCTGGCCCAACCGCACCACGTATTGTATCCTATTCCTCAGCAGGAGTTGGATGCGAACTCCGCACTGACGCAAAACCAAGGTTACTAGCCGACTGAGAAGCCCGTTTAAGTACAAAGAGCCATTCACCGGAAGAAAATTCCTCTAGTGAATGGCTCTGGTTATAATTCTCACTCTTTGCTATAGTACAGTAGTTCAACTATCACCTATTACTTTTCCATTAGTTTCCTCGGTTCTGCCGGCGTTGTTCCATCACTTCCAGGTAGGCTTCCAGAAACTTCTGGTTATTTTCGTCACTATCTTCATAGTAGTCGCGCAATTCGGTGAGTTTGGCGTGTAGCTCTTGCTGAACATCCGCGTACTCTGGGTCGTCGTAGATGTTGTTCATTTCGTTGGGATCATTCTCCAAATCGTACATTTCCCACTCGTCAATATCGTAGTAGAAGTGCATCAGTTTGTAACGATCCGTGGCTACACCGTAGTGCCGCTTTACCATATGAACCGACGGAAACTCGTAGTAGGTGTAGTACACCGCATCCCGCCAGGAAGCATCTTCACCCCCTACCAGCTTTCGGAACGACTCACCCTGCATAGCTTCGGGTATCTGAATGCCGGCGTAGTCGAGGAAGGTCGGAGCAATATCCAGATTCTGCACTAAGGCATCAATCTCTTTACCGGCTTCTATTTCTTTGGGATAACGCACTAGTAGTGGAGTGCGGAAAGATTGTTCGTACATAAAACGCTTATCAAACCAGCCGTGTTCTCCGAGGTAGAATCCCTGGTCGGAAGTGTACACCACAATGGTATTATGGGCCAGTCCGTTTTCTTCCAGGTAATCCAACACCTCTCCCACTCCATCGTCTACCGACTTGATGGTTCGCAAGTAGTCTTTAATGTAGCGATTAAATTTCCAGATACCGATCTCTTTCTCTTTTTCCTCGCTAAACTCTAGTTCTTCACCAGAGTAGTAGGCTTCTTTGAAAGCTTGATTCTTCGGTTCGTAGGCGGCGTTCCACATCGCTAGTTGCTCCTCATTAAAGCGAGCCAATTCGTTATGAAAACCGGTACTGTCGCCTTCAGGGCCAATCACCATTTTGAAGTCGTGTCCCCAGCGAGCATGACCGTCAATTTCCATTTCCTGCTCCTTGGCTGCTGTACCCATGTTGGCATAATCATCAAAATAATTAGCAGGAGGATCGAAGGTCTTATCGTCGTACAGCGTGAGGTATTTAGGTCCCGGTTTCCAGTTACGGTGGGGGGCTTTCTGATGGTACATCAGCAGAAAGGGTTTTTCCGGATCGCGCTGTTCCTTTAACCACTTCAAAGCGTACTCGGTAGTAATATCAGTCACGTAGCCCTCAAACCGCTGCCGTTCGCCGTTCACCAGAAAATCCGGATTGTAGTAGTGGCCTTGTCCCGGTAGTACCATTGAGTGATCAAAACCCTGCGGTAAACCATCTAAGTGAATCTTACCGATCAGCGCAGTTTGGTAGCCGTTGGCTTGCAGTAGTTTAGGAAAGTTATCCTGATCCCAGTCGAAGGGCTGGATATTATCTACTTTACCGTTTTTAAAGCTATGCTTACCAGTAAGCACTACCGCTCGACTGGGAGCGCAAATTGAATTGGTGACCGTAGCGCGGGTGAATATGGCTCCTTCCTGGGCAATGCGGTCAATATTGGGAGTTTCATTCAGGCCGTGGCCGTAGGCACTAACGGCCTGATAAGCATGATCGTCGCTCATAATGAAGACGATGTTAGGCGGGCCATCGTTTTCCTGAGCTTCTTCGGAAGAACCGCAGGAGCTGAATACTAGAGCAGTAGTGGCAACGGTTAGTAACGTGAGCAGGTGATTTAATTTCATCATTAAAGGTTGTGTATTTAAGCTGAATTGAGCCTCAAGTAAAGAAAAGTTCTACAATTTTAATAGTGATTAATGACTCTGAAACGCAATCAATTATCCATTATTAATTTACTCCTTCCAATTGGTCAGGCGTAGTCCTTCTACCGGACGAAAGTGTTCTATGTTATTCGTAACCAATACCATATTATTGTCAATGGCGATACCAGCCACCATCAAATCGGGGGTACCAATGTCAATACCTCGTCGTTTCAATTTGCCGTAGCGGTTAGCGGTAATGTCTAGAGAGTTTTTGGTGAGTTTGAGTATCCGGCACTCAGCACTGAATTCTTCAAACTGCCGTATTTGCTGCCGGGCACGGCGGTGTTCCAGACCGGCCTTTATTTCGTAGTAGGTAATTTCAGAAATATTCAGGCGCTCAAACCCCTTCACAAATAGATATTCTTCTACTTTTGTTTTTATCGCTTCGTCGCCTTTTAGGTAGAATGATAAAATATCGGTATCGATCAAGCATTCATCCATAGATCCGCTTACTACCCTGTTGCCGGTTAGCGTGAAGGTGCACTGTCAGACTCTGAAAAGTATCATCATCCATATCCTTCCAGATTCCGGCCGAAGACAGTATTTTTTGCTTACACTTCTCAGTGCCTTCCAGCATATCGATGTATTCGTCTACGTTTTGGAGTTTATCCTGGGCTAGGGAGCTAATTCTATTGATAATTTTATCGCGTAAATTATTCTCGGTGGTTGTCATGGTGGTTGATTTCCTCCAAAGAAACAATATTTATCATACCACACTCAGCCTCGGTTGAACTCTAAAAGTGGATAATTACCTTTCTATCTTCATCTATTATATTTCCGAGAATAGCTGAATAATTTCTGCGTAGTCAAGAGCACTAAGTATAAAGCCGATGGCTCCAATAGCAATCAACAGTCGGGGAAGTATCTCTAACTGGACCGAAGAATTGATTGCTACATTAGAAGATTCATCGGGATCGTAAATCACCCCAATTTTAGTGCCTTCCGGCTTTGCCGGCAGGAATCCCACGTCAAGCTCCTGGGTAATCCACTCTTTGATTTCAGTAGTAAGCCGAACTACCAGATAGTACAATCCACCAGAGTTTCCCGAACGCTTGAAGCTGTTTTTGAAAATGACCGCTTGTGTCTTTTTGCCATTTCGCTTCAGATAAGCCATTTTTTGGTGGAGCTTAACCCCAATCAGCATGATTATCGCAAAAATCATTGCGCCCAGAAGCTCCGGAGGCATATTCTGCTAAGAATTATTAACTTACGACAAATATTATGACTTACTCAAATCATCGGTAATGTCAATCAGCACCGTTTCTTTGATGGCATTCCCTCGTTCCATCCGGTCTATGGTAGCCGAAGCTTCATCGGTGAGTAGCTTGAATTTTTCTACCTGCTGGCGCATTAGCGGAATGTTTTCCCGTCTGAAACTAGAAATTTCATCCATCGCTTGATTCAACGTATTGAAGGCAGTGGTCAGTTTCTCTACATCCAGGGTAGAGGAGGCAGCCTGTTTTTGGATTTCTACTCCCTGTTTCTGTAACACCCGGGCATTATCTTCAATAAGATCGGCAGTGGTCTGGTCTACCTTCTTTTTAGCATCCAGTACCTGTTTCTGATTGTTCAAAGCTAAACGAGTGGTCACAGCTACTCGCAGTGCGCTGGCAGTAATGGTAATGGTACGATTGATACCGGTGATTAACTCCCGATTATTTCGCATCAGCATATCGTAGGAGATTACCCCTTGTTGATTGACGGCCAGTGCGGTTTGAATATCAATGATTCGCTGACTAAGAGCAAAGAGTAACTCTTCCTCCACAAAGCGGCGTTCTTCGCTATCCGCCTCCATGCCACGGGCTTTTTCTTCCAGCTTCTTATACAAACTATCTCCTATCACCTGAGCCCGCTGGAGCCCTGACAGGGAGTTACGCATTTGCTGTTTGTCTATGTCCAGCGTTTTATTATCATCGATGAGTTGCTGACGCCCAGCTTCCAAGCTTTTGATAATATCGGCAATTACTTCCGAGGAGGCTTCATACTTTTCTAGGTAACGACTGATAGCATTTTTTTTACCGAACATGTTGCGAAAGAAGCGACCACCCAAGCCGCTAGGGCTATTCAGATTGTAGTGCTTAGGATTGATCTCTTCCACCTGCTTACGCAAATCCAGCAGTGAGCTAGCGACCTTACTACCGTCCTGAGAGTGGGATAGGGTGCGGATTGATTGATCTAGCAGTTTGGAATGATGAGCCAGGGCTGCCTGATACTTCATGCCCATCTCGTTCACATATCGCTTCTTGGAAAGCTCATCCAGGCTGGAAGAAAGCAGTTCATCGGCCAGTTGAGTCGTTTTCTCTTCTACTTCCGGGTCGGTTTCTTTTTTCTTTTCCATAGAAGAAAGTTCTTCCAGCACCGCTGATTCCTGGGGAGTACTCAGTTTAAGGTCTTGGTCGGTAGATGTGTTTTTGTTTTCCATTATTTAGGGATTGGGTTAAAGTAATTAACAGTGATTTGGGGATAAACCAGTCAAACCAGATTAGATTATTAATAGCCACTATGGTTAGTTAACTAAATCAGTGATTTATTACGGGCTACATCATTTTTCTTGCGAAAAACATTTACTGAAACAGATACTGATGAATAAAAGCGTCTTTTCCAATCAGCAGACTTTGGTTACGGTCGGTATTCAGTTGGAATTTCTGCTGATTCATAGCCAATATTGCTTTATCCATCTCGGCCAGCAATTGACTATTTTCGGATATCAGCTCCTTGCAGCGCGTTTCCAACATTTCGTAGGTTTTAAGTCGTTCTTTTAGCTCCTTGAGCGTATCATTATCAAGTTCGGCTCCGGCACGCTCCAGTCGGCGAATCTGACTTCTCCAATGGTTAGGGTTCATCTGGGCTAAAGCCTCTTCATGAGTAACCACCTGCTCCAAATTCCGGGTAATTTGATCGACGTAGGCTTCTACCTCCTGCCTAAACCGCAGTTCGGTAAGGCTGTTTGAGGCAAACCGGCTTCTGATCAGGCGTAACAATATTCTTGATTTTTTACTAACTTCAGTATACTGCTTGGCTCCTTGCTGAACTCCGAGTTTTTCCAACTGGTAGAAAAGGCTAATAGAATCAAATGCTTTCATGCCTTCAGCTTTTAGCCTCCGGGTGGCTTGAGTAGTAAAGCGGTAAGAATGCAGAATCACCAAGTAAATACCCGTGAAACCCGACAAAATGAGGGTTAACAGACTTATTTTGGTCACTGGATAGTAACCTAGTACAGCGCTAACGAATGCAGTTGCAATGCTCAGTAAAAAAACATATAAAACAAATTTCTTCATCTTTTCAATGTATCATCTAAAAGCCGATCCAAGTAACATTAGAGTTAGCTCATTTTATCCAATGTAGTTCGTCAGAATGAGGTTCTATGTATTACAAGGTATCTAATAATCCCATACGGATAGCTAATCATTTTAGTTGGATCAACAGCCCTATTTTGGATGAAATCATCGATAAATACAAATTATAAATCTCTGATTTGGTCTTCAAACCCACCTAAGAAGATAAACTTTTTGTTACCGAAAAATGAGTTTTCCTTGGCGGGTAACTACCTCATTTTGTTCATTATAGATAAAGAATTGGTAGATATAAATGCCCGGAGGAACAGTAACAGGGGCATCGCTAATCAAAGAGCGGCGTAAGATAGCTTCTTCGCTATCGGGAGCGAGAGATTCCGTCCAATGAGCCATCAGTTCGCCAGTGGTAGATAGCAGTTGCACTTCGGCCCGTGTGGGGTGGCTGTCTTTACTTACCGAGAAGTCAAATACCACCTCATCGTTGGTAGGATTGGGATATACTGAGAAAGCTTGTAATAAAAAGACTGAATCATCTACAATCGTAAAATCTAGTTTCTGACTGGTAGTATTCAGGTATATATCCGAAACCTGAAGAATCAGCGAATGATTACCAGGTGGCAGATAGGGCAACGTAAACTCAACTCGACCAGCCTGGTAGGTATCCAACTTGGCTTCGTACCAATCCTGAATCTCAACGGCCTCATCGCCGTCAACTGATAGTAAGATAGCGTGTTCACCGGGTAGCGTGTTAATCCCGCTAGGATCGGAGAGTTCGGCAATCAGGGTAGGGCGATTATAGACAGTAGTGGTAGGTGGATAACCCGGCTGGTTGAGATACATCCGGATTTCCGGAGGGGTGAGATCAGCTTCAGCACTTATTGGATCACCTCCTAGAACAAACTGGTCAAATCGTCCCATTGCATCTAAATGACGCTTTCTGTCTTCCGCGTACAAACGAATATTGCCGTAACCCAACTCGGGTGAAATGTTCTTCGGAATGCGAACGTTGGCCGTAAAGGTACCGTCTTTTACCTTGGCTTTTCCCTGAAAGAGGCGGGCGCTTCGGTCGGTGTACTCTAATACTCCAGCATCTTCGCTACCCAAAGTGAGTTTAGTTTGGGGCTGGGCGAAGAAATCCAGATAAATCACCCCGTTAAATTCAGCATCTATCCGGTCAGTAAGTTGTACTTCTCCCTGCAACGTTACTGATTGAAGAGGAAGCAACGTATCACCCAGATTAGGTTTTGCTTGCCAGTTGGTAATTACCGCTTCTCGTTGGGGTATTGACAGTGCCATCGACGGATCGCCTAACAGCGTGAAGTTACGATTGGAAGTACCGGATACGCTACGGTTCTTAGTTTTCCGAAAAATATCACCTAACCGGCTTTCACTTAAATTGCTTTGGGTTAGTACCTCGTAAAAGGCAGAACTAACCTCAAAGTTGGCTCCAGTAAATACCGGGCGGGCAGTAGTCAGCATGGCAATAGCTCCTCCCTCCGGGTGCAGTAAGGCTCGCTCGGCTCCCGACTGCCTCCTTGGATCGTCGTACCGTCCAAACTCGCAGGTAGCCGTCAAAAAAATGGGTAGTCGGTCGTAGTTGGTCCAGTCATCGATTAGTGCTAGATCGAGAATACGTTCATCGGTCCAGGCAGTTTCTCCTCCGTGCCCGATAAAGTCTACCAGAAACACTCCTCGCTGCACCATCTGTTCTAATCGCTCCCGCATCTGAGGGGCACTATGTTCTTCTTGCGGAAAAGCATCCATAAACAAGCGTTGCGCGTGAAACTTGGTACGCGATTCAGCTTGCGAAGCTAAGAAATCCGAGCGGCTTTGGTGTTTGTTCTCATCCCCGTCATCGGCTACGAACAACAACTGCTGTTTCCACTTCCCCAGGGTAGCCGGATTACTCGCGTAGTGAATAAGCTTATCCACCATGATTGTTGCTTCTTCCGCAGTATTCACTGGCAGACGACCAATGGCTACATCCAAATCGTGGGGTAGTGCCTGGGTGGCCTCTGACCACTCCCCTTCTTCCGGGTCAAGAAAACCAAAGTAGTCATCCGAAGCGTAGCTGTGCACATTATGCAGCGACTCGTAGGATTGATAGGTGGGAATAACGTTTGTGTTATCCTCGGTGCTCAGGTAGTTATAGGAAGCATCTCCAAAAATCAGCACGTAGCGCAGTTTACCTTCCTGCTGATACAGTTCTCTGATATAGTTTCGAATAGCCGTCACATCCTGCCTTCCGGCTGAATAACTGCGGTAAATATCCTGAAGTAAAGTCACTTGGACACTCAGTGCATCATGATCTTGACGGAACTGAGCCAATCGCTCGGCTTCTTTCTGAAGAACAGGAGTAGTAATAATCAGTAGTTCGGGAGATTCTTCGGCCAACGAACTCCCTCCGTGAATCTTTTCAATAAATTGAGGCTGATCCTCGACAAGTTGAGGATCAAACAGCAGGTATTCTCGAGTCGTATCGGCAAAAACCTGAAATCGCCCTTCCTCATTGTTTTGATTCCACCTCTGTTCAGCCGGTCGTAGCGGATCAGTAATATCCCAAACCATTAAGTTATCAGTCATTTGTTGAATCCGAAACTGTGTAATGCTGTGGATGCTCATCAACGGATGTTTGAACCGCACCGACTGGCCATCGTATTGCAGCGGATGTTCCGCGTTGACCGTCACGAAGTCCAAGTAACCAGCTCCTCCATCCGTGACTGGGCTAACTTCCAACCCAAGAGAAGGCGTAGCTGCGTCCTCCCAAGTGAGAGCGTGCAGAGCAGTAGTCGAGCGACCCCGGAATCCGTACAGGCGTGTCTGAGCAGCATTCTCGG
>CAKZYJ010000505.1 GCA_937884755.1 uncultured Flammeovirgaceae bacterium
CGGGGCCCAACGATTCTGGAGCATATTCGCAGACAGTAAAGGCACTATCTGGGCCGGTTCAGTAGCCAGTATATTTCGATTTGATGGTGAAAACTGGGCTCCTTTTGAGCTCCCCTATCCCGAGGAAGTAACGGGTGAATTTATTACCAAAGGGACTACTTGGTCTATAACAGAAGATCGGGCGGGCAATATATGGTTTAGTACAAATGGTTATGGTGCCTTTAAATACGATGATCAATCATTTACCCAATATTCTAAAAAAGATGGGCTGACCGACAACAGCGTTGACATTATAATGGAAGATAGCAAGGGAAATATATGGTTTGGGACCAGGTGGGGAGGGGTAAGTCGGTATAATGGCACGACCTTTACCAATTACACTCAGAAAGATAGTATTGGTAACAATGAAGTTGTTATCATTTATGAAGACAAGGCAGGAAATATCTGGTTGAGCTCAGAAGGTTATGGTGTGTATCGTTACAATGGGGAATCTTTTATTAATTACAGCCAAAAGCAAGGTCTTGGTATTAGGGCAGTACAAGCAATTTTCGAAGACAACGAAGGCCGATTTTGGGTTGGCGGCGGCGGTGGACTTTATCAATACGATGGTACATCCTTTTTTAATGTTACCAAAAACGGACCTTGGCAATGACAAGCAAAACAGTTACCGCATGATAGCAAGCGTAATAAAGGAAGTTAATAACTGTGTTTCATAACTGGTGTTCTACCAACAGATAGCCTAAACGTTGATAATTATGTCTCTGACTTCTTCTTTGCCAAATTAGTTACTCCTGTCGCAAAACCTGCCCATTTTCAGTAAGCTGAGCTTCCAATTTTCCGTAATCGACTTCTTGTACCGGAGTATTATTATCAATGGCTAACACTGCTCCGGTAGCGGCACTTTGGCCGAGAATCATGAAGACCGGTTCCATACGGATGGAGCCGAAAGCAATATGGGAGCTAGAGACGCAGACCGGAACCAGCAGGTTCTGGCATTCTTCTCGTTTGGGAGTGAGGGCATCGTAGGAAATGCTATAGGGACGGTCGGGTTTTACGCCAATATCGCCCTCGTTTTGTACGTAGCCGTCAGGTTTAATATAGCGCTGTACGTTGTGGGAGTCCATGGCATAAGAGCCCATGCCGACCGGTTTGGGCACTTCTCGTTTGCCCAGCACCTCCTGCTCGGTCATCACGAAGGGGCCAATCATACGGCGGGCTTCGCGCACGTAAATTTGGTGGGGCCAGTTTCCGTTATCAGTAAACTCATCCGCCGCTAGTCCCCACTGGCTCATATCTTCCCGTACTTCTTCGGGTACCTGCGGATCATTGGCAATGAAGTACATTAACCCTTTCTGATAATCTTCGTGTTGTTTGATAATTTCTTTACGCTGTTCGTAGCTACCTTCAGGGTAATCGTAATTCATACCAATATTATCAGTACTGAACGGGCCGTGGTTGTTGGTGTCGGTTTTGCGGTTAGGGATAGGGTCAAACTTATTGAATGTTTCGCGCCAGCCGCTATCAAACACCCGAGCCAGCAATGCGTACTGACCAGGATCGTAGTTATCGGGTTTGGGAAAAGCTATCCGATTATCGGGGTGGTTGGAGAGGCACATCCGGAAGCAATAGGCCTGAATTTTATCGTCGCCTGAGCCGTACTCGCCCGGATCTTCGGCCGAAACCAGCGGTAGTAATCCACTAGTGGAATCGCCGGGGACGACGTAAGGGCTTATATCGGTGGCAAACCAATGCCTATGATGCAGCACTCCGGTTTGCACCCCGTTCCACTCTTCGTTATACACACTTTTTGCCTCCCTTCCTACGTGATAACTCACTCCGGCGGCAGCCATCAGATCTCCCTCATAGGTAGCATCAATGAACATTTTACCTTCGTAGCGCTGCCCGTCCAGGGTTTCAATAGCTGTAATTTTTCCTTCTTCCAGCGTTACGCCACTTTCCCGATTTAGCCAAGCATCCCGGTACACAGTAATGTCGTAATCTTTTACTAGATCTTCAAAAACTCGTTCGGCTACGTGGGGTTCGAAAATCCACATGGTTCGCTCCTCGCCGTCCATGGCCGGGTTGCCCTGCCCCCGGTTGCCGTACTCCGATTGTTGCTGCCACTGCCAGGCTGAGTCTTGCTGGTAGTGTTTGTATACCCGATGGTAGAACTCTCGGGCCAGTCCGCCAATTACCGACTTGTTTCCGGTATCGGTCCAACCTAAGCCACCCGCAGTTAATCCACCTAAATGTTTATCGGGCGAAACCATAATTACCGACTTATCCATTTTAGCCGCTTGTACAGCCGCAGTTACCGCGGCTGAGGTGCCTCCGTAAACGATAATATCGGCGAAGCGAACTGCTTTTTCTTCTGCTGCCTCCTGCGAGGTTTCCGATGGTCCGGAGCAGGAAAAGATAAGTAAAGCAGAAAGTAATCCGGGGAGAAGAAATGACAGAAATCTGGTCATGGTGTAATCAGGTTGTTTTAGGTTGAATAGTCGCTTGTCAGGCAGAGACTTTGAAAGTCTATGCGGTTTAAGCGAATCAGATCAATACTAAGTAAATTGATTCATTTTTAATAATCGAAGCGTCTATCTGGAGCAAGTTGTCTCTCCGCCGATTCTTGCGTAAGCTTGCAGCATGGAGTGGAACTGGATTGAATTTTTTGCGGTGGTCTTTGGACTGGTAGCCGTGTACTTCAACACTAAGGAGATTGTGTGGGGTTGGCCCACGGGTATTATTGGAGTGATCCTCAGTGGCATACTTTTTTATCAGGTACGGCTTTACGCTGATTTAGGTCTGCATATCATCTACGTCATTCTGGGATTTTACGGCTGGTACCAGTGGCTGTACGGAGGCAGGAACCAGTCGGAATTAAGAGTAACCCGTACAGGAACGTCGTTACTACTTCTACTCATTGTATCAGGAATTATAGGCACAGCCGGAATCGGCTACTTTTTCCAGCAAACCACCGATGCCGATTTACCCTATTGGGATGCCTTCACTACGGCGTTTAGCTTGATAGGGCAATATATGCTAGCGAAGAAAAAACTGGAAAACTGGATTCTCTGGATTGTGGTAGATGCAGTAGCGTCGGGTATTTACGTAGTTAAAGAGTTATACCTTTTGGCATTACTATATTTTTTGTACTTAGGTTTGGCGACTTATGGCTACTTCAGTTGGCGTCAATCTTTAGCTATTGCTCATGATTAAAGTAGTAACCACCGGGCCTGAATCCAGCGGGAAAACTACGTTAGCAAAAGCGTTAGCTGAGCATTACCAAATAGCCTGGGTGCCCGAATATTCTCGCGATTATCTTAACAGGTTAAATCGACCCTACCAGGAGGAAGATTTGCTGGAAATAGCGAAAGGGCAAATTCAGCGAGAGGACGAAGCAGCAAAAGACAAACCTGATTTACTAATCTGCGATACTAGTCTAGTTGTAATTGAAGTTTGGGGCGAATACTGCTACGGACGCTGCCATCCGTGGATTCTTGAGCAGATTGAGCAGCGTCCAGTTGACCTTTATTTACTCTGCGTGCCCGATATTCCTTGGGAGGCTGACCCGCTACGAGAGAATCCGACCGACCGAGATGAATTGTTTAAATTTTATGAGCGGGCTTTAGTGGGTAAACCTAATCTGATAATTCAGGGTAATCCTTCGGCTAGACTGGCTCAAGCTACAAATACAATTGATCGCTTGCTTTCTTAACATTTCTCTTCTACTTTCGTTTTTCAGTTAGCTATTCGCCGTTCGGCGGTAGTTACAGCAAGGGGTGCCTTAATATAACGGGCTGAGATTATACCCTTACTACCTGATCTGGGTAATGCCAGCGCAGGGAAATTCAGAAGGCGAAAACCGCCTTCCCAGTTACTTATTTTTATCAAGACGTACTATGAGAATCCTATCCACGCTCCTGCTGGTAGGCAGCCTTTTTTCCGTATCTACCTGGGCGCAAACCTCAGTATCCGGTACTGTAACCGATGCATCTACCGGCGAACCTCTGGTGGGGGCTAACATTCAAATTGCCTCTACTCAGCAGGGTACCACTACCAATCTTCAGGGAAAGTACCAGTTAGAATTACCCACCGACACTACCACTTTGCGAATTAGTTACGTGGGTTATCAGTCTCGTGAAATTAACCTCAACGGCACGGGTGAGGCTATTCAACGGTCGGTTTCGCTATCTCCTTCTGCTTCCTTAGAAGAGGTGGTAATTCAGGCGATCAGGGCCGACCAACAAGCTCCGGTAACCCAGACGACGGTGGAGCGCGAAACGATTGAGCAGCAGTATGTGGGGCAAGATGCGCTGTTTGTACTGGAAGAACTCACGCCGTCTATTCTGACCTTCTCTGAATCGGGAACGGCATTGACTAATTACGGACAGATGCGCTTGCGGGGTATTGATCAAACCCGTATTAATATCACCCTAAACGGGGTGCCGCTCAACGATATGATCGATCAGGGAGTGTTCTTTTCTAACTTTACCGATTTTGGGAATAGTATTTCTTCGGTGCAGGTGCAACGGGGCGTAGGTACCACCACCAACGGAACGGCATCTTACGCGGGCTCCATAAATTTTGAATCGGTTAATCTGGATGATAGTGTAGCTAGTGCCGAGATTCAATTAACGGGTGGTTCCTTTAATACCTGGCGAGCCAGCGGCGAAGTGAAAACTGGAAAACTAGATAACAACCTGGCGTTTTACACCCGCTTTTCTCGCACTATTTCGGATGGTTACCGCAACCACACCGGTACCGATTCTTACTCTTTCTTTTTTTCAGGGGGCTACTTCGGGGAAAAAGATTTATTAAAACTGACCGCTTTCACTGGAAGAACGAAGAATGATTTGGCTTACCTGGCGGTGGCGTTGCCGGATATTGAGCGTGATCCGAAGACTAACTACGTATCGGAGAATGACGTTGATGATTTTGGGCAACAGTTTGTGCAGTTGCAGTATACTCGTATTATTAATCCACGTACCTCTTCAGTTTCGTCGGTGTACTATGGCGGAGCAGGTGGTGATTTTCCGTCGGGCTTCTCCGACGAGGACGGAAACTTTTCTCAGACCAATTTCCCATTGTTTAACAATCACTATGGGTTTATGACCTACCTCAATCATACTTCGTACAACGGGCGATTGAGTGTAAACGGCGGTTTACATGCTTATACTTTTCAGCGAGAAAATATAGAAGCAGTAGTTCCTACCATAGCCGAACCTTATTACCAAGATCAGTCGCAGAAGGATGAACTTAGCTTATTTGGGAAAGTGAGTTACGAACTGGATAAACTGCTGTTGTTTGCTGATCTTCACTTCCGAACGGTAAGTCTGAGTTTAACCCCTGATGAAGCATTCTTGGGTCAACCCGCCAGTATTCCCGACCGCAACTGGACGTTTTTGAACCCAAAAGTAGGAGTGACCTATCGTTTTATGCCGCTGATTGATGCTTACACTTCCTTTGGCCGCAGTGGCCGTGAACCCACCCGCTTCGATATTTTAGGTTCTACTCAGATCAACACTTTTAATTTGGCGAGTGTACAGGATGTAAATTTGGTGAAGCCTGAGTTTGTTAATAACTGGGAAGCGGGGGTTCGAATTCACCGTGGCAAGGTATCTGGGCACGCCCACCTGTTCTATATGCAGTTAGAGAACGAGAGTGCCCCTATTGGTGAAAACATTCCTGAAGGCTTTGTGCAGTTGCGCAAGAACGTACCTAATAGCTACCGCCGGGGTGTGGAGCTAGCCTGGAAGTACAACTTTATCCCCCGCTGGACTTTCTCCGGCAATACTACCTACATGCAGAGTAATATCGATGAGTTTGCCCCCGAAGGTGCCGACGAGGTTTTTCGCAATGTGCAGCCCATTATCAGTCCTGAGTGGCTATTCAATGGTGCAGTAGGTTATCAAGCAACTGACTGGCTGAGAGCCGCTCTAAAAGCTCGCTATGTAAGTGAGTCCTTTCTGGAGCCTACCAATCAGCCCGATCTGATTCTGCCATCTTTCTTCGTGATGAACGCGCAACTAACCGCTCAATTTCACCAGCACGAGCTAAGTATTTTTGCTAATAACTTGTTCGATACCCAGTATTACAGCTTTGGCCAGCCGGTACTCTACGAAGGACAAACCGTACCCGGCTATTTTGTACAACCACCCCGCCACATTTACGCCATCCTTCGTCTTCGTTTTTAAGTATAAATGATTGATGACTAATGAATAATGGAAGCAATGGCTGATGACGAATTAACAATCACTCAATCCATTGTTCAGTAGTTCGTTGGCGAGAGCTATAACACATAAACACCCTAACACTATAACACCAAAAAGCTGATGAAACTAAAAGTAGCCCTAGACTGGACTCCCAACGTGATTCACGCCGGATTATATGTCGCTCAGATTAATAATCTATGGAAGGATAGCGGCCTAGAAGTGGAGTATATTTCGGTAGAAATCGATAACTATCAGAAGAAAACCACCCAGCGGTTGGCCGAAGGAGAGGTGCATATTGCCCTTAGCCCGTCCGAGCATCTTCTGGATTACCGGCTGCTTCAGAAAGAGCAGTATCCGATCAAGGCTATTGCTACGGTAATGCAGCAGGAAACCAGCGCTTTTGTAACATTGCCCGACATTGGAATTATCCGTCCGAGCCAGCTGGATGGAAAGACTTACGGGGGATACAAAACCCAGCTAGAGAAGGAATTACTCACAAGCCTGATTCAGCAGGATAGTGGAAAAGGAGAAATTAATTTGGTCACACCACCGCGTCTGGAAGTGTTCGAGGCCTTTTTACAAAAACAATTTGATGTGGCCTGGGTATTTATGCCTTGGGAAGGAGTGATTGCCGAACGAAGAGGGAAAAAACTTAACGCTTTCCGTCTGCACGACTACCAAATTCCCTATGGATATTCACCTATCTTAATGGCTCGTGAAGACGTACTAAATGAGAGCCAAGAAGCATTCCAAGTATTTCTGGAAGCAGTAAGTCAAGGCTATCAACGGGCGGCGGCTGCCCCGGAGGAAACTGCTCAACTGTTAGTCAGTCATATTGATCATCCAAACTTTCAGGATCTGGACTTTATTATCCAGGCAATGCAAGTAATCGCCCCCAGCTTTCTGAACGATCAACAGCAGTGGGGCATAATGCAGGCTAGTCGCTGGAGCACCTACGTACAATGGCTTAGCGAACACCAATTGCTACAACGCTATGATAGCCGCCAAATTTCGGCAGAACAAATCAATATCGCTTCGCTTTACACTAACGACATGCTAGTGAATGTCGATAATTGACCTAACCTACATCTTTACAATGGAATTTGGTATCAGAAAAGCTAATCCTAAAGACTTCAGTGACATTCATAAACTTATAAAAGAGTTTGCGACCTTCATAGAGAGTCCTGAGAAAGTGACAATTACTCCTGAGGAAATGTTGAAGGATCAGAATTATTTTAACTGTCTTGTGGCCACTTACGAAGAGAAGATTATCGGTTTTGCCACATACTTTATCTGCTATTACTCATGGACGGGAAAGGCCATTTATTTAGATGACTTATATGTAGTAGAAAAATATCGTGGTTCAGGTTTAGGAAATAAGTTGTTTAATGAAGTAGTAAAAATCGGTCGAGATGAAAGTTGTTACAAAATGAAGTGGCAAGTTTCAAGATGGAATAAAAAGGCACAAGAATTTTACAGAAGTAAAGGAGCAACCATCGAAGATGTCGAAATAAATTGTGATTTGGTACTACAAAGAAATTAAAACTGTCATATAACACCATCAACTATGAGACTTACCCTAGCCTTAGACTGGTCACCCAATACACTACACGCTGGCTACTTGGTAGCGGAAGCAAAAGGTTATTATCAAGATGAATCGCTGAATGTTACCTTCATTAGTCCAGAAGATGATAACTACGCAACTACTCCTGCTAAAAAATTATCCAATAAAGAAGTACAGTTAGCCATCGCTCCTTCAGAAAGCGTGATTAGCTTTAATACGCTGAAGAATTCAGTTCCTCTCACAGCCGTAGCGGCAGCACTGCAAAAAGATGCGAGTGCTATCGTCGTTCGAGCTAATAGCGATATTGAACGTCCGGCTCAGCTAAATGGAAAAGTTTTTGCCTCCTATAATGCTCGTTTCGAAAATGATATTGTCCGTCAGTTAATAAAGAATGATGGGGGAACGGGTGATATACAAATTTCCAGCCCCGAGTATTTAGAAATGTGGCGTACGGTGGCTGACGGGTCAGTAGATGCCACCTGGGTATTTTTACCTTGGGAAGGCCCCAAAGCAAGGCTAGAGCAAAACCTCTCGTTTCGGGCTTTTTCATTAGGCGACTACGGCATTCCCTACGGCTATTCTCCGTTACTCATTACGCACGCAGATTTCGCAACCGAAGAAAGTAATGCTATTCAGGCGTTTATCCGAGCGGCGGAAAAAGGCTGGCGCTACGTAGCTGAAAATCCAGACGGGTCTGCCGAACTGCTTCATCAACATATTAATCATCCCGATTGGCAAAACTTATCTACGATTACAGAATCAATGAGGATGCTGACGCCGCACATTTTGTCTGATGAAGGCCTTTGGGGGTTCATGGATGGTACTCGCTGGCAGGATTTTATAGAATGGATGATTAAGACTAAGGTGTTAAAGGATGTACACGGAGTACCCATGAACATTGGGCAGGTTGATACCTCCATACTTTACACCAACGAGTTTTTTAAATAGCCTTCGGCAAAAAAGCGCAATCTTGGGCTAAAACTTTCACTAGCAGACGAATAGGTTGTATTTGTAGTTGCTTTATAAGACTTTTGAAGTCAGCGATCAACCAAATACATGCGTGCACTTGTATTAGTTATAATGTATTGGCTTTTTGTGGGTAGTGGGGCAACCTACGCCCAGTGGCAGTTGCGCATAGAAAATTCTGAACCTGATAAAGAGCTTCTTAGGTCTTATCTTCCCTCAGTCGAATACGCTAGTCTTGTAGAAGTACAGCAGGCAGTAGATACTATTATTATTACCCTTCAGCGGACGGGCTATTTTCAGGCCTACGTGCAGCCGCTACCCACCACCGATAGCTTAATCTATCGGGTAAGAATACACCCCGGGTCGCCCTTTCGCTGGGCCTATTTGCAATCGGGTAATTTAGATCCAATTATGCAGGCTCAGTCGGGCTACCGGGATGAACTTTTTTTGCAGCAGCCCTTTCAGTACGATGATTTTCAGCAGTTGGTAGAAAACTGCTTGAACTATTCTGAGAACCACGGCTATCCTTTTGCCTCAGTACGTCTGAAAGATGTGAAAATAGAGGGGCAGGAAATATCTGCTGCCTTAGACTACCAGTCGGGATCGTTAATACATTTCGGTGAACTGAATGTAGTCGGTACCGAAAGGGTGAACCCGGAGTTTCTCGAGGCTTACTTGGGTATTCGTACGGGTTCGGTTTACAGTGAAAAGAAAGTGGCTCAGATTACCTCGCGTCTTCAGCTTTTACCTTATCTCTTATTAGAAGGACCTGTAGAAACCAGGTTTCAAAACGAGGTGGCTAACCTGTACTTACCTCTTTCTTATCAGCCTACTAATCAGATAGACGGGATTCTGTCAGTGCTACCAGACGCAGGGCGTGATGGAGAACTACTGTTGACCGGAGAACTGAATATCCTACTGCGAAATCTGGGGCGAACTGGAAAAACCTTCTCGCTTAACTGGCAACGCTTGCAGGTAGCTTCTCAGCAATTAGCCATTACTTACGATCATCCGAATCTACTCCGTTCTCCTTTAGGGATAGGATTTAATTTCAGCTTACTCAAGGAAGATACGCTGTTTCTTAATCGGAACGTGAACCTTAACGTGTCGTACGTAAGTGGAAGTAGCCAGCGAATTACCGCCTTTGGTGACTGGCGCAGTAGCCGCTTAACCGGTGAAAACAGTTTTACTACCGAAACAGTAGCCCCGCCGCTGGCCGATGTTTCAATCCAAGGTGGTGGTCTTCGTTACGAATGGAATCAGGTAGATCGCTTACTGTTTCCCCGGCGGGGCTACTCGTTATCAATCTCCGGACGAGGGGGGAGAAAGTCAGTGTCGTTCTGGACGCAGGAAGACGCTCAGAACGATTTGCTCACTTATCAGACTGTGGAAAGTGACCAGTGGGCGGGTGAACTTTCTTTCGCTCAATATTACATGCTAGGCAGCAGTGTAGGATTATTTCATCGGTTACGAGGCGCTGGCTTATTAGACGAACAATTATTTCTTAATGAGCTGTATCGTTTGGGGGGCATAAAAAGCTTACGTGGGTTTAATGATAACTGGTTTTTTGCTTCACAATTCGCACTATCAAACTTGGAGTTACGGTGGCTTCTGGAACCTGAAAGTGCCATTCCATCGTATTTGTTCGCATTTTATGACCAAGCCTGGTTGCGAGAAGAGTACCAAGGCTACCGAGGTGTAGATGTACCCTTAGGCATTGGGGCAGGCATTAGTGTGAGTACTTCTGCTGGGCTTTTTAGCCTAGTATATGCCTTAGGAAAATCTCAGGATCAGGAATTGAACTTTAGTACCTCTAAAGTACATTTTGGCTATATTAGCCGTTTCTGAATAATGCATTTTTTCAAAACTTACGTATTATCTCGGGCATCTCAGCAGTTGCGGTACGATTCATGTACAGAGCCTATTAAGATGAATACTATGTATCGCTTTCTTATAGCTACGATACTTCTTTACTTAAGTATTTCGGCTTCGGGGCAAGTCAATACTTCTGGAACGGCCGAGTCTGACTATTTTGTAATTAAAGACTTGCGCTCAGAGTGGTTGACTGTTGACGAAGAGAATCGTTATATTCCTTTTATTTCCGACCAGCAGAAGAAAGGCTCAGTGATCGGTATCCCCATAGATTTAATCGAATACCAGGGCAGTAAGCTTCGGTGCTGTGCGCCCAAAAATAGCTCATTACTAATCAATCAACGGCTTATTAAAAATTTCGGTAGTTCTAACTGTATTTATCTAAGTATTGATAGTCTAAGAGAGTATTATCAGAACAAAGCATTTCTTACCATTTTTCAAGCAGAAAAGGATTTTGATAAAGTAAGCTTAGAAGTAGTGAACTTTGGTCAACAACTGGCTGAGAAGAATCAGGTAGTTACCCGGGCCAAAGCATTGAAAATGGACTTCTTTGTAGTAGGCCTGCTCATTTTACTGATCTTTTACGCGACTCTCAAACATCAGTACTCTCGCAGCTTCAAAGCAATTTATGACATACCACGTATTTTTTCTTCTAAGGTACGGGAAGATGATGTGCGTGTTAAGCTGCTAAATGAGGCTCACGTATTATTCCTAATTCAACACTGCCTACTCATTTCTTTCCTGTTGATTATTATTGTGCCTCTTACTGCTGAGTTACCATTTACCATTCCTTACACTACGTTTCCACTACAGTCATTCTCCCAGTATATGCTTCTATGGGTAGAGTTAGCGCTTATTGTGTTTGCTACTATTTGGATCAAGTATTTACTGCTAATGTTGTTGGGATCATTATTTCGGCTTCGCGCTATGAAGTACTTGCATATGTTTGACTTTATGCGGATGTCGCTCGTCTTTTGGGCGGGGGTATTCGTCGTCATGATCTGCTTCTTTCCTAATGCCCAGATTAGTGAAGAGATTTACGTTCGTGGACTGATTTACGGATTTTTAGCTTTTGCTTTACTTCGGATTGTAGTCCTGTATCTTCGTTTAGCTAAGAATGCCTCGTTTCGAAATATATATTTATTTTCATACATTTGCGTTGCAGAAATTCTCCCGCTTCTAGCCGGACTCGAATTGCTGATAGGTTAAGTATTTATTCAATAATAAATAGAATTTAATTAACTTTTCTCGTGTTTCTTAGAAAGTGGAACACCTACTGTTCTATCGAACAGAGAGAGAAAATTATTCAACAGCTTACTCGGAATTTAGTAGACAGTAAAAAATAAAATCAGAGGAATACGCATGAGCGATAGCAGAATTAACAAAGAAAGACTTTACCCGGTAAATAGCATCCTCGTTTCTCAGCCCGAACCCCAAAACGGAAAATCGCCCTACTTTGACTTAGCCGACAAGTATGGAATCAAAGTTGATTTTCGCCCATTTATCGAAGTGAAACCAGTAAGCGTTAAAGACTTTCGTAAACAGAAAGTCGAGATTTTGGATCATACGGCTATTATCTTTACCAGCCGTAATGCCGTAGATCACTTCTTTAATATATGCTCCGAGTTACGCATAGAAATGCCTTCTGATATGAAATACTTCTGCATCTCGGAGCAGACAGCTAACTATCTACAGAAGTACATCGTAATTCGTAAGCGAAAAATCTTTACGGGCTTCCGCACCGCGCAAGACCTTATTGAGATACTTAAGAAGCACAAAGATGAGAAATACCTTTTTCCCTGCTCCAGTATCCGGAAAAACGACATCCCCGACTTCCTGAAAAACGGTGGATATCAGTATAATGAGGCTGTTATGTACGAAACAGTAGCGGCTGACTTATCTGACTTAGAGGATGTATACTATGATATTATCGCCTTCTTTAGCCCCTCAGGTATCAACTCACTATTTGTAAACTTCCCTGATTTTAAACAGAACAAAACCCGGATTGCTGCCTTTGGCCCCACTACAGCTAATGCGGTGCGCGATGCAGGGCTTGTTTTAGATATTCAGGCTCCTATGCCTAATGCCCCTTCCATGACAGGTGCTCTCGAAGTTTATATCAAGGAAGCAAACAAAAATCATCAACAAGAAGTCAAAAAATAATAGTAAGAGGCTAGTACAATTCTACAAATAAGCGTACGTTGTATGAAAAAGTATATTTCTGTTAAGGAAAACTAACAACAGAATTATACTTTTAGGCCTGATTTTGACTCTCTAGGTATGAAAAAAGCGCTTGTTGTACTTGTTTTTCTGTGTACTGTATGCAGCACGATTACGTATGCTCAGCAGAGTGCCCAGTTTAGCCAGTACATGTTCAATACCTTATTTTACAATCCTGCTTACGCTGGTGTAGAAGGAATAACCACAATTACTGCATTTCATCGTACTCAATGGGCCGGATACCAGCCCACTACTGGTGATCTGAGCGGTGGTATAAATACCCAGGTAATTAGTCTTAACACTCCCATCCTTAAACTAAGGAGCGGATTTGGGCTTCACGTAGTGAACGATCGTATTGGTCCGCTTACTAACCAGGAAGCTCAGGCCTCTTTTGCCTACCACTTGGGTGTAGGAGCTGCTAAATTAAGTCTGGGTATACGAGTAGGCGCTTTTTCTCAAACAATCGACTTTGATCAGTACCGTTGGGTAGATCCGAACGACCCTTTAAGAAGGGCGGGAAGAGATTCTCAGATGCGGCCTGACTTTTCGGCGGGAGTATTCTATCGAGCCCGACAGTTTTATGCAGGTGTTGGTTTTAAACATCTAGTGGATACTCAGTTTAATTTTGGAGGAATTGATACATTAAATAACCCTTTACAGAACCATATGACTGTTACTGGTGGTTTCGACTACGAGCCTACGTATAAATTACGGTTGACACCATCGTTCCTGGTTCAGTCCGATCTTAATACGTACTCATTTGACATAGGAGTAATGGCCACTTACAATGATACCATGTGGGGAGGATTGTCTTACCGGCAGCAGGAATCGTTGATTGGTATGATTGGGTACAGTTTTTTCCGTGAGAAGTCACTGAAACTTGGCTACGCATTTGATTATACTATAATTGCACAGGAGGCTAAAGCTACCTCCTCGCATGAGATAATGGTAAGCTATAGTTTGCCGGTATCTTCAGCAGGTGAAAAGAAAATTATTAGAACACCCCGGTTTAGGCAATAAATGAATTATTTGAATAATTAAATAAATAATTGATATAATTCAAATGATTTGCTAAAACTGGAAAAATATTACAAGGCAAAGATTCTAACATTTTTGCTTCGTTCTTATTGAAGAACATTTACAATATTTGTGTTCGTATAGACGTGTATGTTATAAAACAATTTGTGTTATGTGTAAATCTATTCGATGCAGCAGTGCTGTCTTGTCTCTCTGTGCGCTTTTAGCGTTGCAGGGTTGTGGCCTCTTTGGAGGTGGCGGCGATGATTTCGGACAGCTTGTCGGTGTACAGGGCCGTGAATACGACGGTATGCCTACGCCGTATGGCATGGTGCGGATTCCTGCCGGAACGTTCCACATGGGGCAGGCCGATGAAGATCCCATCGCTACCCAGGTAAGCTTTAACAAGCAAATCACCATTGGAGCGTTCTTTATGGATGATACTGAGATTACCAATAATGAGTATCGGCAGTTCATTCAGGAGCTTCAAGAGGGCGAAGGTGAGTACGAATTCCTTATCGGAAAAGGTGCCAACTTCGTGCAAGACGAACTCTATCCTGATACTACTGTATGGCAGCGTAATTATACCCATCACATGGGTGATCCGCTGGTACAGTACTATTACTCTCACCCCGCTTTTGATAACTATCCAGTAGTAGGTATTGATTGGGAGGCAGCTAAGGTTTTCTGCCAATGGCGTACGGCTTATCTGAACGATTATCGTGAAAGCAACGGTATGTTTATCATGCCTAACTTCCGCCTTCCTTCTGAGGCTGAGTGGGAATACGCTGCTCGAGGTAGCCGTGATATGGCTAAATATCCTTGGGGTGGTCCTTACATCCGTAACTCTAAAGGATGTATGCTGGCTAACTTCAAGCCAGGACGCGGTAACTACTTTGACGATGGGTTTGCCTACACGGCACCCGTAGCTTCGTACTTTGCTAACGATTTTGGTTTGTACGATATGTCAGGTAATGTAGGTGAGTGGTGCGAAGATGCCTGGAACCCTGCTGCTACTGCCATCGTTTGGGATTTGAACCCTACTTATAATGATCCAAACGAGTTCAGAAAAGTGGTTAGAGGTGGATCATGGAAGGATGTATCGTACTTCCTGCAAACCGGTACTCGAACTTTCGAGTACAAAGACTCTACTACCGCTTACATCGGATTCCGTTGTGCGATGACATACATTGGCCGTTCGGCTGGTAATGAATTTAACTAATCATATAATCAAATATTAACATTCTATTTTCTAAAACTCTTACATCATGGCAAAGAAAAAAGGTGGATTTTCAGAATTATTGTATACGAGCATCATGCCCAAAATCTACGGAATTGGTGCAGCAGTTGTAATCGTAGGGGCGATGTTTAAAATTTTGCACTTGCCCGGTGCAGGACTTATGCTTGGAGTTGGACTGACTACTGAAGCAGTTATCTTCTTTCTTAGCGCATTTGAGCCTAAGAAGCACGAGTACGATTGGTCTTTAGTTTATCCTGAATTAGCAGGTGATACTCCTGCCGTTTCTCGCAAGCAGATTGCCAACGGGAAAGGCGATTCAGTTTCTAACAAACTGGATGCTATGTTAGAGAAATCTAAGGTTGGTGGTGAATTGATTGATAGCCTAGGACGCGGTATGCGAAACCTCTCAGAGTCAGTAAATAAGATTGGAACTATTACTGATGCCGCTGTAGCTACTAACGAGTATGCGAAAAATGTAAAAACTGCTTCTCAGTCATTGACTAACATGAATAAGTCTTACGAGACTACCATCACTGCAATGTCAGAGATGACTACTGCTAGTCAGGATGCGAAGGAATACCACGCACAGGTTCAGACTGTTACAAAGAATTTGGCTTCTTTGAACGCTGTTTATGAAATGGAGCTTCAGGATGCTAACAGCCATCTGAAGTCTATGAACAAATTCTACGCGAACCTGAGTGGTGCAATGGAAAATGTGGCTGAGGCTAGTAAAGATGCTGAGCAGTTCCGTAGTAACTTCTCTTCGCTGAACGGTAATATTGCCTCTCTGAACCGTGTATACGGTAACATGTTGAACGCGATGAAAGCGTAATCAATTAGATCAATAATTAGTAAATAAACGCTAAAACAGGACAACATGGCAGGAGGAAAAGAAACCCCCAGGCAGAAGATGATCGGTATGATGTACCTGGTACTGACCGCTCTTCTCGCTTTGCAAGTAAGCAACACGATTCTAGACCGCTTCATATTTATTGACAAGAGTCTAGAGCAATCCGCTGCTAACTACAAAGCGAAAAACAGCAATACGGTAGACCGCATTCGCAGTGCAGTAGAAGATGCGGGTAATCGCGAAGAAGACGTAACCGTACTGACTAAAGCGCAAGAAGTACGGGCTAAGACTAATGAAGTGGTTAGCAAGTTAGATGAATACCGCAGTACATTTATAGATATCACTGGAGGAACTGAATCGGAAGGTGGTGCATATAAAGGTGGTAAGAACGAAGATGAGATTGCTAATCTGATGGTGCGTGAGAAGCAAGGTGATCAATTGAAGGAGGTTCTGAATAGTTACGCTCAGTTCATTGCCCAGGAGACTGGGGCTGAATTCGAGCCGTTAGCCTTAGACGGACGGGAAAACCCGGTATTCAAAGATAATCCTGATCAGAACAAGAAGAGCTTTGCAGAACTAAACTTCCAAAATACTCCAATGGTAGCTGGTTTGGCTACTCTGAATGATCTGAAAACGCAGGTGCTGGCTCGTGAATCAGCTGCTCTGGATGAGCTTGCTCGTAAAGTAGGAGCCAAGGATTTGAAGTTTGACGATATCAAAGTGATGGTTCGTCCTAAGTCTAATGTAGTGGCTGCGGGGACTACTTACGAAGCTGATCTATTTATTGCAGCTTCTTCTAGTGCAGTTACTCCTAAGATGATGGTAAACGGCAAGCCAGTTCCGGTAGAAGCAGGAATGGGAAAAATTAAATTCCCGGCCAGCGCTACTAAATATGATAAGGACAATCGGGCGGAGCAGAAGTTTAAGGCTACCATTCAGATTGACCAGGGAGCTAACTCAGAGACTTACGAAGAGACATTCTCATACTTTGTAACTAAGCCAGTAATCCAAGTACAATCTCAGGCAATGCAAGCGCTTTATCTGAACTGTGCGAATGACCTGCAAGTAAACGTACCTGCTCTGGGAACAAGTTACAAACCTTCATTCAGTGCTACTGGTGGAACTGCTGTTGCCGGTGCTAAAACTGGTCAGGTTACAGTTATTCCTAAGGCAGCTAAGGTTGACTTGACTGTAAGCAGCAATGGATACAAAATCGGTACCGAGTCTTTCCGGGTGAAGCCTATTCCCAAGCCTTCTATTGAAGTATTAGGACCAGGTAACAAACCAGTAAACCTGAAGCAGGGTGAAGCGGCTAACCGTCTACGTAGTCTTACTGTAAAAGCAGTACCTGACGAAGACTTTGCAAGTGTGTTACCTAAGGAAGCTCGCTACCGAGTAACTGATGCTGAGATCATTTTAGCACGTGGAAGCCGCCCAGTTGGTAAAGCTAAGTACAACGCTAGCAACGGAACAGCCAGTCTTAACAGCGTAATTAGCAAAGCTAAACCTGGTGACCGTATTGTAGTAGACGTGAAGAAAGTTCAGCGTATGAACTCTCGTGGTGAGCGAGAAGATGTACGTTTAGGAGCATCGGCTTCAACAATTACTGTTCCTATTAAATAGGAACCAATCAAACAATAAATAGCAGACCGGTTCGCTAAGCCGGTCTGCTTCATCAAAAAACAGGTGTTATGAAGAGTATCAATCAAATTGTAAAAGGATGCCTAATAGCGGGTGCTGTTGTATTCGGGGCTACTTTTACATCGTATGCCCAAGAAAACGACGGGTATAACGAAGAGGGTTACAACGATAACTCTATCCGGCCTATCCATACGTCGGACCAACTATACCGAACCCGGGTTTGGCGTCGCATGGATTTGCGGGAAAAACAAAACAAACCATTCTTTTCAGAAAACCGCTGGATTACCCGCGTGATTATTGAGTCAGTGATGAACGGAACATTGTATCCGTATATGAATGACTCGGTTTCTACTCGAATGTCAAAAGAGCAGTTCATTGAGAACTTGACTATTCCGATGGACGGTCCGGCATTGAGCGAGGAAGAGATTGCTATGGGCTTTGGTCAAGAGGAATCATCTGACGATGGTTGGGGTAGCAGCAGTGGAGATGACGGCTGGGGCGATAGCAGCAGTAATGATGATGGTTGGGGTAGCAACGATTCTGGACAAGGTGCTGAAGGTACTGACATAGGAGGAGCCGATGCAGCTGCATCTCAGTCTGAAAGCTATTTGTTCGCAGCCAAAGATGTGTCAGTCATTGAAATTGCTGAAGATATCATTTTTGATAAAGAAAGAGGCCGTCAGTACTACGATATTCAGGCAGTTACTTTGATTCTGCCACCTGAGAACTTCCCTAATACGGGACTACTTAAAGAAGTAGCTTCTTTCCGTTACAAAGATTTACTACGGGTATTCCGTGAAAATCCTGAGATTGCCGTTTGGGTAAATCCTCAGAACAGTGCTATGCACTTAAACTTGGAGCATGCTTTTGATTTGCGGTTATTTAGTGCTCACGTAGTGAAGTACTCTAATCCTGATGATGAGCGTATTGTTGACATGGCTGATGGAAACAAGCGTCAGGCGCTACTTAGATCCTTGGAATACGAATACGATCTACTGGAGCGAGAACACGAGCTCTGGGAATACTAGTCTTTTTCATAACACAAATGTTTTAAGGGGAGCTTTCGGGTTCCCCTTTTTATTTGGTTAGTGCGTCTTTTAGTACTTTGGCTTTAGAGGAACCGACTAGCTTAGCTAATTCTTCTTCCGAAGCTTCCCGAATATTTTTGACGGATTTGAAATTCTTAAGAAGCGATAGAGCGGTTTTACGCCCAATACCTTTAATATCCTCTAACTCGCTTCGCAGTGCGGCATTAGATCGTTTTTTACGATGAAAAGTGATGGCGAAACGGTGGGCCTCATCCCGTATCCGTTGAATAAGTTTGAGAGACTCTGATTTTTTATCAATATGTAGCGGGTAGGGGTCGCCAGGAGTGTAAATCTCTTCTAATCGCTTGGCGATTCCAATGATTGGAATGTCACCGTAGATACCCAAATCCTTCAATGCCTGACAACCAGCGTTTAACTGACCTTTTCCTCCGTCAACGACAATCAGGTTAGGAAGCTCAAGTTCTTCTTCTAGTAAGCGTTTATAGCGGCGGAAAACGATTTCATACATAGAGCCGAAGTCATCGGGGCCGGTTACGGTTTTGATGTTAAATTTACGGTAATCTTTTTTAGAAGGCTTACCGTTTTTAAAGCAGACCATAGATGCTACCGGATTAGAGCCCTGTAAGTTGGAATTGTCAAAGCACTCTATGTGCATGGGGGGCTGCTTAAGCCGTAGATCTTCCTGTAATTTCAGTACTACCCGATTTACCCGTTGCTGGTATTCCTGTACTCGGTTGACTCGTTCACGTTTATAGTATAATGCATTTTTGATGGATAAATCTACTAGCTTACGCTTATCACCAATTTTGGGTATAGTTAATCTCACTCCTTCTATTGCAACTGGCACCTTAATATTCGTTAGTATTTCCTTTGTTGCACTGAGGTAGCGCTCCCGAAGTTCTACAATCATCAAGGCCAAAATATCTTCGTCGCTCTCATCTAGCTTTTTCTTTATCTCAATAGTCTTAGTCAAAATAATAGTGCCCCTATTAGCCTTCAGATAGTTGATATAGGCAATCTGCTCATCGGAAACGATCGTAAATACATCCGTATCGCCGATATGGGTATTGACGACAATTGACTTGGCTTGGTACTTCGTGAGCAGTGATAGCTTCTCTTTGTATTTCTGGGCTTCTTCAAATTCTAAATCTTCGGCGGCTTGCTGCATTTTGTCTTTGAAGTACGTACGAGCTACGCTCATATTTCCCTTCAGAATATTAGTAGCTTGTTCAATATCCCGGTTATAATCTTCCTCAGATTGAAGTCCTTCGCAAGGTCCCAGACAATTACCGATATGGTACTCCAAACATACCTTGTATTTTTTCGACTTAATATTTTCCTCCGATAGATCGTAGCGACAGGTGCGTAATGTGTAGAGGCTTCTTAAGAGCTCTAACACATTGTTCATGGTCTTTACGCTAGCAAATGGGCCAAAATAAGTGCCTGCATCAGGAATGCGCTGGCGAGTAGGAATAATGCGGGGAAAACGTTCACTAGTTAATAGAATGAACGGGTAGCTTTTGTCGTCTTTCAGCAGAATGTTATACTTGGGCTGATTCTTCTTAATCAGACTATTTTCTAAAAGTAGAGCATCAAATTCAGAATTGACGATAGTAAACTCAATGGTACGTATTTCCCGCACCATCTTGGCCGTTTTGCGATTTACGTTCTTAGATTTGGTAAAATAGCTACTTACCCGCTTCTTCAGGCTTTTAGCTTTACCTACATAGATTAACGTGCGGTCAGCATCATAATATTTGTAGACCCCCGGTTGGTCAGGTAGTAAGTTTACTTGATCAGGAGTATAAACGGGTACTTCCATAGTCTAATAGAGAAGATATTCTACCTACTTTTAGGTTCCAAATCGAGGGACTTACGATCAATAGAACTACAATATTCTTCAAGCATATTAAAAGCGATATACCAAGCCAAGTCCGTTGGTGGTAGGCTGTATCGCCGATAAAAAAGAGTATAACTCACTACTGGGTTGGTGTATAATCGTATACAGTAGAGCATCAAAGATAAGTAAAAAGCCCCCTTGTAATAGCAAAGATTGTCCATAACCTTTCCACCGTTCGGACTGTGGCGAATCTCTCCGGCCGCGTTCCATCAGGTAGAACCCCCCAGCTATGTAAGCTACGTCCAAGCCGGCGTTTAATAGCAAAAGTTTCTCAATACTATGCTGTTCCTGAATAGACTCAGCCAGTGTAAGAGCGGTAGGGTCAGCCGTCAAGGCACTGTAGTAGCCGGTACCAGCTAAACCGATATTTACAATATTCCAGAATACGTTCATTTGATGGAAATAGTAACGTCTACCGGAGGTACCTCCCATCAGTGCCCCGTTTACGGCCATGTTGCCAATAGCCCAGCTACCCAATGTAAGCATCCCAATACGGGTCATTTGTAACCGTCGTTCATTGTAACGGATTAAGTCATTGGATTGGGCCTGTACAATCTGGGCGAAGAGTAGGAAGGCGAGCAGAAAGAAAAGCTTTTTTATCATGCTAATTTTGAACATAGTGGTACGAAAACTGCTCAGATAGAACTCATTCAGATAGTGATTGTTACTAAAGAAATTGATAGTGTTACGTATGGATATAGCCGAAAATATAGATCAATTACAACAAGAATTAGCTCCTTCGGGATGCAAGCTAATTGCCGTGAGCAAAACCAAACCGATTTCTACCCTAATGGAAGCCTACGAAGCCGGTGTGCGTGATTTTGGAGAAAACAAAGTTCAGGAAATGGTAAGTAAGTACGAGCAAATGCCTAAGGACATTCGCTGGCACATGGTCGGGCACTTGCAGCGTAATAAAGTAAAGTACATTGCCCCGTTCGTGCATTTAATTCATTCAGTAGATAGCATCCGACTGCTAGAGGAGATTAACAAGCAGGGAGCGAAAAACAATCGTACCATTTCTTGCCTGTTGCAGGCGCATATTGCCGAAGAGGAAAGTAAGTTTGGCTTTTCCGATGAGGAAATCTTTCAGTTGATTAGAGACGAAACTATCCAGCACCTGAAGTATGTGAAAATAGTGGGCGTGATGGGCATGGCCAGCTTCACTCCGAACGAAACTCAAGTGCATCAAGAGTTTGAACACCTAAAACTATTGTTTGAAGCCTTGAAGCATAACGACGATTTACCGGATCAAATCCGGATGGAAGAAATCTCTATGGGCATGAGTGGTGATTATCGCATCGCGATAGAAGAGGGCAGCACCATGGTGCGTATTGGAACTACTATTTTTGGCGAACGAAACTATCACCAATAACATGCAAAAGTTTATTTTAGTGACTGCAGCGGCTTTAGGAGCACTGTCAGTGATGATCGGGGCCTTTGGAGCTCATGCGCTACAAGCTACGCTAGAAGCACAGGGGCGAGTAGATACCTTTGAAACCGCTGTGAAATACCAATTTTACCATACGTTGGCATTACTGGCCATTGGGCTGTTGATGTTTCGGATACAGGATAAAATGCTAGACTATGCTGCACTCTCCATGATGGGAGGTATACTCATTTTCTCGGGTTCCCTTTACATTTTATGCCTGAGCGGACTTCGCTGGCTAGGTGCAGTAACTCCGATTGGTGGACTGTTATTTATAGTGGGTTGGGTGCTACTGGCAATAGCCGTAGCCAAAAGCAGTCTGTAACTTAGCCTTCATAGGCTTTCCGCCCTACAATACTACGGCCCAAGGTAATTTCGTCAGTATACTCCAACTCACTACCGATGGGCACTCCCCGAGCTATGGTGGTAATCTTCACGTCCAGTGGTTTGAGCTTTTTAGTGATAAAAAAGGAAGTGGTATCACCTTCCATTGTAGCACTCAGAGCCAATAGAACTTCTTTTACCTCAGAATTTTCGTCCTGAATTCGCTGGAGTAAACTATCAATAGTCAAATCACTGGGAGAGACTCCTTCTAGTGGCGAGATAACGCCGCCCAAAACATGGTATAATCCGCGGTACTGAGATGTGTTTTCGATGGCAATCAGGTCAGTAGCAGTTTCTACGACGCATACAATACTCTGGTCGCGCTGCGGATTCTGGCAGATGGAACAGACCGGAGCATCGGCAATATTGTGGCAAACCTTACAGTACTGCGTTTTTGTGCGAAGATCAACCAAGGCGCCGGCTAAAGATTGCGTACGGTCCTCGTCCTGCTTCAGCAAATGAAGCGCCATACGCAATGCTGACTTTTTGCCAATGCCGGGTAGCTTGGCAATTTCGTTGACTGCGTCTTCGATCAGCTTTGAGGGGTATTCCATAAAGGGGGTTAGGTGAGTATTAGCCAAAATAACAACTTCCCCGCAAGATAAGTGCGGGAAGTGAATTATTGTATTTCTGCCCCGATGCCTACATCATGAATGGCATCCAGCATCGGCTTTAGCTCCTCAAAAGTGCCTTTTTTTACCGCACACTTGCCTTTATAGTGAATAATCAGGGTGCATTGTTCAGCTTGTTCGGGAGTATGTTTGCAAACTCTAATGAGTGTGTTTATAACGTGGTCAAAAGTGTTGTAGTCATCATTGATAACTACCAAATCTCGTAGCTCCAGCAGTTCTTCTTGTACTGCGGTTTCAATTAATACATCTTCCTGAATTCCGTAATCCATTTTTGAAAATTTAACCAACTAGTAAAATTAAAAAAAAACCGTCACTTTTACGCGCCTATAACTCTAGTAACTCATGTCGCCTGGATTAGTTTTCACAGTTATTGCCGGATATTTTCTTCTGTTGATAACCATATCATATTTTACCTCACGTAACGCCGATAGCCAGACTTTCTTTACCGGTAATCGGCAGTCGCCTTGGTACCTAGTAGCCTTTGGCATGATCGGAGCTACTCTGTCGGGTATTACATTTATCTCGGTTCCGGGTGAGGTAGGCAACTCTCAGTTTACTTACTTTCAACTGGTACTAGGGTTCATTCCAGGCTACGCTTTTATAGCCTTGGTGCTTATGCCCCTGTATTATAAGCTGAACCTCGTAAGCATTTACGGTTACCTTGAACAACGGTTTGGCTATTACGCCTACAAGACAGGAGCTTTTTTCTTTTTGTTATCTCGGGTTATTGGTGCTTCACTGCGGTTATTTATTGTAGCGGGTGTGTTACATCTGGCCTTTTTTAAGTCATTTGGTCTGCCCTTCTGGCTTACTGTGGTGGTGGCAATTGTCCTCATCTGGTTATATACCTTTCAGGGAGGAATCAAGACCATTGTCTGGACTGATACTTTACAGACGTTCCTTATATTAGCCTCACTGGTAATCAGTATTTTGCTGATTAAGAATGAGTTAAACCTTTCGTTAGGGCAATTAGTAACGACAATACAGGACAGTGAATTTTCCCAGGTATTCGTCTGGGATTGGCAATCTCAAAGAAACTTTTTTAAGCTGTTTATATCCGGTGCGTTTAGCGCCATCGTTATGACCGGGCTAGACCAAGATATGATGCAGAAAAATTTAACCGTTAAAACACTGGAAGGTGCTCAAAAAAATATGCTGTGGTTTACAGTGGTATTAGTCTTCGCAAATATCCTATTCTTATCATTAGGAGCATTGTTGTATATCTACGCCGACCAGATTGGTTTTCAAATTCCGGATCGTTCCGACAATCTATTTCCGGCATTAGCGGTAAATCAGTTCGCGGTATACGCCGGTATTATTTTTCTATTAGGAATTACTGCCGCCGCCTATTCCAGTGCGGATTCTGCACTGACTGCGCTAACTACTTCGTTCTGTGTGGACTTTCTGGGGATAGGCCGAGATCGGGACGAAGTGCAGGACGCGGCTAAAGCGCGAAGTGATAAACGTATCCGCACCAGGGTACACGTTATGTTTTCAGTCATATTGTTGATAGTCATTATGATCTTCAATGCTATTAACGAAGAGAGTGTAGTTATGTCGGTGTATAGGATAGCCAGCTACACCTACGGCCCTCTATTGGGCCTTTATGCTTTCGGGTTGTATACCAACTGGCGAGTAAAAGATCGTCTGATTCCTTGGGTGGCCGTGCTTTCACCGCTGGTCAGCTTTGTGCTAGACACCAATTCTGAAGCGTGGTTCAATGGATTCAAGTTTGGCTTCTTTATTCTGATCGTAAACGGGGCACTAACCTTTTTGGGGTTATTACTTATTCGGAACCGTTCACATCAGGAACAACCCGTCTAATTTGCGTTGCGCCACTTTTTTTGCTGTAATTTATTGATAGCCAGCTCTCGGTTTGAATACAGGATTTTGTAGGTCTCGTGATCCTTTAGCAATACGGCATCTTTGCTCATGTACAGGAATAGCTGCTCTACCACATCTTTAGCCTGATGGCGGATACGGTAGTACATAAATTGATCAACCTGTCGGCTGTAAACCAACCCCGCATTGCGCAGGTAACTAATGTGGCGTGATGTTTTGGTTTGGGTAAAATCCAATACGTGTTCCAGATCGGTAATGCACATTTCCGTTTCCTGATAAAGTAGGTGCAAAATACGGATGCGGGCCTCCTCCGAAAAGGCTTTAAAAAGCTGAAGGCCAAAACCCAAACTAAAATTCTTGACACGCATAGCTTGGCAGTAGGTGCTCGAAAATTGAAATTTTTTGTGTTATCTTTAACAACAACTCCTTAAAGTAATCCGCCTAAAGTATTAGAAATCTGATTCTTTGCGGCGAAGTTGGTGACTATTTCGATGAAATTATCGTTAGTAGGTACGAAGAAACGGAAATTGGTTTGAAATATCTCGTTGTTCTTACAGTAATATTGTTTGCTTTAGTAGCTAACCACCAAACGCAAGCTCAAGGAAGGAGCCAGGTGATTCAGCTTTCGGGACTGGTTTTAGGCGAAGATAGTACCTACGCATTACCGGGGGTAAACGTGTACGTGCCCGCCGCTGGCCGGGGTACTTCCACTAACCGGTACGGGTATTTCTCCATGCCAGTGCTACCTGGCGATAGTGTGGTATTCAGTACTGTGGGCTTTAAGCGGCAGTATTATCTGGTACCGGAAAATCGGGTGCAGAGTCTGACTATTATTGTAGAGCTACTCACCGATACTACGTACTTGCCGGCAATTACTGTTTTCCCTTATCCGAGTGAAGAGGTCTTTAAAGAAGCCCTACTGGCGCTTAATCTGCCCGACGAAGATCAGTACGCTTATATGCGTAACAATCTGGCTGACGATGTGCTGGCTCGCATGTTTCAAGCAATGCCGATGGACGGTAGCATGAATCATCGCTATTTTATGGATCAGCAGTTTAACTACATACAAAATCGGGCTGGTCCCCGTCCGAACCCGCTGCTAAATCCGTTTGCCTGGGGGGAATTTCTTAAATCGGTCAAGCGGGGCGACTTTAAGAAAAAGAAATAATGGAGGCTTATTCCGATCTGGATCAGCCGGAGCTAGTACCTAAGGTTTTTGTAGAAGCCTGGAATCAGCGCGATGCCCGACAGATTGCTGCCCTCTTTGAGCCAGACGCCGACTTTGTGAATGTAACTGGCTTATGGTGGACTAACCGTAGGGCTATTGAAAAGGCGCACGACTACGGTTTACAAACCATCTTCAATAATTCTACGCTTACCATCATCCGAACTAAAGTAAAATACCTAGCCGAAGGTATTGCGGTAGTTCACGCCAAAATGAAGCTAGTTGGGCAAACCCCTACGTCCGAAGTGGCTAATCCGGGCGTACGTCGTACCATTTTTACTTTTGTGGTTTATCAGTCGGAAGGAAAGTGGAGTTGCGTAGCTGCTCAGAATACGGATATCGTGTCTGCCATGGAAACGCATGTTCGGGATGAGCAAGGCCTGTTAAGCGCAGTGGATTACCGAAAGTTCGTTCAATAATTTTTCCATCTTAAGTGTAACATCAATGAATCAGGGTAACCAACTTTTTCCGGTATTTTTTAAGTTACATGAACTGGATGTACTCGTAGTAGGCGGAGGTTACGTAGGATTAGAAAAACTGGAAGCAATCCTGAAAAACAGCCCCGAAACACGGGTTACGCTGGTAGGCGAGGAAATTCTGCAGCCCGATATTTTCCGCCTGGCTAATGAACACCCCCATGTCCAGGTGATTGAGTGCAAATTCCGCTGGCGTGATTTGCGAGGGAAAGACTTGGTTTTTCTGGCAACCAACGACCGTAGCCTGCACGAGCGCATCAAACGGCGAACCCGCCGTCGGCGTATTATGACCAACGTAGCTGATACTCCCGATCTCTGCGATTTTTATCTAAGCTCAGTAGTGAAGAAAGGCGATCTGAAGATTGCGATCTCTAGCAACGGTAAATCCCCCACACTGACCAAGCGTATCCGGCAGTATCTGGAAGAAGCTATTCCGGATGATGTACAATCATTATTAGATAACTTGCTGGAAGTGCGGAATCAGCTACGCGGTGATTTTGAGTACAAAGTAAAGAAGCTTAACGAAGTTACGGCCGATTGGCTGTCGCAGGATCGGAAGGAAGATTCTCAGTAACAGGGTGTTTTGGTACGTAGCACTCATCACCATATCAATAATTAAAAAGGTAGTACTGAACTATTCCTCTACCTTTGCGGCTTATCAAGCAAAACATACATGACATTTAACGAATTAGATATAATTGAGCCCATCCTGAAAGCACTTAAGGCTGAAGGATATACGCACCCCACTCCCATTCAGCAGCAGTCCATTCCAATTTTGCTCAAGGGTAAAGATCTGCTGGCCTGTGCCCAAACCGGCACCGGGAAGACTGCAGCCTTTGCTATTCCCATCTTACAACATCTTCACCGTTCGTCCCAAAAGACCGAAGGCCCAAGAAAAATTAAAGCCTTAGTTGTGACTCCCACCCGGGAGTTGGCTATTCAGATTGCTGATAGCTTTACGGCCTACGGAAAGTTTACGGGCATCCGAAACGCAGTTATTTTCGGGGGAGTGAAACAAGGCTCGCAGGTAGAAGCGCTCCGAAGAGGAGTGGACGTACTCATCGCTACGCCGGGCCGACTATTGGACCTGATGAACCAGGGAATTATCTCACTGAAAGACATTGAGTACTTCGTGCTGGACGAAGCCGACCGGATGCTGGATATGGGCTTTATCCACGATATCAAAAAGATCATTGCCAAACTGCCGACTGAGCGGCAGTCGCTGTTCTTTTCGGCAACCATGCCTCCGGATATTATCGCGCTATCGCGAAAGATTTTGGGGCACCCGGCCCGGGTAACGGTAAAGCCGGAGCAGACTACCGCCGAGAAGGTAGAGCAGGCCGTGTACTTTGTGCCCAAGAAAGGCAAGTCTAAGTTGCTGGTTCATTTACTGCAAACTGAAGATATTAACTCAGTACTGGTTTTTTCTCGTACCAAGCACGGAGCCAACCGCATTGTGAAGCAACTGGGTAAGGCTGGTATTGATTCTAATGCCATTCACGGTAACAAGTCGCAGACCGCCCGACAAAAGGCACTGGGTGCTTTTAAAAGCGGGCACACCAATGTGCTGGTAGCTACCGACATTGCCGCTCGCGGTATTGACGTAGACGATCTGTCGCACGTAATCAATTACGATTTACCCAACGTTCCCGAAACCTACGTACACCGTATCGGGCGTACCGGTCGGGCCGGGGCCAGCGGTATTGCGCTATCCTTCTGCGATGTTGAGGAGCGAGCCTACCTACGTGATATTCAGAAAACGATAAACCAGAAAATACCGGTAATTGCCGATCATCCTTTTGAAAATGTAGGAGCCGATGAAGAAGCATCGGTAAATACTGCTAAACCTCACCGGTCATCACCCAAATCACCCGCTGCCCAAAACAGTAGCGGAACCAGCAATGGTCAAAAGAAAAAGAGCCGTAAGCCCTACTGGAAAAAGCGTCGGTAATTAATTGGCACTTATTAAGGGGACACTAATGAGAAAGTGGCGTTAAGTTGATACTCCGACAGAGCCGAGGAGTAAGATATTGCTGCTTTTTGAAGCCTATTGGAGCCAAACAACATTGAGATAGGCAATCGAACGTACCTCAAACACCATCAAGTAGTAACATATCATTGCAGAGTCGACACTCGAATAGCTCTACGAGTGTCAACTTACCGTTCATTTGTCATTCATTCATCTCCAACCAGTCACATATGACTGGCCTGATCTTATTCATTGGCAGTCGAAAAGTCTCAGAAAACCGATTTTAGCTGATTGCTTTAACATTTCAGCCAATATTGTACATGGTAATCTCGTGCGTGAATACTGTTTAGACAAGTAAGATATTCACTAATTTGTCATTTAAGGGAAAGTGGGATTAGCGTTACTTTGTAGGTGAGAAAAATTGCGTATCTGTGTACTGTTTAAATACTAAAAAATGAAAAGTTTGATAAGCTTTCTGCCCGTAGTTTTAATAACTAACATGGCTATTGGACAGGTAGCAATTATTCAGGATGAAGATGGTTTTACCAATGTCCGGGCAGAACCTAATGGACAGGCTGCTGTGATTCACAGAATCTATGACAATGAAGTCTTCTGGTACGATAATGAGGTCTTCTGGGACGATGAAGAGATAAATAAATATCAGGATTGGGTTTCAGTATACGTGCCCAAAAGTAAATATTCATTGGGATGCTCTCAACAGGCGTTGATAATCGGTTTTATCCATAAATCTCGCCTCCGTCCAATCCTGCAGATGCCCGCCTATCAGGGAGGTGGTTTTCAGTTTGACTATTCAATAACTGCTTTTGACTCTAGGGATAGAATTATTGACCGGCACGAAGGGCAGTGGATAACTGCAATTGACGGAAGGCATGTTTGGGGAACCGATGGTGGTTTACCAACAACCCAAATATCAAACGTCGATGCTATTGTTGAAGGGCAACGTATCAACATAAACGAAGCATTCTACATTGATTTATTTGAGTGCAATAGTGGGTTCTTTATCAGAAAGAACGGTGATACTTATTTCGTATACCAGGAAAACAGTGATGGTGCAGGCTTCTACGAGATTGTTTGGGTTTTGACGAGAGATGGATTAAAACAAAGATTAGTGGGTTCAATACTTTAAATGATTAGCTGATTAACTGCCTCTTTCAAAAAAAACCGCTGCTAATGGTAGTGCTCCTTCGGAACACTACAAACAGCAAAAGAGGCTTATCTTCGAGGCGGATGGAGTGACCAACCAAATCTGATGGATAAATATCTGATTAGAACGACGAACACAATTGAGAAGAAAATATTGAAGCTTTTAAAGTCGTAGAGGTAATCTAGTAGCAGATAGACTATACCGCCCGCAAGACAAGCCGAAGCATAGATTTCTCTTCTGAAGATCAGAGGGATTTCGTTCGTTAAAACATCTCTAATTACTCCACCAAAAACGGCAGATATCACCCCCATGATCAGAGAAGCTTCTACCCTCAACCCATAAGACAGTGAAATCTGGATTCCTAGTATGGTGAATAAGCCAATTCCTAGCGTGTCGAACAAGAATAGCCCTCGTTTGAGCTTCACTACTTTACTGGTAAAAAGATGAGAGACTACAAAAGCGAGTAAGATAGCCAGAAGATAATTCCGGTCGTTTAACCAGCCTACCGGAAACCGGCCAATTAAAATATCCCTAATGGTTCCGCCTCCAATAGCCGTAGTAAAACCAATTACTAGCGAACCTACCAGGTCGAATTTTTTGTCGATTGCGGTTAGTACCCCGGAAATTGCGAATACAAAAGTGCCAATCAGATCCAGAAGATATATCCAATCTGTGAATGACATTACTAGCTGGATAATGTGTTCAATTAACTATTAGCCCCGAAAGGTAAACTAATACTAGCAGTAAATAAATGATAGTGCTACGTTCTGCTTGTAAAATAGCTTAATTAACGAGTCAATCTTGCCTGAAAACCCAAAGTGAACGCCCGAGGGGTACTCAGACAAATTACAGCCGTGCGAGCGGCTACGGCCTACACTTCTCTTGGTAATATTGATTCCACTTTCGGATAGGATTGCACAACAGACTAAATCTGGCTCTTGGCAAAACCTGTACGCACTTTTTGTGTTAAGTAATCGGACATTTTTTCCAGAGCACAATTATCAATCACTAATGATCTACATAGATATTAACCAAGAGAAAATTCCCGCCTTAGGGCTGGGTACGTTTAATTTGAAAGGTGAGGCTTGCCGCGATTCCGTAGCTGATGCCATTAGCATTGGCTACCGCCACATTGATACCGCCAAGATGTACGAGAACGAAGAGGCAGTGGGGCAAGGCATTAAGGATGCCAGTATTGATCGAGACAATCTGTTCGTAACCACTAAAATATGGCATACTGACCTAAGCCGTTCAGGCATAACCGAAGGGCTAGCTGACAGCTTACATAAGCTACAAACCGACTACGTGAATCTTGCCTTAATTCACTGGCCCTCAGAGAATATGGATTTACGAGAATGCTTGGATACACTGATGGAGTTACAGCAGCAGGGTAAAACCCAGCTCATTGGAGTGAGCAACTTTCCAGCAGCTCTACTGCAAGAAGCCCGCTCCCTAGCCCCGGTTATTTGCAATCAGGTGGAATATCATCCTTATTTGGACCAGAGTGCGGTACTCAACGTGCTTGGGGAGCATAACATGATGCTCACGGCCTACTGCCCGATTGCCAAGGGTGAAGTATTGCAGGATGAACAGCTTATTGTCTTAGGAGAAAAGTACGGCAAATCGCCTACGCAGATTACCCTACGATGGCTGGTGCAGCAGGAGAATGTAGCCGCT
>CAKZYJ010000506.1 GCA_937884755.1 uncultured Flammeovirgaceae bacterium
ATACATAGTATTGAATATACCATTATTTGGCTAGCGACAGGTTAATTTTAAACTAGCTGTAAACTTTCAAGTGTATGATGTATGCCGTTATCCAGCAAGCATAACATCAGGTGTGGTAGCTCACTGTTCGTATTAGTTGTTGTAACTGCTCATCAGAGTAAGATTCCAACGAAAGGACTGTGTCGTAAGGCTCTCCTGGTAAGTTCAGCAATTGAGCAAATGCGGGTTCGGTTTTAATACCTTTTCGCTTTAGCTCCTTAATGCCCTCCCAAAAATTTGCGTTAGCCAACTGTAAAATACGGTGCTCTACTACCATATGTCGGTACGCTGGCTGTTGGATTGTTGGGAGGGGATGACCGAATAATTCAATCAGCCATTGCCCGTGGCGAAATTGAATTACAGTGGTTAGTATGTTATTGTTGATAGTAGGATGGACCTCAAAACCAGGTAGGCGACTGTATCGATTACTTACAGTTTGCATAAACGACTGAGGTTGGTACACTTCGCAACAGATATCCAAATCACTATCCGGAATATCAATACCCAGAGGAACAGTGCCGGTGAGTACCGGTTGAAAGTCTGCGAGATGAGAAAATAGTGCTAAATTATTCAGGGTTTGGTAGGCTGACCGCTGACGATCATTGCCCCGTTGTAGATAAATCGGATTAGTAAAATCCACCAGTTAGACCTTAAATCCCGGCAACACTAGCGGTTTATACTCAGGGTGGCGACGGATATACATAGCTACGTAGGGGCACAACGGCATTACCTGCTGATCGGTCTCTTTGGCGTATTCTAGTCCGGTACGAGCCAGTTTGCCAGCCAACCCCCGACCCTCCAGCGCCGGTGGTACTTCGGTATGGGTAAATACTAAATAGTTTTTGGCCGGAATATATTCTAGCACGGCAGTATTTTCGTCAAGCAGAATAGCAAACCGCTTTTTTTCCGGTTGGTGGGCTACTTCCAATTGGTCGGCTGACGTAGGCATAGGCAAAAATATATTGGTAAGATGATAAGAAAGCCATAGATGCTAATAGCATTCTTGCAGAATCGTACTAAATTAGAGTTTCGAGAGTACCTATCCAAGCATTATGCTGATACGTTTACTGTACGTAATGTCACTGTGGTTAACATCACTCACTCTTTGGGCGCAGACCGGAGGGAATGTATGGAAAAGCCTGGCCGATGTAGCGATTGAAGATCGCTACGATGCTTCGGTGGGTTACGAAGTATCGTACCCTGTTTTTGGCGAACGAGCTCAAGTTCTGGATAATCAGCAAGGTGTAGTGAATGTCTATATGAAACCCTTCGAGGCTTACCTAAAACCCAAATACTTTATCTTATCGGCACTGCCCATTGCGGCCTGTTTCTTCTGCGGTGGGGCCGGACCCGAAACGGTGATGGAAGTATTTAGCCAGAATAATATTGAACTCTCTTCGGAGGTAATTAAGCTACGCGGAAGGTTGGAGCTTAATGCTGATAATCCCGACCATATGATGTACATTCTTCATGATGCTAAACTACTAGAAGACTAAGTTTGATACGTAATCCTATCCTTATAGATAATGAAAAAAATTCAGTTACTAATCATTTGCCTGCTATCAGCTACAATAACCCTGAGTTGGGCACAATCTCAAGACAATGCCGAGATGGTGCGTCAAGTATACGACGAAATTCTTCTGCGTGGCGAGGCTTACGATAATCTGCGGAGTTTGTGCAAAGATGTAGGCGGCCGGGTGAGTGGTTCGCCCGAAGCAGCCGCTGCGGTAGAGTGGGGACGCCAACTCATGCAGCAGTATGGTTTCGATAGTGTGTTTCTTCAGCCGGTAATGGTACCCCACTGGGTGCGTGGAAAGCAAGAAGTAGGTCGTATTGTTAATTCCAAGAAGCTAGGAACCCACGAAGTAAACATCACGGCTCTGGGGAATGCGGTGGGAACCGGTGATAAAGGTGTGCTGGCCGAAGTGGTAGAAGTACATACATTTGAAGAGCTAGCCGATTTGGGTGAATCAAAGGTGAAGGGTAAAATTGTATTTTTCAACCGCCCGATGGATCAAACCCAAATTCAGACCGGTGCGGCCTACGGGCTAGCCGGAAACCAGCGGCGGGGTGGCCCCTCTGAAGCGGCCAAGTACGGTGCAGTGGGCACTATTGTACGCTCGCTATCTACTGCCTTCGACGATTATCCTCACACCGGTAGTACCGTTTATTCCTTCAACATACCGAAGATCCCGGCCGTAGCCATCAGCACCAACGATGCTGACCTGCTAAGTGATATTCTGAAAGAAGAACCTAACCTTTCTTTCTACTTCGAAACTCATTGCCAGATGCTGGACGATGTGCTTTCCTACAATGTGGTAGGTGAATTGCGAGGAAGTGAGTATCCGGAGGAATATATTGTGGTGGGTGGTCACCTCGACTCCTGGGATTTGGCCGAAGGTGCCCACGACGATGGAGCTGGGGTAGTACATTCCATTGAAGTATTGCGAGCGTTGAAGGCAATGAATTATCAACCCAAGCGAACGCTGCGAACAGTACTGTTTATGAACGAAGAAAACGGTCTAGCCGGAGGAAAAAAGTACGCCGAACTGGCTGAAGAAAATAACGAAAACCACTTAGCGGCTATTGAATCCGATGCCGGGGGCTTTACTCCCCGGGGCTTTAGCTTGGATGTAAGCGAAATAGCCTACGAGCAGATACAAAGCTGGAAACCACTGTTTGCCTCCTACGATTTGCATAAGTTTGATCGCGGTGGCAGTGGAGCCGACATTAGCGCTTTGAAACCCCAAGGCGTAGAACTTCTCGGTCTACGTCCCGACTCCCAACGCTATTTCGATATGCATCATTCGGAGCTAGACGTTTTTGAGATCGTAAATCGGCGCGAATTATTGCTAGGCGCTGCTGCTATGACTTCTCTGGTCTATCTGATAGATCAGCATGGCTTATCCTCTTCTACTTCTTCTAGCGCTGGAACCGAAAGGTGAAGAAGTAGAAGGTATAAGTAGATAAAGAAAGGTTGACTATTGCTTCAGTATCTTTTTACGATAGAGATCGTTATCAGTAGCCAATTCTAAATAGTAGCTTCCCGACTTAAGATTGGTTACTTCAATTTTGAGTTCGGGTTCAATTCCAATTACATCTCGCCTGTCAATTACGCGCCCGGTATGGTCAATGAGTCGGTAAAAGCGGATGCGATCTGTTTTGACTAAAGTTTCGACGATTAAAAATTTTTTGGAAGGGTTAGGATATATGAGGTAGTTTTTATCTACCTCTTTTATTAAGGAGGTAACTCCCTCAATAGTCAGAATAAACTCATCACTTGCCGATTCTCCCTGCTTGTCTGTAGCCGTCACTCGGATGGTTAGCTCTTCGCTTTTTGCTGGTGTACCGCTTAGCGTTAAAGTAATTGGATCGAACGTTAGCCAAGTCGGTAGCGGCTCACCATTGGCGAGCGTTACAGTATATGATAAACTATCGTTTTGATTCTGATCGGAGAAGGTGTTAGCCGGAATTGTAAATGCAAAATCTTCGTTTACAACCGTAGTTTGATCTGATAGAGGATTACCCGTTAAAGGGGCGATATTCTCTTCTACGTCTAATACTTCAATGAGGAAAGAAGTAGCAAATGTTCCCCCTTTACCGTCATCGGTTTGTACTCGAACAACGAACGACTGATCTTCCTCATAGTCAAATTCAGCATCGGATAGGAGTTGGTTATCCTGAATATAGAATTGATCGTTGTCGTTGGGCCGGGTTCCAGTGACTAACGTATAAGTATGCTGGTCATCTTCGTCCCGATCTTGGGTGCTGAACTCACCGACGATAGTGCCTGCTGCTTGGTTCTCTTCAATACGCTGGTTACTGAGTCTGATTGCGGTAGGAGTACTATTCAGCGCGTCGTCTAAATCGTTTACCTCAATCCAGAACTGTTCAGCCACCGTACCCCCCCGACCATCGTCGGCTTGCACTCGGATGGAATACCTTTTTCTTAATTCATAGTCAAAACTTTCGGCGGTCTGAAGTTGATTACCATCAATAATGAAGCTGATATTGTGGGTGCTTCCGTTACCCGCTACTAAGGTATAGGTCAAGTTATCGTCGTTGATATCGTCAGCAGAGAAGGTACCCACTACCGTACCGGAAGGTTGGTTCTCATCCACGTTGTTACCTGAAAGTGTTAGCGAAACCGGAGGCTGATTTTCATCGTCAGCAATATCTTTAATAGTAATAGTGAAGCTCTTCTCAAAAGTACCCCCTTGTTCATCGTTCACCCGAACCCGGACACTAGTTTCAGGTTGGGTTTCATAGTCAAAGCTCACCAGCGTCAGCAGGCGATTATCTTGGATCGTAAATTGCTCGTTTCCGGTGTCACCTTCGCCATCTACTAGGGCATAGGTATGCTCATCGTCTTCATCAGCATCTACCGTTGAAAGAGTACCTACCAGGGTACCGGGAAGTACGTTCTCCAATAACTCCTGATCAGAAAGGAGAATATCCGTGGGCACGGCATTGGTAGGTTCCTCAAGATCGTTGATAGTAATGGTAAATGCTCGGGCGAATTTAGCTCCGTCTTGATCTTCGGTTTCAATTCGGACGCTGTAGTCTTCTTGCTCTTCAAAGTCAAAAACTTCTAACGTCAGAAGCCGATCTTCTTTAATGAAGAATAACTCATTATCACCACTATCTTCTCCTTCTACTAACCTATACTCGTGCGTATCGCCTTCGTCTTCATCAGTAGTGGATAATATGCCCACTTCAGTACCTGTATCTTGATTTTCATCCACTGAAGTGCTCGAGAGAGCGATAGCGGTCGGGGCTTGATTGGTATTTTCGTCAACATCTAGTATAGCAATGGTCAAGGCTTTTTGAAATGACTTGCTTTTAGGATCAGTGGTTTGTACCCGAATGCTGTACTGCTGCTTTTCTTCAAAGTCGAAAGAAATGTTTGTAACCAGTTCGTTAGTGTTTACTATTTGAAAGGCACTATTGTCCTCATCGCCTTCTCCCTCAGCCAGGGTATAGCTAAAGCCTTCGCTATCATCGGTATCTTCGGTGAGTAGCTTCCCGACTAGCGTGCCTTCTCCCTGATTTTCTTCTACTTCATTATTGCTGAGCGTAATATCAATGGGAGCTTGATTAACCAGGATAGTAACCGTGCTGGTAGTGGTTTCTACTCGAACTGTTTCGCCAGAAGTGTTCTTGGCTGTAGTCTCTTCGGCAAACTGAACTGAGGTAGTACTACCTTCTTCACCATTTAGTTGAAATACTAATTCCACCAGAGTAGCGTCTTTAGCTAATGTTTGTCCCTCACTGCTAGTCCAGCTTATTGATAGTCTTCCATTCTCCTGATTGGTTTCAGCATTTTGAAACTTCGTTTGTTCAACCTCTTGGAAGGAAATGGCTTCAGCATCCCAAGTAATAGTAAACGATATTTCAGTCAGGTTTTCAAAACCACTGGCATTTATTGGAATTTTAATAGCTTGGTTGGTATAAGCTGTAGTGGGGGGGAGCGTCAGCGTGAGTGGATTCTTAGCAAAACGAGGCGACTGGTTCTCGTACCAGTAAATATAACCTTCTCCACCTACGGCAATATCATCGTCTCCATCCTGGTCAATGTCTTCGGTTTTAATTACCGTAGGAGAAATACCATCGATAAGCTTTGGTTCAGAAAACTGCCCTTTACCGTTCGTATTTTCCCACCAATAAAGCCCTTCATTCGTAGCCTTTGTAAAGTCTAAATCACCGTCACTGTCTAGATCAAAGAAATTGGAGGTATTATCCCTTGGTCCATCTATCCTAATATTTAGAAGAACTCTGTCAGCGTAGGTGTCATCTTCCATCTTTTCTTGCCAGAATACGTTAAAGAGTTGCTCATGGCTCGGATACTCAGCCGAGATAATATCCTGATCACCATCTCCATCCAAGTCTACAAACCTGATGCCACCTACTGAAGATATTTCGGTCAGTGTAGCATTGTCGTAGGTATAGACTGCCTCCTCGGTCAGCAGTTGCGCTGGCTGATTTCCGGTTCTACCGATTAAATCGTATACCTCCTGATAGAAATTAGTCTTGGCCTTTTTTGGAAGCCCACCTTTTTGCTCTCTTTGGTACACTGAGGTTTCTTGGTTGCCAAAGTCAATTAAAACTATATCCGATATTGAGTCCTCATCTAAAAAGCCACTAAGTACTTTCTCTAATCCGTAAGCATTGATTAGCTGTATATCACTCTTGAATATGTATGAGTCTATTGACTGATTGTATTCTAGCACTTCGACTATAGCACCCTGATCACCATCGAAATCCGGGCTTAGATCCGTTATAAACCCGTTAAATATATCTTCTACGTTATTTAATCCAGTTCCCGTATTGAGTGCGGCACCACCCCCACCCCAGATATTTCGCAGGAGCATTTTTTCCGGCTGCTTTTGAATATCCCTAAACAAATGCAACTGTTCGTTAGATTTAGCAAGTAGCTCTACCTCTCCTTTATTCCTTACAAAATCTATGTTTCTAATACTTCTGACATCAGCCGATTCATGCAGATAATAGTGTTGGTATACTTTGTCTGAATAATCAAAGAACTTCACCCAGGCAAAGTTGTTGGATAACACAATATCCGTACGCTGATCATTATCAATGTCAAAAAATTGGCCACTCTCAAAGGGGAGAAGTGGTTGTAGAGTAAACGATTGGTTCCCTATATTTTCTAGCTGGACAATTCCCTCGAAGAATTCACTTTCAAAATTGAAGTCGCTAATTACACTCAATAGCACGTCTTTGTCACCGTCAGAATCTGTATCCTCTGTAGCAATACTTCTAATTATTCCATTCTGATAGATCTTCTTCGCTTCTTCTAGCTGACCACTGCCATTATTCTCAAAATAAATCAACGCATCCTCTAAATAATAAACTTCCTCTATAGCTAAGATGTCCAGGTAACCATCTTGATTCATATCACGCACCAAAATCTCTGTTATACCTTCATGGCTAACACTAACTGACTGAGCTTTTTTGTACTCTCCCGCTATTTCTTTGTAAACCTCTAATTCATTATAACTACTTACTAATAATTCATTAGTACCATTATTATCTAAGTTTACTAATCCAATACAAGAAGACCTTTCATCAATTTCAGTAATAATTTTGCTTTCTGAAAACGCAAAATCGCCCAGATTCTTGGCCCATATTACTACACTATCCTTGGTATTAACAATATCATCTAGACCATCGCCATCAAAGTCTTCTAGAAAGAAATCTATTCCTCTTAAGTAGTAATCATAAAATAAATCGATAGTAAAATCGAGTACTATCTTTCGAGGCGATGAGAAAACAAAGTTGCCGGTGTTAACTACCACTTGTAATGTATCAGCTCTGACGTGCACCAAGTCGAGAAGTCCATCTCCATTAAGATCATTAACTTTGGAGTTAAACCATATTACTCTTGTGCCATCGTCGGTTAGGCTATTGACTTCTACTTCTTCGTATTGGTCTCCGTTTTTCTGCAGAAAAATTTGGGAGGCTTGGGTGTAAACCCCGTCATTATCCGGTTCCCGCTTTTCGTACCAAAGTTCCTCTACGGAATCGCCATTAAAGTCATATGCGCCAACGAAACGGTAATTAGCGTCTTCTACTTCATTTTCTTGAATAACTTGTCGGTCGCCAAACTGACTAAAAGCTGAAGAAGAAGTAAGCATGAGAATAGGAAAAAGTAAAAATCGGACAGTTCTAAAAGTTGTCATGAGTAAAAAAAATTCAGGTTAGGTTTATCGCTAAACATACTAACCTCTCCAGATAATGTCAATACTAATAATGAATATTTTCAATAAAAATTATCAATAATAACTTTACAATTATTATTATTTTTTAGATAAAAATAAAATAGGTTATATTATTTCAAAGCTGATCAGGTGGCAATTCTAATTATACTGCACGTAGTGCTCCCATTTCTCTAGTACTGATTGGAAGTCTTCGGGTAGGTCAGAATCAAAAAATAGCTGTTCTTTGGTGATGGGATGCTCAAAGCCTAGCGACTTGGCGTGCAGCGCCTGCCGGGGTAGTAGCTTGAAACAATTCTCTACAAACTGCTTGTATTTCGTAAAACGAGTGCCCTTACGAATATCGCTGCCTCCGTACAAAGCATCGTTAAATAGGGGGTGTCCGATGTAATTCATGTGGGCGCGAATCTGGTGCGTACGCCCGGTTTCTAAACGGCACTGCACTAACGAAACGTAGCGCAAAGGTTTTAGTACCTGGTAATGAGTGATTGCGTGGCGGCCCATATCGCCCTTTGGAAAGGCAACGGTAACCCGCCGGTCTTTGAGGCTGCGCCCGATATGTACATCAATGGTTCCCTGAGGTTCGGCAAACTCTCCCCATACCAACGCCTGGTAGGTACGCTCAATGGTGTGATGAAAAAATTGTTTAGCCAGCCCGGTCATGGTTTCTTCCGTTTTGGCTATTACCAATAGGCCTGAGGTGTCTTTATCAATGCGGTGTACTAGACCGGGCCGACCTTCATTACCTTGCATATGCGGTAGCTGCTGAAAATGATAAACCAGCGCGTTTACCAACGTACCCGACCAGTTTTTGTGGGCTGGATGCACTACCATCCCAGCTGGTTTATTAACAATTAATAAGTAGTCGTCTTCGTATACAATGTCCAACGGAATATCCTCTGGGTATACTTCGGTATCGCGGGGTGGTTCGGGTAAAGAGATCACAATCTTGTCATCTGGCCGAACTTTGTAATTAGGCTTTACTGATTGTTGATTTACCTGTACGTAGCCATCCTTTATGGCCGTCTGTACCTTAGAGCGGGTCACGTTGGGTAAGCGGGCGAACAGATATTTATCGATACGGGTGAGTTCCTGTCCCGGCGGAACTACCAACCGATGGTGCTCAAACAGTTCCTCCGAAGGCTCTTCATCTTCGGGCTGATCGGGAAATTTCATAACATTGCTTATTCTGCCGTTGCAAATTTACAGATTTTATCAAACCCAATGGAATCACCTTTAGTACGCCCCATTGTTCAGCCGCTGCATAACGCCGAACTCGACGTGGCCCAAGTACGGCTTTCGGTGCTCCGGTTAGATCAATTACAACCCGAGCCATCGGGAAACAAGTGGTATAAGCTAAAGTATAATATTCAACAGGCTCGGCAAGGAGGATATCAAACGTTGTTAACTTTTGGTGGTGCTTACTCCAATCATATCTACGCTACGGCTGCTTCCGGGAAGCGATTCGGCTTTAAAACCGTCGGGATCATTAGAGGCGAGCGAATTGATCCACTCAACCCTACCCTAAAGTTTGCCGAAGATAAGGGAATGCAACTACACTTTGTTAGCCGAGAGGAGTACCAAAATAAAACAGAAACGCATTTCATTGATCATCTACGGGGCCAGTTTGGCCGATTTTACCTGATTCCAGAAGGCGGAACTAATCTACTGGCGGTGCGGGGTTGTGCTGAGATACTACCCGATTCGCCAGAGTTTGATGTAGTATGTTGTAGTGCGGGCACGGGGGGCACCTTGGCCGGAATGCTAGTAAAACTGGCCGGACAAAAACAGGTGCTGGGCTTTCCTGCGCTGAAAGGGGGAGAGTTTCTTCGGTCAGATATTGATCAGCTAACTCAGGCCTACTGTGGACAAAAGTTTAAGAATTATCAGCTGATTCACGATTATCATTTCGGAGGATATGCTCGAGCTAATCATTTATTAGTTGATTTTATTAACAAATTCTACCAAAAACACCAGCTATTGCTTGATCCCATTTATAGCGGAAAAATGATGTACGGCTTACTCGACCTTATTGAACAAAAATATTTCCCAGCAGATACTCGACTATTGGCAATACACACGGGAGGTTTGCAAGGAATTGATGGATTTAACCAGCGGTACGAAATCAAAAAATTATGTATTTTTCGAAATTGAGGTTTACCAAATACCCTGATATAGTATTAACACCAAAAACTAAACTCATGAAATACTTTGTGCTAACACTACTCAGTCTAACAATTTTTGCTACTGCTTTTGCGCAAGAATGTAACGATCACTTTTACCGTATGGAAGAAGATGCTACTTTTCATCTTACCTCTTATGATAAGAAAGATAAGGTAGTTGGCCGACAAGAGAATAAAGTGCTGGAGGTAGATAACAGTAGCGATGGTATGACCGCAGTTATTGAAACTAAGCTGTACGATAAAAAAGATAAACTGGTAACCGAAGGAGAATTTGAAGTAGTCTGCGAAGGTAGCCGCATCAAAATAGATATGGATCAAATGCTTCAGTCTATGGAGCAACTGAAGGCAATGGAAGGAATGGATACTGAAATTGAAACTGATTTTATTATGCTGCCTTCCGAATTAGAAGTAGGTCAGGATTTGCCCGATAGTAAGGCTACCATCAAAATGAAAATGGGCAGTGGCGGGGCTAACATGATGTCAAACGATATTATCATTAAGGATCGGAAAGTAGCCGTACGCGAAGAACTCACTACCCCGGCGGGCACCTTCGACTGTTATAAAATCACCTACAACACCGATGTAACCATGAAGGCGATGGGCATGAACCGAACCAGTACCTATGCCGGAGCCGAGTGGTTTGCCCGAAATGTGGGTATGGTACGGTCGGAGAGCTACGATGGCAAAGGGAATCTGCAATCGTATACCTTGCTAACCAAATTGGATTAGGCTAGTCAAAGACCGGACTAGGTTAGGGAAGTTCTTTCAGTTCGGTGATATATCGCTGGTTTTTGATGTTGGCCATCAAGCTTTTTGCCGTCTCAGTTTTCCCATCACACTGATAGCAGTAAGCCTGAATAAACCGCTTCAGATCTTCGGAAGCTTCAGCCGTGAGGTGATCTAGTTTACCTACCTTTCTCAAGGCTCGATTGGTTTTTCCGGCGTAGGCATCATTTAACACTAAGTGTAAGCTAGCCTGCTCGTCTAGGATGGTATCTTCTGATCTTTTCTGGGCTTGCTTAAAAGCATTACTACTTTGCTGGAGAAAGGCAGACCGCAGTGCGAGATGATCGGTTTGTTTACTCACTCTCTGGTAAGCAATACCTACGTTGAAATGGTGTTGAGCATCTTCGCTACCGTGTAAAATAGGGATCAAGCACTTATTGAGTTTGTCCAGGTCAGTTGGGAGGTTCTTTAAAATATCTAGATAATAATCTACGTTCTGAAAACCGACTTCCTCCCAGATTACCGTACCGTTTGCATCGGTAATAACCACTTTTGGAATAGCGTTAGCAGCATATTTTTGAGCTAAATCTCGATGGTGATCAATGTCAACTTTAAGTGGAATAAAATTGTTTGAGAGAGTAGCCATCTCTTCGTGGTTCCACAGATGATGATCCATTTCGCGGCAGGGGCTGCACCAAATCGCCCAGAAATCCATTACAATCAATTTCTTTTCGGATAGAGACAGTGCTTGTGCCGCTCTAAGATCATGTATCCAGTTTAGTTGAGCATAGGCTGTAATCTGGATAAGAAGAGTGACAATTAGTAGTGTAAGTCGTTGCATAGTGATAATTATTGAGGGTGTCACTAATTTAACTATTTGTCATTAATATCACTGTCAAATAGCATAGAATAAAACAGTGTTTTGGGATATCAGTATCTCTAATCTAACATGACAGGCCGGTGTCGTTATCCCCGAATTTGTGGAGATTCTTACTCCTTGCTATAAGTGTCACCGCTTGATACGGATATTGGATATCATCTATACTGGAAATCAATTTTTCTTGAACATTTGCATCAACTTCGAGAAGTAGGTCATTAACACAACGATAAGCCATATAGTGCTGTAAGTGAGATAGTTGCAATAAAATTTTTGCTAGGAAATTTGCGAAAAAATTTGTATATTCATCACCCCCATCCAAATTTTAAGCTGATATGACAACTGCCCTATACGACCGATCTGCCGTCTCTCATTTATTGGATTTATTAGTAAGTGATCAAGCCAATGTGTACTGGTGCCAGCGGGGTGCCTACACCAACCGGCTAGGTCAGACAATATTGGAGATTATTGTATACGAAGGCAACTATCGGAAAATTAAGGGGATTTTAGTGTACAATACCCATACCGGCAAAATGATCAATCTTCATTACCGAGATTATCTTAAACCGATAAATGATGAAGCTGACATTATTAACACTTTATTAGATTTGGTAAACTTCGAGAGGAGCCGAAAGTTAGCCTACGCTTAGTTTTTACTTTTCTTTCCCACATCTTTAAAAACTCGTTATCTTTAGGCCTTTTGCTATTCCTAACGATAACCAACATGTCCGTAAGATCGCTATTTGCCGGAGTAACCTCTCTGCTTCTGCCAACTCTTTTTACCCACTGTCAATCCCCTACTGCTACCGAAGTTCAACCTCACCAACTATTTACGGATAATGCCGTGTTGCAGCGTGACCTTAGCATACCAGTGTGGGGTACTGCTAATCCGGGAGGGACACTAGAGGTCGAAATAAATGGCCACATTGAACGGACGGAAGTAAGTCAGGACGGTAACTGGCAGGTAAATTTACCCGAAATGGAGGCTGGAGGTCCCTACGAACTACGCATCAGGGGAGAAGAAGAAGCTGTACTGGAAAATATTATGATCGGAGATGTATGGCTGGCCTCGGGTCAGTCAAACATGGAGTGGCCATTGAGTGGGCAGATTGATGACTACGAAAACGAAATTGCCAACGCCAATTATCCGAATATCCGCCTGTTTACCGTACATCGTAATACCAGCATTGAGCCGCTAACCCAGCTGGATAGTGGACAGTGGAACGAATGTTCTCCTGAAACCGTAGCTAACTTATCGGCGGTGGCCTACTTCTTTGGTCGAGAAATACATCAGGAACAGGATGTGCCTATTGGCCTGCTGCATTCATCCTGGGGTGGCACTCCGGCCGAAGCTTGGACTAGCGAAGCTTCTGTCCGCCAGATAAAAGATTTCAGTACGCTGCTGGATTCTATCCGCTCGGCTGAGTCGGGCAGTTTGAGCTTTGCCGAAAAACAAAAATTACAAGAAGAAGCCATCGCTCAGGCCGATGAGCGGTTAGCCCGAATGGCTATTCCGCAGGATGCCAAAGATTGGGAGACGATGAGTCTGCCTACCTTATGGGAGAATGCAGATACTCCTTTAGAAGGTTATGATGGCTACGTTTGGTTTCAGAAAACCTTTACAGTGCCTAATTCTTACGAAAGTCAACCGCTAACCCTGTATTTAGGAATGATTGACGATGTCGACATTACTTGGGTAAATGGCCAGAAGGTAGGAGAGACTAAGGGCTATAATGTAAGCAGAGTGTACGAGGTTCCGCCTCAGGTGGTAAAAGGAGGAGAAAATACTATTACGGTGCGAGTGTTGGACACTGGCGGGGGCGGAGGTCTCTACGGACCCGAAGAAGAAATGTACCTGGAGGGAAATGGCCAGAAGTTATCGGCCGAAATTTCTGGCTCCTGGAAATACGATGAAACCCAGGAAGGAGAGTTTCCTGAAGTGTCAATGTTTCCGAGCGAACCAGCTATTTTGTATAATGCCATGATTAACCCGTTACTGCCTTATGTGATCAAAGGGGCTATTTGGTACCAGGGCGAAAGCAATGCTAGCCGGGCGGCTCAGTACCAAACCCTGTTCCCCCTGATGATTGATGATTGGCGCTCGCAGTGGAATATTGGCGATTTTCCCTTTCTGTTTGTGCAATTGGCCAATTTCAATGCTCCGGGGTCTGGTCCAGAAGACTGGCCTCGCCTCCGTGAAGCTCAGTTAATGACACTAGGCCTACCCAACACCGGCATGGCCGTCTCCATCGATATCGGCGATGCTACTGATATTCACCCTCGTAATAAGCAGGATGTAGGCTACCGATTGGCTCTTGCCGCCCGGAAGGTAGCTTACGGTGAAGATAATGTGTATTCTGGTCCCATCTACGAATCAATGCGCGTAGCGGGTGATTCAGTAGTTTTAACATTTGAGCAGGTAGGCGAAGGATTATTTAAAATGCCTGACGAGAAGCTTAGAGGTTTTGAAGTAGCTGGAGAAGACCGGCAGTTTTATTCCGCGCAAGCCACCATTATCAGTAATACCGAGATTTCGATAAAAAGCCCTTCAGTCAATCAACCAGTAGCGGTGCGCTACGGCTGGTACAGCAATCCGGATGTGAATTTGTATAATTCGGAAGGCTTACCGGCTTCACCATTCCGCACCGATGACTGGGAAGAGCCTGAGGTTGAAAGTTAAGCAAATGTTAAAAATCACATTCGTTGTAGTTACAATAAACAATTTTTCTCAGGGTTCGTTATACAGACTTACTAATTACATTACTATCAATCTTAATTGATTATGAACATGGCACGTATTTTTATTTTATCACTGTTTTCCGCAACCTTACTTTTTAGTTGCCAACAAAAACCTGGTGGAACTGACGCCGAAGTATCTGAAGCTCAAGAAGTAGAAGAAGTAAGTGCTTCGGCTACTGATTTCTCAGTAAACACCAGCGAAAGCCAACTGATGTGGTTTGGTTTTAAACCCACTGGCCGCCACAACGGAACTATCGGTATTCAGGATGGAACTATTTCCGTACTGAACGGCGATGTAGTGGGCGGTAGCTTCACTATGGACATGAACAATATTAACGTAGAAGACCTAGAAGGCGAGTACAAAGAAAAGCTGACTAATCACCTGAAGTCTGGTGATTTTTTCAGTGTAGAAGAGCATCCTACAGCTACCTTTGAAATTACCGAAGTGAAGCCTTACTCTGGTGAAATGACCGCTACCGATGGTGAGGATAAGATGAAAGTAGTGGTAAACGATGAAGAAGTGGATGATTATAGCATTGAGAGTCCTACTCACACTATTTCCGGAAACCTTACCATGCGAGGAACAACCTTGAACGTTACTTTTCCGGCGAACGTGAGTGTAACTGACGGCCAAGTAACTGCTCAGGCTAAGTTTAATATTGACCGGTCTAAGTGGGGAGTTAATTTCCGTGAAGAGAATGGCTACGAAGCTCGCGCTAAAGATGAGTTAATTTACGATACTGTAAACATAGGCTTTGATATTGTTGCTTCCGGTGGAGGAGAACCTACTGCCTCAGTCAACTAAAAAATTAGAAGAGAATAAAAATGAAAAGGGACGCTATTTGCGCAGTCATGGTCGGAAGAAATTCCGGCCATTTTTTATGTTTTGAACATGAGATTA
>CAKZYJ010000507.1 GCA_937884755.1 uncultured Flammeovirgaceae bacterium
AACCCGCTTTACCCTAGACTTGTGTGGTGTGTCTTATCTAAAAGAACATATCAATTTACCAGTAATTCTGGATACAAGCCACGCGATGGGTTATGCTTACGGAGTGCCGGATTTGACCCGTGCCTGCGTAGCTATGGGAGTTGACGGATTGCTCATTGAATCGCACCCTAATCCTAAGATAGCGAAATCAGATGCTGCTCAACAGCTTAATCTCACTGAGTTTCGGGAGCTATTCAGTAGTATACAAGCCATCGCACAGGCCGTAAACCGGAAAATAGTTTGATAACTTTGACAACCTGCGAGTGAACTTCCCAAAAAAGATGGGAGACGAAAAAGCTTTTGTCGCTAGACCGAAAAGAAAATAGCTAGCAGTTCAGAACTTTCTCGAGTAATCACCTTCGAGGAAGTTCTGAATGGCTTTTATTAGCATAGATAGATAATTGTCGGATTATCTACCTTTGACTACAACAGCACCTTTCTTCAACTTAGATTTTGGCGGAGGGGCGTTATCTGGCTCTATTAAATCGTTTTCACATCCGGCCATTAACAATACTGGAATTGAGATTGCCACCAATAGACGAGCACATTTTGTAAATACAGCTTTCATAGTTTAGAAATAAATATTAAATTTTGAAACAAATATTACGTATGTAAGAATTTGCCTCAAATTTACTTGAACTGTATGTTTTACAAAATTAGGTATTTCAGTAAATGGTACTTACGTAAGAATACGAATTATATGATAGAAAAGTGACAAACAAATTCAGGATGTATACTCTTTCATTTTTACAAGTTGTAAGCGCAAATATTTGTTAATTTGTTAAAATCAGTCTAAATAAATTGTAAATTTGGACATTAAACTGTAAAAATTAGCTATTTTTAAAGCAATAATTAACCGTATCTAGTGTCGCACTCTACCGATTATATGGAAGTAATAAATAGGCCAAACGTTAGTTTACTACAGCAAAGTATTGCATATCTGCGGGCTGACAAGCGTAAATGGATTTGTTTGAGTTTAGTTTTGATCATTCCTCTAGTGTATAATAGCTGGAGATTTTTTCCGGATGATATAACCGTTTCTTATTACGATGATTTTAGTGTCTTTTGGTGGATTCTATCCGTTAATTTTATTTCCTTACTAATTGCTACCGGGTGGATGTTGATGGTGCCTCGTAAAGACTACGTTATGAGGTTTGTTCTTTCCGCACTTTTAATCTATGGAATCTATATGACCTACGGCACCCTGCCTATTGCCGACGAAACTCCTCTTTATATTGATGTGCTGGCTACGACAGCAGTGTTTGTAGTCGTCTACGGAAGTATTGTATACATTCAAAAAAATTACCTCGAGAAAAAGCAAAGCTACGAATCAATGCACATTAATCTGCTGCACGATCTAAACCACCACCGCTTTATGGGGGCCGTATGCCGAATTGAAGGAATGCTCAAGGTATCAGATATGGAAGGTCATTACCGCGATGCCTGCGAGAAGGAGATAGAAGAACTCAAAGAAACCTTCGCTTATATTTCTGAGAAGTACGAAAACCTCCGCTAATTATTTTTTTTAGCCTTCGCCCAACTGTCGCGCAGTGTTACCGTCTGGTTAAACACTAAATTTTCTTCGCTCGAGTCAGGGTCTACACAGAAATATCCCTTTCGCATGAACTGAAAGCGGTCAAAGGCACTAACCTTTCTCATGCTTGGCTCAACGAAAACCTTATCTAATACCACCAAAGATTTATCGTTGATAAATTTCTTGTAATCGATAGGTTCACCATTTTCATCAGTATGATCGGTGGGCGTTGGGTCACTGAACAACCGGTTGTATAACCGCACTTCAGCTTTTACAGCATGGGGTACCGAAACCCAATGGATAGTGCCTTTAACTTTCTTGCCGCTGGTATCTTCACCGCTTTTCGTAGCCGGATCGTAGGTAGCGTAAATTGTAGTGATTTCTCCCCGAGTATCTTTTTCAAAAGATTCACACTGAATAATATAGGCCCCTTTGAGGCGTACTTCCCGCCCTGGTCCCAATCGGAAGAATTTTTTGGGAGGATCTTCCATAAAATCATCTCGCTCAATATACAGCTCCCGACTAAACGGAACCGTTCGTGTTCCGCCTTCCGCATCTTCCGGGTTATTTTCAATGGTAAGATCTTCAGTCTGTCTTTCGGGATAATTGGTAATCACCAGCTTTACCGGATTTAGTACCCCCATCACCCGCGGAGCAGTTTTATTCAGGTCTTCCCGAATACAAAATTCCAGCAAGCTAAGGTCAATCACATTATCACGTTTGGCTACGCCCACACGTTCAGCAAAATTTCGTAAGCTAGCCGGAGTATATCCGCGGCGACGTAGCCCTTGAATGGTGGGCATTCGAGGGTCATCCCAGCCATTCACGTAGTCTTCGTTTACTAACTCCAGTAATTTGCGCTTGCTCATCACGGTGTAGTTCACGTTCAGTCGGGCAAATTCAATCTGCCGAGGCTGAGGGTTTACCATCTCCTGATCAAACTCACCGATTTGCTCTACAAACCAGTCGTATAAGGGGCGGTGAACTTCAAACTCTAGCGTACAGATAGAATGAGTAATATTCTCAATAGCATCGCTCTGACCGTGCGCCCAGTCGTAGGTAGGATAAATATGCCAGGCATCGCCAGTGCGGTGATGCGAGCGGTGGAGGATACGGTACATAATTGGGTCGCGTAGGTGCATGTTAGGCGAAGCCATATCAATTTTAGCCCGAAGCACCCGTGAACCTTCCGAAAAATCGCCGGCCTTCATCTGTTCAAAAAGCTGAAGGTTTTCCTCCACTGAACGATCTCGAAAGGCACTTTCCTCGCCTGCTTGGGTCGGTATCCCCCGCATACGACGAATCTCATCTACTGGAGTGTCGTCGACGAATGCCTTGCCTCGCTTAATCAATTCTACAGCTAGTGAGTATAGTTTGTCGAAATAATCGGAGGCGTAGCGAGTTTCGCCTTCCCATTCAAACCCTAACCAGCGAACGTCTTCTTTAATTGCGTCTACATAGGAAGTGTCCTCGGTTACTGGATTAGTATCATCAAACCGAAGGTTAGTTTTGCCTCCGTATTTTTGGGCTAGGCCAAAATTGAGGCAAATGGATTTTGCGTGGCCTAGATGCAAGAAACCGTTAGGTTCGGGCGGAAAACGCGTATACACTACCCCATCATTTTTCCCGTTGGCGAGATCCTCTTCTACGATCTGCTCTATAAAATTTAAAGAAGTATTTTCTTCTACCTGACTCATTGCTAATCTGCTGAAGATGTAATTATTCCTGCGAAAATAGACAATGCCTGGGTATTTATCTACATTTAGCTCATAACCTTAACGAATTGTCGGTAGCACTCAGGATAACAGTCGTATGCCACAGAAAATAATCATCGGTGTGATGGGTCCGGGAGAGGGAGCAAAATCGGAGGTATGTGCAACTGCCTATCAATTGGGTCGATTGCTGGCTAGCAAGGGGTGGATAACACTTTGCGGTGGTCGAAAAGCTGGAGTAATGGAGGCCGTGAGTCGAGGGGCAAAAGAGGTTGGAGGAATTACGGTTGGAATACTACCAGGGGAAGACAATCAACAAACCTCAGAACATATCGACATTCCGATAATAACCGGTATGGGCAGTGCGCGCAATAATATTAATGTGCTAACCTCTAAAGTGATCGTTGCTTGTGGAATGGGCTCTGGAACACTGTCTGAAGTAGCCTTAGCAATGAAAGCTAAAAAGCATGTAATATTTTTGGAACAATCGGAAAATCAATTCCAACTGATTGGTAATTATGCTCTAAAAGGTACATGTTATTTAGTTCGTACACCGCTTGATGTTATAAAGCATATCGAGAGAATCATTCAGTAGTTTGCGCTGTCGGCAATAAGAGTAACAATAAATTGTAGAATTCACTACCAATTATTGAATTTTTGGCTAAATCCTTACTTGAAAGAGATAAAAGAATCTTAATTACCGCTGATTAGTTAGCCGACGAGAAAGCGTGCGCTAGTAGGTGTTCTATGTTAATGAAGCGTAGGGCTGCTTCGTGGGTGGCTTCTAGCACCACCAGCGGGGCTACTCCGGCTTCAAAGGCTTCTTTCCAGCGCAATGCACACAAACACCACCGGTCACCCTCTTTTAGTCCCGGAAATTGGTAGCTGGGTCGCGGGGTTATTAGGTCATTTCCTCGTTTTAAAGAAAATTGTAGAAATTCATCGGTTACTATCGCACACACTACGTGACTGCCTGAATCTTCGGGACCGGTTTCGCAACATCCGGTCCGGTAGAATCCGGTTTTGGGTTTAGTGCCACAAGTTTGTAATGCACCTCCCAGAACGTTCTTAGCTGTATTTTCACTCATAGTGACTAATCAATCGGTATCACAATGCTTAGTTTCGTTGGAAACATAAATATTCAGTACTTCCTCTAAACTAATTTGAAGCCTGACGTTGTTACTACACCGACTATTATTGCTATTTTTGCTGCCCATTGTGTGGAAGCTAGTCGACGAACGAAACTTATGAAAAATATCCGTAATTTTTGCATTATCGCTCATATTGACCACGGAAAAAGCACCCTGGCCGATCGGTTGCTACAGTTTACCGGTTCGGTTGATGAGCGGGATATGCAGGATCAACTGTTGGATAACATGGACCTGGAACGGGAGCGAGGCATTACGATTAAGAGTCATGCTATCCAGATGAATTATAGCTACCAAAAAGAAGGAGAGGAAGAAGCTTATATTCTTAATCTGATTGATACCCCTGGGCACGTGGATTTTTCCTATGAGGTCTCCCGTTCAATTGCCGCCTGCGAAGGCGCATTGCTGGTAGTAGATGCTGCCCAGGGTGTGGAAGCACAAACTATTTCTAACCTTTATCTAGCGATTGAACACGATCTGGAGATTATTCCGGTACTGAATAAAATAGATTTGCCCGGAGCGATGGTAGAGGAAGTAAGTGATCAGATTATTGATTTGATTGGCTGTGATCGAGAAGATATTTTGTTAGCGAGTGCCAAAGAGGGATTGGGAGTAGCCGAAATTCTGGAAGCCGTGGTGGAACGTATTCCCCCGCCCAAAGGTGATCCGGAAGCCCCACTACAAGCTATGATCTTTGATTCAGTATACAATCCTTTCCGGGGAGTAGAAGTATACTTCCGGGTCTTTAACGGTAAGCTGAACAAAGGTGATGAGGTAAAATTCGTTAATACCAAGCGGACGTACGATGCGGATGAGATTGGGGTGCTTAAACTAAAGCAGCAACCCACCCAAACGATTGAAGCTGGCAATGTTGGCTACATTATTTCCGGGATTAAAACCGCCAGCGAAGTGAAGGTGGGGGATACCATTACCCACGTGAAGAACGCGGCAGAGGCATTGAGCGGATTTGAGAACGTTAAGCCAATGGTATTTGCCGGAATTTATCCGGTTGAAACCTCCGACTTTGAGGAGTTGCGGGCTTCCATGGAGAAATTGCAGTTGAACGACGCAGCATTGATCTGGGAACCTGAGACTTCCGCAGCATTAGGTTTTGGTTTCCGTTGTGGCTTTTTAGGAATGCTGCATATGGAGATTGTGCAAGAGCGGCTAGAGCGGGAGTTTGACATGACCGTAATTACCACGGTGCCATCGGTTGGGTTTCATGCCTATTTATCTGATGGAAGCATGCAGTCGGTAAGCGCCCCTTCCGAAATGCCGGAACCGAATTACCTGGATCGTATCGAGGAACCTTTCATTCGGGCGCAAATCATCACCAAGTCCCAGTTTATCGGTGGTATTATTGAACTCTGTATGGACAAGCGAGGAGTGATCAAAAACCAGGTTTTTCTGACGCAAGACCGGGTAGAACTGACTTTTGAATTGCCGCTGGCGGAGATTGTATTTGACTTCTTTGATAAGCTAAAGACCATTTCCCGCGGCTACGCATCACTGGATTACCATCCCATTGGTTATCGACCGTCCAATATGGTGAAGCTGGATATTATGCTCAATGGTGATAAAGTAGACGCCCTTTCGGCCATTGTGCACCGCGACAAGGCCTACGAATGGGGAAAGCGCTTATGCGAAAAGCTACGCGAGCTACTTCCCCGACAGATGTTCGAAATTGCCATTCAAGCCGCTATTGGCACTAAGGTAATTGCTCGTGAAACGGTGAAGGCCATGCGTAAAAACGTATTGGCCAAGTGCTACGGTGGTGATATTTCTCGAAAGCGGAAACTCTTAGAAAAGCAGAAGAAAGGTAAAAAGCGCATGCGGCAGGTGGGAAATGTGGAAATTCCCCAGGAGGCCTTCATGGCCGTACTTAAGCTGGATTAAACATCGTGTTCTTTATCAGTAACCCATACTACCAATCTCTAACGTTGAATTATGACCATTATCGACGGTAAACAAACCGCTCGGCAAATCCGTGAGGAACTGACCGAACAAGTAAACCAACTAAAAGTCGAGGGAAAGAAAGTGCCTCACTTAGCGGCTGTACTTGTTGGGAACGACACCGCCAGTGAGACCTACATCCGCAACAAAGTAAAAGACTGTGAGCAGGTGGGTTACGATTCTGCCCTGGTTCGTTTAGATGAATCTATTTCCGAAGAAGAATTATTACAGGAGGTACACAACCTGAATGATAATCCGGAGGTGGATGGCTTCATTGTTCAATTGCCACTCCCTAAGCACATCAACGATGAGAAAATAACGTTTGCTATTAAAGCGGAAAAAGATGTGGATGGTTTTCACCCAATAAACGTAGGGCGAATGGCCAAAGGGTTGCCAGCCTACGTCGCCGCTACCCCCTTAGGAATTATGCAGTTACTGGAGCGTTATGAAATTGAAACTGAGGGTAAACACTGCGTGGTAATTGGCCGCAGCGATATTGTAGGTACACCCATGAGTCTGCTAATGTCCCGAAAATCATATCCTGGAAACTGTACCGTAACCATTTGCCACAGCCGTACCCAAAACATGTCCGAAATTACCCGTCAGGCAGATATTTTGATTGCAGCTATTGGGAAAGCCCATTTTGTAACGGCCGATATGGTGAAAAAAGGAGCCGTCGTGATTGATGTGGGTATCAACCGGGTAGATGCACCGGAGAGACCGCGAGGATACAAATTAGTAGGAGATGTTCACTACGAAGAAGTAGCTGAAAAGTGTAGTTACATTACTCCTGTGCCGGGAGGAGTAGGACCTATGACTCGGGCAGCGTTACTTTATAATGCCATGCTGGCGGCGAAGAAAGAAATTTATCAATAGTTAGAGTGGAAGCAACATCAACGGTAAAAACTGAGGTTGAGAAACTACCCGTGATGGAAGCCTTCTATACCTTACAGGGTGAGGGTTTTCATCAGGGAAAAGCGGCCTATTTTATCCGCCTAGGTGGGTGCGACATAGGTTGCCACTGGTGCGATGTGAAGGAATCCTGGGACGCTAGTCAACATCCTCAGCTATCAGTTACCGATTTAGTGAAAGATGCAGCCCAATACCCGGCCCGTTTAGCGGTGATCACCGGTGGTGAGCCGCTTATGTACGACCTATCCGCGCTGACCAAGGAGTTAAAGCAGCAAGGTTTCTCAATCAATATTGAAACTTCGGGAGCCTACCCGCTTAGTGGTAAGCTGGACTGGATTTGCTTTTCCCCCAAGAAGTTTAAGGTCCCATTGCCGGAAATTTACGAACGAGCCCACGAACTTAAGATCATTATTTACAACAAAAGTGATTTTCGCTGGGCGGAACAGTTTGCCGAACAGGTAAATTCTGACTGCCAGTTGTTTCTGCAACCCGAATGGAGTGTGTCGGAAAAAATCCTTCCGCAGATTATTGACTATGTTAGGAAAAATCCTCAATGGCGTATTTCATTGCAAACTCATAAATTCATGCAAATTCCTTAGTTAGTTTTCTAAGAACATTTTCTGCTAGCACTCTTTCGTCAAAAAATAGATTTTTATATCTTTGCGATTCTTTATAAAAGAACCTAAAAACAATCAGCCCTGTTGGGTTGGCATAAATTAGAAACGTTATGAAAAAAGGTATCCATCCTGAATACCGTAAGGTGGTTTTTTACGATACATCTAGCGATTATAAATTTGTTACCCGCTCTACTGTAACTTCTGATGAAACTATTGAATGGGAAGACGGTAATACGTATCCGTTGGTGAAAGTGGAGGTTAGCTCAGCTTCACACCCGTTCTACACTGGCAAGAAACTTTATGTGGATGCTGCTGGTCGGGTTGAGAAATTTAATCGTCGCTACAAGAAAAAATAATTCCGGCATTGTCGGTTATACAAGAAGGTCTTCGGTAAAACTATCGAAGACTTTTTTATTTTTGTGCTTTCGTTGCCCAATTAATCTACAGCTTTGCAGTTTACCGATATTGTTGGTTTACCGGATATTAAAGAGCATCTGATTCAGTCAGTAGAGCGAGAGGAGGTAGCGCATGCTCAACTTTTCCTGGGTCCGGAAGGGAGTGCTAATCTGGCTTTGGCATTAGCCTACGCCCGGTTTCTGAACTGCGACAACCGACAAGCCGATGGTAGTTGTGCCGATGCTCGGGGTGGTCAGTCGGGCAATGCAAGTAACCCATATATTCACCCCGACCTGCATTTTGTGTTTCCGGTGTGCTCTACCAAGAAAATTACCGGAAAAGATGTAGTGAGCGATAGCTTTATTACCGAGTGGCGGACTTTTTTATCGGAACATCCTTACGGCACCTTAGCAGAGTGGAGTCAATATTTAGGAGCCGAAAATAAGGCACTCAATATCTCTAAGGAAGAAAGCCGGAATATTATTCGTAAGCTCAGTTTAACTGCTTTTAGCAATCGTTACAAGATTGTTATCATCTGGCACCCAGAGTATATGCATCCGGCGGCAGCCAACGGTATTCTGAAGATATTAGAAGAACCCCCCGAACGTACCTTATTTCTTTTAGTAGCGCATAGTACTGAGCAACTGCTTCCTACCATTCTATCCCGTACTCAGATTGTGACAATCCGGGCTTTTCACGATGATGAGATTGTACGGATACTGGCGGAAAAGGAAACTGATTCGGTGGATTATCAGCGCTTACAACGGATTGCTACATTAGCCGAGGGAAATTTGCAGCGGGCACTGCAAGTATATGACGATATTGAAGATGATAGCCATCAATTGTTTCGGGAGTGGATGAGGCTTTGCTACGTGCAGGATTATAAGAAGCTGCTACCGTTTATGGATAAGTTTCATAAGCAAAGCAAAGAGACCCAAAAGATGCTGTTCGAATACGGACTTGCCCTAATCCGGGAAATTCTGGTGCATCAGTCGGTAAATCATTTAACCGATTATGATCTGGAAGATACTGTGCATAAAGAAAAGTCGCTGATACGGTTACAGGGAAAAGACCTGGATTTTGTGGTGAATTTCAGCAAGGTGGTAGACCTATCGGCCTTAGAAAAAATGACTGGGCTGTTCAATGATGCCTATTATCAACTGGAGCGGAATGCCAGTCCAAAAATTATTTTGCTGGATACCTCTCTACAGCTAGGACGATTAATGAAGCGGATATGAAGTTACGCATTGGCACCCGTGGAAGTAAGCTGGCGCTGTGGCAAACCCACTATGTTGCGGAAAAACTGCGACAGGGCGGAGTAGAAACCGAAGTGATCGTGATTAACACTCGGGGTGATAAGCGTCAGGATGTAGCTATTGCTGAGATTGGAACCAAGGGGGTTTTTACCGAAGAAATAGAAGACCAATTACAGCGGGGTACCATTGATATCGGAGTACACAGCGCCAAAGATCTACAATCTTCCTTGCCCGATGCATTTGAGATTATTGCCTTTACCGAACGGGAGGAAGTACCCGATGTGTTGGTCAGTCATCAAAGGGAAATAGATATCATTTCAGGTAAACCAATAATTATCGGAACATCCTCAGCTCGCCGAAAAGCATTGCTGAAGCACCATTTCCCTCACGTACAGGTAGTGGAAATGCGGGGGAACCTACAAACCCGAATGGCCAAGATGGAAGCCGGACAGTGTGATGCGCTCATGCTGGCCTATGCCGGTGTTCACCGGATGGGGTATGACGAGGCTATAGTGCATCGTTTTCCCATTGATCAGATAACCCCTCCGGTGGGGCAAGGAACCATCGCTCTAGAAGCGTTATCTGAGTTGAATGATATTAAACTCAAGCTTATTCGTGAACAAATAAACCATTCCGCTACTGAACTACGGCTTAGAGCTGAGCGAGCTTATCTGAAAGCTTTACGGGGAGGGTGTAGTGTTCCGGTATTTGCCTTGGCAACGATACAGAATAATGTTCTTTCTTTGCGGGGCGGCGTGGTAAGCCTGGATGGCATACTATTACTCATGGAAGAAGTGAGTAGCTCTGGCGATTCTCCGGAAAAACTAGGAGAGATGTTGGCGGAAAGAATTCTAGCGCAGGGCGGAGGTGAGATACTTCAACAAATTCGTGATGGGCAAAAATCGTAGATGAATTAAACAGAATCATATCCATGAAATTAAACGCTCTAGTATACGTTTTCTATATCTTTCTGATTATCAGTTTATTGAGTAGCTGTTCTTCCGAGAAAGACTATCTGGTCACTCTCCGAACGGATTACGGAGATATACACGCTATCCTGTACGATGCTACTCCTAAGCATAAAAAAAACTTTTTAGAATTAGCCCAAAACGGTAAGTACGATAGTGTGACATTCCATCGGGTCATCGAGGATTTTATGATTCAAACCGGTGATCTATCCACCAGTCCAGGTTCTACGGAAGAAGATGCTGTTGATTATACCATATCGGCCGAATTTGTGGATACACTTTTTCACAAAAAGGGGGCACTAGCCGCTGCCCGACAAGGAGACCAGGTCAATCCTAATCGGGAGTCCAGTGGTAGTCAGTTCTATATTGTGCAAGGAACCGTTCTAAAACCCGAAAATCTAACCATCAATATGAACAAACTGGCTGAAGGTGCTCGTGAATTAGTACAACGCGATGATTATACCGAGATACGACAGGAAATGATTGATTTATACAATGCTCAAGAGTTTGATACCTATACCGAGAAATTGCTTTCCCTGAAACCAGAGGTAGAAGAAAAATTGGGAGTGGAAGTAGATCGAGAGTATCCAACCGATCGACTAGAGGCTTACACAACGGTTGGCGGCGTTCCCCACCTAGACGATACCTACACTGTATTTGGAGAAGTACTTGATGGGTTTTCCGTAATAGATTCAATTGCAGCCCAGCCAACTGGTGCCCGGGATAAACCTCAGCAAGACATTTTTCTGACGGTAGAAGTAGAAGAAATGCCGAAAAAGAAAATCACCAAGCAGTTTGGCTACCAATACCCAAAGTAATATATTGCAAAAAATGTATTTGATTTTTTGACTATTTTGGTGGTATGAAAGTGTTGATAACTGGGGTTAATGGTTTGCTAGGCCAGAAGCTACTTTCTATTTTTTGTAAAAATAAAGACTGTAGTTTTGATATAGTTGCAGTATCCAGGGGGCGAGCCCGATTTGATGGTAGCTACAAACAATTAAAATACTACGATTTGGACATTACCCACCGGGAACAGGTTTTTAATATTATACATTTAGAAAAACCTGATGTTATCATCCATGCTGCGGCAATGACCAATGTAGATTATTGCGAGTCACATCAGGAAGATTGCTGGGAAGTTAATGTACAAAGCGTGGTGCATATGCTTCAGGCTGCCGAAGCGTACAATAGTTTTTTTGTTCACCTTTCTTCAGATTTTGTTTTTGCTGGAGACAAACGATTCCTTACGGAAGAAGATAAGCCACATCCAATAAACTTTTATGGTCAGTCTAAATTTCAGGCTGAAAAATTTGTGCTAAAGAGCCGGGTACCCCACGCTGTGATAAGAACTGCAGTAGTTTATGGCATAGCCCACAAAATGAGCCGCTCTAACATCATCTTCTGGGTAAAACGTAATTTGGAGGATGGTAAATCCATCAGGGTAGTGGATGACCAATACCGGTCTCCCACATTGGCTGAAGACTTAGCCACTGGCTGTTATTTGATAGTACAGAAGCAATCAACAGGGATTTATAATATTGCGGGAGGTGAAGTATTGACTCCTTACGAGATGGCTATAAAAATCGCCGACTATTTCGGTTTAGATAAAAGTCTAATAACCCGTACCGATGCATCAGAGTTTGTACAGCCTGCTAAGCGCCCACTGGAAACCGGACTAGTTATTGACAAAGCAAAATTTGAGTTGGGGTATCAGCCACACTCTTTTGATCAAGGAGTAGCTATCTTAGCAAGTCAGCTAGATGAAGAGTACTGTTTGACAAAAGGATAGATATTTTTTTCTTAACCAATCTCAACATGAGTTTCGCTTCTATTCTCGAAGTGTGAACCCAAAAACTAATACTTCATTATAGGTAATTGCGTAGGATGTCGTATATTCCGGCTTTGTTTTTCTTGAAACGAAGATATTTATGCGGAAGCTCCTACTACTCACTACTACCTTAACCATCTCATCAATAGCTCCAGCTCTATGT
>CAKZYJ010000508.1 GCA_937884755.1 uncultured Flammeovirgaceae bacterium
AGAGTCTCCGCTTCGCTTGATTGTGTAAATCGCTGGACTTGTAGGTTCAGTAGTAATCCAGATAGTACGAGAAGGTAAAGATGACTACGGTTTCAACGCTCGCACTGAGCAGTACGAGAACTTAGTACAAGCCGGTGTTATTGACCCTACTAAAGTAACTCGCTTAGCATTAGAGAACGCTGCTTCTATTGCAGGTCTGTTACTGACTACTGAGTGCGTTATTGCCGATGAGCCGGAAGACGAAGCTGCTGCGCCTCCAATGGGTGGCGGCGGCATGCCCGGCGGTATGGGCGGCATGATGTAATCAGCCAGTTGCTTATAAAACTAAAAGAGCAATCCGCAGTGGATTGCTCTTTTTTTGTTTGCCTATGCTAAATAGTGTAGGTTCGTTGATAATAGTATTGTAGAAATCACTTTTTATGTCGCAGATAACGAAACCGCAGGTAGAGTCCGAACTTCATCGCCTTGCTGAATTCATTGAAGCGCAACCGAATCAATTTCCAACGATTGATAACTCAAAAGAAGCTTGGCCGAATATTTCATTCTCATCTAATAGTACTGTTTACTACGAAGCTCATGGTCGGGGTGAGGAAATTTTCAGTTTTCTCGCATTTGACTTGGAACATCTGATGTTCATGGTATTCAAGGACATAACTTTCCTGATGGCAACTGAATACGAACGAAGGAACCGAAATTCTAACGAAGATTTTCGGCGTCAACTTTTCTCGAAGCAAATTGAACTCATGCGAACGCTTGACGCTGAATAGGCGAGCCGAACTCAGAGGGAAATTGAAGAAATACTTCGCGCAGTGCCTTCTGATGACAGATTACCGGCGAAATAGGTAACTGTAAATACCTGGAATAGAATGATCATCTCAGAATCGTTTGAGCACGAGGAAGTAGTAGGGTTCAAATTTGGATACCAACCGATTGGCAAACCCAGGTTATTCTCACATATATACTTTGTTGATGGGCTGCTGATAGATACTGGACAAAGTAATGTAAGAAGCACCATAACTTCTAAGGTTAAAGAATTATCCGTAGAGCAAATCTTTATTACGCATCATCACGAAGACCACACCGGGAACATAGCGGAGATTAAAGAATTGCACGGTTGCAATGCGTACGCTTCGGAACGTTGTTGCCAGATGATGAAAGACCCTCCCAAGTTGAGTTTCGCTCAGAAAATAGCCTGGGGCGATAGGGCTAGCCAATCAGATTTAATTCCTAAATACGATACAGTAGAAACGAATAACTTCAGCTTCAACATTATTCCCATACCCGGGCATGCGCCGGATATGGTCGCACTGTATGAACCAAACCGACAATGGCTGTTCTCAGCCGATTTATACATCAATTCCTATATCGACTATTTCTTAGCCGATGAAAGCATAGCCGACCAAATATAATCCACCCGGAAAATTCTACAGCTTGATTTCAAAGAGATGTTCTGTAGCCATAAGCCTCAGTTAAAAAATGGTAAACAGCAGTTGGCTAAGAAGCTCAAATTTCTGGAATCCTTCTTCAACGATGTATCGGTTCTTTACCAGCAGGGCTATTCAGCTAACGAAATATTTAAGAGCCTGAAATTGAAAGAAAATTGGGTAGTTAGAGTTCTATCCGGTGGAAAACTGTCCAAGCTGAATATGGTAAAATCAGTGATCAGAGATTTAGAACTAAGAAAGGTGTAGGGTAGGTGTGTAGCAAAAGAGCGAATATTTTACAAGGCTAATCAGTATAAAAAAAGCCCACCAAAAACCGGCAGGCTATACTTATTTTGATAAACCCAGTTTCAATTAAGAAACCTCAATCGCTTCCGAGCCGGCTTTGGCCGTTAGAAATTCGCGGTTCATACGAGCGATATTAGCCATATCAATTTCCTTGGGGCACTCAGCCGAGCAAGCCATGGTGTTAGTACAGGCTCCGAACCCTTCCGCATCCATCTGGGCAATCATGCGTTCGGCGCGTTGCTGCCGTTCTACCTGGCCCTGAGGCAATAGTGCTAGCTGAGAAATCTTGGCACTGGTAAATAGCATAGCCGAGGCGTTCTTACAGGCGGCTACGCAGGCACCACACCCAATGCAGGTGGCGGCATTAAAGGCTTCATCAGCAATGGTTTTGGGTACTGGTATTTCGTTAGCATCCGGAGCACTTCCGGTGTTCACCGAGATATAACCACCCGCCTGAATAATCCGGTCAAAAGCGGAGCGGTCTACCATCAAATCTTTGATCACCGGAAAAGCCTTTGCCCTCCAAGGCTCCACTGTAATAGTTTCCCCATCTTTGAAGTGCCGCATATGCAACTGACAGGCCGTGGTTCCCTTCTGAGGGCCGTGGGCGCGTCCGTTGATATACATGGCACAACTACCGCAGATACCTTCGCGGCAATCGTGGTCAAAGTGAACGGGTTCTTTCCCTTCTCGCTCTAGCTTCTCATTCAGTACGTCCATTAATTCCAGAAATGACATATGCGAATTCGCATCGTTCATTTCGTAGGTTTCAAAATGACCTTTATCGTTAGCGTTCTTCTGACGCCATACCTTTAGGGTAACTTTCATATTACTTATAGCTTCTTTGCGTAAGTTTTACATTCTCAAATACTAAATCCTCTTTATTCAACTTCTCTGGTAAGTCTTCTCCCTGGTATTCCCAGGCGGCTACGTAGGAGAAATTCTCATCATCCCGCAACGCTTCGCCTTCTGGAGTCTGGTATTCTTCCCGGAAGTGGCCACCGCAAGACTCATCTCTGTCGAGCGCATCCTCAATCATCAAAGCACCTAGCTCAATAAAGTCAGAGAGACGACTGGCCTTCTCTAAGCTCTGGTTCAACTCTTCTGCTGTGCCTAGTACTTTCACATCATTCCAGAACTCTTCTTTGATTTTCTTCACTTCTTCACGAGCTTCTTTGAGTCCTTCAGCGGTACGCGACATGCCGCACTTATCCCAAATCACCCGACCTAGCTTTTTGTGAAGCTGATCAACCGTCTGAGTACCGTTAACACTAACAATCTTATTTAGACGATCTTTCACGTCTTGCTCGGCCTGTCTAAAAGCCTCATGCGTAGTTGGTGTCTTTTCGTAAGATTGATTAGCTAAGTAATCACCGATGGTGTACGGTAAAACGAAGTAGCCGTCGGCCAGTCCTTGCATCAATGCACTAGCTCCTAGGCGATTCGCCCCGTGGTCAGAGAAGTTACTCTCACCGATAGAGTATAATCCCGGAACGGTAGTCATCAGATTATAATCTACCCATAGGCCACCCATAGTGTAATGCACCGCTGGGTAGATCATCATTGGCATTTGATACGGATCTTCGCCAGTAATTTTTTCGTACATCTCAAATAGGTTACCATAACGAGCCGAGATAGTATCTTGTCCATCCCGCTGAATGGCATCGCGGAAATCCAGGTACACGGCTAGTCCGGTACCTACACCTCGTCCCTCATCGCAAACCGCTTTAGCATTACGAGACGCCACATCGCGAGGAACTAGGTTTCCGAAGGACGGATACTTGCGTTCCAGGTAGTAATCCCGATCTTCTTCCGCAATGTCAGAAGCTTTCTTGGTACCTTCTCGAATTGCTTTCGCATCTTCCAAAGTCTTAGGTACCCACACCCGACCGTCGTTTCGTAACGATTCCGACATCAGCGTTAGCTTAGACTGATACTCCCCTGAAACCGGAATACAGGTAGGGTGAATCTGGGTAAAGCAGGGGTTGGCAAAATAGGCCCCCTTTTTATGCGCTCGCCAGGCCGCCGTAGCATTACAGCCCATCGCGTTGGTGGAGAGGAAGAATACGTTACCGTACCCTCCGGTGGCCAGCACTACTGCGTGAGCTGAGTGTGATTCTATTTCTCCAGTCAATAGGTTCCTAACGATAATACCTTTGGCTTCTCCGTCTACTGTCACTACATCCAGCATCTCAGTGCGGGGGTACATTTTAATCTTGCCGTTAGCCACCTGCCGACTCATGGCACTGTAAGCCCCTAATAATAACTGTTGGCCAGTTTGACCTCGGGCGTAAAAGGTTCGGGAGACTTGAGCACCACCAAAAGAGCGGTTATCCAGCAGGCCGCCGTACTCGCGGGCGAAGGGAACTCCCTGAGCCACCGCTTGGTCAATAATATTTACACTAACCTGAGCTAGCCGGTGAACATTAGCTTCACGCGAACGATAATCGCCACCTTTCACAGTATCGTAAAATAAGCGAAAAACGCTATCTCCGTCGTTCTGATAATTCTTAGCTGCGTTAATTCCGCCTTGCGCTGCAATACTATGCGCCCGTCGGGCACTATCCTGAAAACAGAATGCTTTCACGTTATAACCTAACTCAGCCAACGAAGCTGAAGCCGAGGCACCCGCTAATCCAGTCCCCACAACGATAATATCGTACTTTCGCTTGTTAGCCGGATTTACCAGCTTCAACCCAAACTTGTGCTTCGTCCATTGTTCGGCTAATGGACCCGTCGGTGTTTTTCCGTCTAAAACCATATAACTACTCTGTTTAAGCTAAACTTTTGATAAATAAATAAATGGGCATAGATGCAAACAATAAAGGCACTACAATTGCGAACGCTAGCCCTACCTTCTTGATGAAGGGCGAATACTTCTTATGCTGAAGACCCAATGTCTGAAATGCGCTCCAAAACCCGTGAGCCAGATGGTATCCCAGCCCAATCATGGCTAGTACATAAATCGATACATACCACCATTGGGTGAATGCAGCGGATACAATTGTGTACAGATCTTTTACATCAACCCCACCGTAGTTCACGGTAGGTACTTCGCCAAATTTCATTTCGTACCAGAAAGAACGCATGTGGATGATTAAGAAGATGAGCACGATTGTGCCCAAGATACCCATGTTCCGCGACTTCCAGCTACTGTTTTGGTTGGGGTGTGCCACGGCATACCCTACCGGACGAGCACTCTTATTTCTGATGGAAAGAACCAGTGCGTAGATCACGTGCAGAATAATGCCAGAGTATAAAATGATAGAAGCAGCCTTAATCAGTGGGTTGGTCGTCATAAACTCCGCATACAGATTAAATGCTTCTCCGCCGTCGTTGCGAAACAATAAAGTGTTTCCTGATACGTGTACAATGAGAAAGGTAATCAAAAACAACCCGGTCAGTGACATGATTACCTTTTTACCGATGGTACTATTCAAAGTCTGGGTAAACCAACTCATATAAAGATTATATTACGATAGTAGTAGATGAAATAATTAGAAACACTTAAAATTATACCAGGAATGATTAGCAAACAAAGTATTAACCACTTGCTTATTTATTTTGAATGTTTCTAAACTATTTGGTTATTTTTCTACTATTCTAACCCTATCGATACATCCATAGTTCTTCAGAAGTACCTTTTGTTTAGTTAATTTGTTATTAATATTAAACGAAAAATTATTGATGATAAGAAAGGGTAAAGTCGCCGACTTTTGGTGCTTTACTGGGATTTGACCGCAATTATTGCCTTTTTTGTTCGTTATTAAATTAAATAGTACTATATTAGAAAAATTAAATTTTTTGCTTTTTTATTTATAAAGCCTAAGCAGGGAATTACGGAAACGCGTTATCCATCTTTAACAGCACTACTTTGAAAAGACTTCACTTAACTCTGGCGGCTCTTGGCCTTGGGCTATTTGTTGGAATCAGCGAACTTTACGCCACGCACATTCGAGCCGGGGAAATTATTGTTCGACGGCAGTCCTGCGCCACCGACCTCTATGATATTTTCATCATTGGTTACGAAGATATTGGCTCCGATGTGGAGTTTGGAAATGGTATTTTAGATTTAGGCTTTGGTGACCCTATTGATGTAAGTACCGAAACCGATTTTACCCGTACGGTCATCGATAACCAGAAACTGGTACGGCGCAGCGAGTTCGTCATCCGAAATATTGCCTTCCCTGGTCCTAAAACCTACACTATTAGTTTCCGGGAGTTTAACCGGAATGCTGATATTCTTAATATGACGAACTCGGTCAATACTCCATTCTATATTGAAACCCAGATTCAAATTGATGGTATTCTCTGCAATAATTCACCAGTACTCACTAACCCACCGGTAGAGGGAGCAGTGGTAGGAAGGCGATTTGTGCACAATCCTGGTGCGGTTGATCCCGACGGCGATAGTCTGTCGTATCATTTAGTGGTACCCAAACAGGATGCACCTAATAATAATTTTCCGGATGGAGTGCCGGTAGATGGTTACCAAGACCCCAATATTTACGACCAGCAAACTGCTCCCGAAACGGCTACTACTCAAGACGGTACTATGCCTTCTACGTTGACGCTTGACCCAATAACCGGAGAACTAGTTTGGGATGCTCCGGCTTTGCAGGGCGATGTAGGTAGTATTAATGAGTATAATGTGGCCTTTATCATTAAGGAGTGGCGTAAGGTGGGCGATACATGGATCGAGCTAGGATACGTAACCCGTGATATGCAAATACTGGTAGAGAATGCCGATAATGAACCACCCACACTAGAAATTCCCGCTGACACCTGTATTGAAGCAGGAACCGTGTTGGAAGCCATAGTTACCGGGGCTGACCCGGATGGTGACGATATTGCGTTTACCAGCTTCGGTGAAACTTTCGAGATTCTTAATAGCCCGTCTACTTTCGGCCCTACTACCGCCCAATCATCTCCCGGCGAGGCTAGCTTTCGTTGGGAGACGAACTGCGATCATGTGCGGGCTGGTACGTATCAGATCAATTTTAAGGTGGTAGACGTTGAACCAGCTACTGGCCCTCAGCTAGCAGAATTTGGTATCTGGAACGTGACGGTGGTAGCTCCCGCACCGGAGGTAATATCTGCTCAAGCGGCCCCGGGTCGGGCAGTTGATCTCGACTGGGAAGGTTACTCCTGCGGTAGCGTAGATGATGTCCGGATACAAATCTGGCGTAAACCTGATAGCACTGCATTTGTGCCAGAGAATTGCCAGATCGGTATTCCCGATGGGTTTGGTTACGAACTGGTAGCGGAAGTAGACCGAAGTGTGGTGAGCTACCGGGACGAAGCATTAGCACCAGGAGTAAACTATTGCTACCGTTTAGTGGCAGTCTTTCCTGATGGGGCGGTAAGCTATGCTTCTGAAGAGGTCTGTGCTGAAATGAAAATCGATGCTCCGGTAATTACCAACGTGAGTATAACTACTACCGATGAAAATACCGGAGTTATTGAGGTGGCTTGGCGATCTCCTTTTGAGATTGATCAAAGCCTTTTTCCCCCACCTTACAGCTATCAGGTAGTGCGCGGAACTGGGTTTGGCGAAAACGAAACTACGGAGGTGATCTCAGGAATTATCTCGGATACTGCTTTTGTAGATACCGGTTTGAATACTCTCAACGAGCCTTTCCACTATAAAATCTATCTTTATGATGCTAGCGGCGAACTTATCGATTCTTCGGCAGTAGCTTCTTCGGTTCGATTGGAGCCTACGCCTTCAGTCGGGATGATTACCCTGGACTGGCAAGCGGATGTTCCTTGGTCTATTACTTCCACCGATTATCCTTACCACTATATTTATCGTAATCAGGTTGATCCTAATGATCCTGATCGCTTTGTGCTGATAGATAGTGCGAACGTAGCTATTAATGGACTTCAGTATGTAGACGATGGAAGCACCACCGGTGGGCCGCTATCTGATGAAATAGAATATTGCTACTACGTTGAAACGTTGGGCAGTTATGGTAACCCGGCACTCAATCCGCCACCGTTCATTAATCTATCTCAGATAGCTTGTGCTCAACCAAACGATACTATTCCGCCCTGTGAACCGCTGGCCATTTCCATTCCCGGTGGATCAGCCGAGGAATGCCGGGATAAAGTAGCCGGACAACCCTGCGGAACTACTGATTTTACGAATAGTATTATCTGGGAAGCAAATATTGGTGGCGAGTGTGACAATGATGTTCGTTTCTACAATATCTATTTCTCTGCTGTGGGCGAAGCAGATAGCACCTTCAACTTGGTGGGCACCAGTACTACCACTGCTTTTGAACATACGGGGCTGCGTTCGTTGGCGGGTTGCTACCGCATCTCAGCCGTAGACCGTTCAGGAAATGAGAGTACATTGAGCCCTCCGGTTTGCGTGGAGAATTGTCCAAACTACCTATTGCCTAATGTATTCACGCCTAATGGAGATGGCTCTAACGATACATTCCGGCCGCTAGGCTTAACTGATCAGATTGAGAATACTGCCGATTGTCCCAGGTTTGTAAGAAGTGTCCGAATCAGCTTCCACAATCGCTGGGGAAAGGAAGTGTATGCCTTTGAATCTACCTCAGCCGAAAACTCAATCAATATTAACTGGGACGGACGTACCGAAACCGGCACCTTGGTTTCTCCAGGCGTATATTATTACGTGGCCGAAGTAGAGTATATAACGCTTGATCCCGCCTTGAGCCAACAAACGATTAAGGGGTGGGTTCATATTATGTATGAGCCAGGAGAACTTTAGAAGAATAACTACCGAAAAGGATATTGTCCTATTTGACGGCGTGTGTAACCTTTGTAATCACGCCGTTAATTTTATTATTGACCGCGATCCGGCTCAGAGATTCGTTTTTGCTTCTTTACAGTCTGAAGCTGGGCAACAGCTCCTAATTCAGTATAATCTGGATGAACAGTACCTGGACAGCCTGGTGCTACTTCAGCAGGAAAAAGTATTTGTAAAAAGCACGGCTGCCTTACGTATTGCCCGCTATTTGTCCGGCATTTGGTCACTTAGTTACGTATTCATCCTGTTTCCGCCTTTCATTCGCAACTTTTTTTACGATATTGTGGCTCGCTTTCGTTACCGGCTATTCGGTAAACGTTCGCAGTGCCGAATTCCTACTCCCGAACTGGAAGCGAGATTTTTAGTTCACTAATCGTCTATTTATGAAACATGCGTTTATTTTTCCCGGGCAGGGTGCCCAGTACCCCGGCATGGGAAAAGATTTATTTGAACAAAATAACCAAGCTAAAGAATATTTCCTACAAGCTGACGAAACACTAGGCTTTTCCATTTCCAAAATAATGTTTGAAGGCTCCGAAGATGAGTTGAAGAGAACCGGGGTGACCCAACCAGCGGTTTTCATGCATTCGGTAATTACGGCACTGGTACAGGAGAATTTTGCTCCTGATATGGTAGCCGGGCACTCCTTAGGAGAGTTTTCGGCTCTGGTAGCTAACCAGACCCTGAGTTTTATGGATGGACTCAAGCTGGTATTTAAGCGAGGCCGAGCTATGCAAAAAGCCTGCGAACAAAATCCTTCAGGCATGGCTGCCGTACTAGGATTAGAAGATGCAGTGGTGGAGGATGTGTGTCAGTCGGTTAAAGGTGAGATAGTGCTTCCCGCTAACTATAATTCACCAGGACAGGTGGTGATATCCGGAACATTGAAAGGTATGGAAATAGCTACTAAGAGAATGATGGAGGCCGGAGCTCGGAGGGTGTTGCCCCTTACGGTAAACGGCGGATTTCACTCTCCATTAATGAAACCGGCCCATGATGAACTGGAACTCACCATAAAGGAAACAAAGTTTCATCAGCCCATCTGCCCCATCTATCAAAATGTTGATGGAGCTCCCTCCACCGATGTGGAGGCGATCAAAACCAACTTGGTAGCCCAACTAACCTCGCCTGTACGGTGGACTCAGTCGGTAGTTAACATGCTAGCTGATGGAGCTACCCATTTCACCGAATGTGGTCCGGGAAAGGTGCTTCGGGGGCTGGTTAAAAAGGTGGATCGTGATGTAGAAGTAGACAATGTAAGCTAAGTACAATGTCTTAGTTTACATTCTTCTTTGCCTTGTAAGCCAGATAATCTCGGGAGAAAGGAACATCAATATTTGGTTTGCCCGGAACTCCCGCTTCGGACTGGTGATGGTTAATCTGCTTATCAATCTCGTTAATAAAAGATTTGATCCGGCTGATCTGCTCCGAAAGAGACTTGTTATATTCCTTCAGAGCTTCAATTAGATTGGTGGTCTTACTGTTATCCATTTGATTCATTGTTAGAAAAAAGTATAAATATCAACAATTAGTACGTCTGTAACATTTAATGTAAAATTAAACATAAATGTGAATATTTCCTATTAAAATATAAAAAAATTAATAAGAACTAGCCAATAAACTAAGTGTGAGGGAGAGAAACGCATCGCGGAAAAAAACAGTACGATGCAAAAAAACTGATAAACAAGTGGGATTATACCAAAAAAATGTAACCCCAGCTAAACTAGTTACACGCTTAAATTAGCGCATAGTTATTATTTATCCAAAACTTTTTTAGAGTAAAGTTGACACAATCATGTCCCACTCTTGCTCTAAGGTACTATGAGGTACCGATCGATTGGCTCGAGAATACCAGTACTGGGCGTTTGATATATCCCCCTCTTCCCGGTGCAAATATGCGTGTACCCACGCACTGGCAGAGTCGTTTAGTTCTTGCGCCAAATCATGGGCCTTTTCCCAATTACCGTTAGCGGCATACCACATCGCTTGCAGTGGCTTATCTAACTGAGAAGGAGCCTGTTCCAGTTGAAGTGTTTCTTTGTATTCTTCCAATGTCATACTGAATCTGGTCTGGCTTGTTTATTCTTCAAAAAAAACTTAGGAACTACGCAGCCATGCAGCCAAGAGTGATATACTTCGGAATAGCAGTAGAACTAGTTTGAGTAAAAAATGTTGCAAAAGTTAGATTCCGAAAACCTGTGATTAACCCGGAAGAAGGCAAATCTCTCAAAGAGAAGAAAATGGTAAAATTCGGAAATCGTTTACAAACTCAATGACAATCACTACATTAGTACTTACTAAGTGAAACAATTTAGCAAACGTAAAACAATCAACCCTATGCCGTATTTAACCGACATTCATTTTCGTTCTTCAGAAGGTTCAGGAGGCGATAAGCCAAAGCCCTCAAAACCAAGAGAAGAAGATGATTAGTACCAAACCTTTAAGCCGGAGTTATTAGCCGGCTTTCTTTTTTCGAAAAAACATCACCCCAAAGTAGACAATACTAATCAGAATAATAGCGATTGCCACTTCGTATGTATTCTGGTGCTGAACAATCGGCGTAAACTCACCCTGAAGCACAAAAGCAGCCCAGTAGCTAGGATGGGTCTGATAGCGTCCTGCTTTCCGGATATATTTCAATTTAGCTTCTTGTAGCGCTTTATCAACCCGTTCGCCCCGGTATAGCGACCGATACAAGGTTGGCATGATACGAGCCGTAAAAGCATCGTTTATTTTCCATAAACTCATAATTACTGAGGGGCAACCCGCATAGGCGAATCCCCGACCCATGCTATACACTCCTTCTCCTGCCTTCCACGAACCAATACCGGTTTCACAGGCACTCAGTACCGCTAGTTTAGTGTTTGTAAGCTGAAGGTCGTATAGCTCAAAGGAGTACAACTGTCCGTCGTTTACTGAGTCGGCCGTTGATGGAAAGAATATTACATTGTTATTGGCATTGGCAGAATCGGCCAGCCCATGTAATGCCAGATGAAGAATCTGATACGACTCAGCATCTTGTTTAAACCGGGTCTCGCTGGCGTCGGGTCCAGCCAACAGCTGGGCAGAAGTGAAGCGCCCTATGGCTCTGATTTCCTTAAACGTACCTGGAAGTGCCACTAACTCACTAGAATTTGAGGAAGTAGCGGTATTAGGAAACTGATTAGTAAAACCGAATGCCAGTGTACGAAGATTGGCACTACTTTGAGACTCATTAGCCTGCGAACTAATTAGTACCTGTAGCGAAGGAGAGTACTGCACCGCACTACGTTGTAGTAGGTACGGAAGCTGTCGAAAGTCAGGTTCGTCGCTAAGTAGCTCTGGCCGGGTCAATAAAGCATCGAAGGGGAGGTAGGCTAGTGGCCCGTCAGGAATAATCGTTAGAAAAGAAGGTAAACTTTTTTCGGTAGGAAAGGCTGGAGTAATCAACTGCTCATACAGATCGTGGCCGATAGTAGTGTATTGGCGGGCTTCAGTTAAGTAGTTTCTTGACGATGGTCCTTTTTGTAGTAGCTGCTGTAGGCGCTCGATACTCTGAATCAGACTATCGGATACCGGCAAACGGTGTAGCTGCCATTGGTCGGGTGATAGACTAAAGACGTACACAAATTCATAACCCCAGAAAAATTCAATAATACTTTGCTCTTCGCTTACCAACTGCTGGATTGAAGCGTAGGGTAACATAGGTGATGCGTACTTGAGTTGAACATAGTTTGGGTAAGCCGTCCGTAGTTCTTCTTGCTGATGAAGTTGCTGCCGATGCAGCAGGAAACGTCGCTGCTGAAGGGAGTCCAACGTCATCTCATCGAACTGAGGTTGGCGTCGCAGTTCGGTGATATCGTTAATTACTTTAGTCAACTGGGCCTTCAGTGCCCGCTCCTCTTGCTGAAGACTGTCCGAAACTCCCAAACTACTGCGGTGAGTAATATCACGTAGTACATCCCACAAAATTACTGCTTTGCTACGTTCCATGAAATAAAGAGCGTGTCGCAGGTACTGCTCATCTTGGGTAGTCTGATACAGCAGGTAGCAACTAGTCAGAGCCATTTCGTAAACCCTCTTTTGCTCCTCCAACAAATGCAATTGAGAATTCTCGTATTCGTACGAAATCCGATGGGTATGCATAAGAGAATCTGCCAGTAAAAAAATAGCAACTGCCCGTTTCAGGTCATCAGGCTGCTTTGATTGATAGTAGCGTTGATGCAATAGTTCCGCCTTACGGTGAAGAGAAACAAAGCTTAGGGTATATTCCTGCACTTGTTCCCAACTTGGGTTTTGTAGGGGATCAGTAGCTGTAAAATCCGGTATCTTGATAATCAATACCTGTTGCTGAAAATAGATAGCGGTATCTAACTTACCTTGCTCTTGGTAATATCGCGAAAGTCCTTCCAGCGCTCGGGCTACTTCGGGGTGCTGATCTCCGAAAAACTGCTTTTTTTGTTGCCAGGCTTGCTCAAGAAATAGATAAGCCCGAGGAAAATCACGAAGCCTGGTATGAGCGTTGCCTAAGTACTGATAGCTATCGGCTAAATCCGATGGGGCGAGCGGATAATGGTCTAGAGCAGCAATGGCGCGTCCTTGTTCGTAGTACTCAATAGCAATCTGGTATTGTTCTTCATCGCTATATAGTAATCCAAGATCGCTGTAGAGTAATCCAAGATTGTTATAGTACCGGGCTAAATCCGGATTATCAGAGCCATGGTAGGAAATTACCTGCTGAATAGCATTTTGGTAGGCCTCAATGGCCTCCGGGTACCTCCCTAGTTGCTGATAGATCGTTCCTAACAGCGAATAGCATATGTCTAGATTGATGCTTTGGGTTTCTCGGGCTAGTTGGGTAGCTTGTTGAGCGTAGTCAAGTGCGGTAAAGTAGTCTTGACGCTGCTGATGGGTAGCAGCTAAGTTATATAGTAGTCGTAATAGTAAAGCTCTGTGCTCATCAGTCAGAGTTTGTAAATAGCCTAAGGCTTTCTCATAAAAGATTTCCGCATCGGTATGGTTAGAGTAGTAGTAGTTATGCTCATCGGCAATACCTTCATAAATTCGTACCAAATCTATCGGGGCTGGGCTGAACAGTAAGGCTCGTTCGTAATGATATATGGCCAATTCTGGCTGTATGGCATTGCTGTAGCATTTGCCCATTTCATAGTGCGCCCGTACTTTCAGACTACTATCTTGGGTAATGCGGATAGCACTAGTTAACTGCTCCGTGGCTTTAGTAATTTGATCTAAGCGACGTTGGGCTCGTCCTAAATGGTAGTATGCCCAAGCCTGTTCGGTAGGCTTGGTATACGATTCAAGCGCCTGCTCGGCGAAGTAAGCGCTGCTGTCGTACTGTCTGGCGGAAAAGTACTGCTGAGCCTGGTCAAGCAAGTCGATAGAGGAGGTTGGCTGAGCTACTGCCTGGCGGAGGGAGAGGGCCGATGAAACAAAAAAAATCAGATACAATAACTTGCTCATACCCATCAAAGATTAGCAATTTCCGGCTTCTGATAAAGTTTTCGAGTAGAAATATCCCAACTGGGAAAATACTTTTGAGTTTTCAATTGCGAGGTGTGATGGGAAAGGTTTATTTTGAGGCTGAAAGCAAGGAGTTAGAAGATCAAAGCTTAGAGTTTTGAGTCGGGAGTGGGGAATTAGAAATTATGACTTGTAGGAGGGGCAAGAAATTGCTAGAAATTAGGAAGTTTGACAACGTGATGACCGCCAGTGATCAATAGTAATTGGGTCATAGAACAATCGAGCCATTGAGTAATAACCTCAATTTATAATTTGACTTAAAATTTCGATCTTAAATACCTATAAATCAGCCATTTGATAAACAAAAATAGCCTCTTATGAAAACAGTTGATGATATTAATTTTTCCGGTAAGAAAGCCCTGGTTCGGGTAGACTTTAACGTGCCACTTAACAAGGATTACAATATTACCGACGACACGCGCATGCGGGCGGCAGTACCTACTATTAAGAAAATTCTTAATGATGGAGGTGCTGCTATTCTCATGTCACATTTAGGTCGTCCAAAGGAAGGCCCGGAAGAAAAATTCTCACTTAAACATTTAGTAGATTATCTTTCCGAATTGCTAGATGGTGCTTTGGTGCATTTTGCCAGCGATTGCGTAGGAGAAGAAGCAAAATCCAAGGCGGACAGCTTAGCCGTGGGCGAGGTGCTGCTGCTGGAAAATACTCGCTTTCATAAGGGTGAAACCAAGGGCGATGAAGATCTAGCGAAACAAATGGCCGAATTGGGTGATGTGTACGTGAACGATGCCTTCGGTTCGGCTCACCGGGCGCATTCGTCTACCACTGTGGTGGCTCAGCACTTTGATGAGAAGGCTTCAGGTTACGTGATGCAGGCCGAACTGGACAATGCTGATAAACTCATGAAAAACGCTGAATACCCTTATCTGGCAATCATGGGTGGAGCTAAAATATCCGACAAAATCGGGGTGATTGAAAATCTGCTGGATAAAGTAGACGATCTGATTATCGGTGGTGGAATGAGTTACACCTTCTTCAAAGCTATGGGCGGCAAAATTGGCAGTTCATTGGTAGAAGAAGATAAATTAGACCTGGCCAGCCAGCTTATCCAGAAAGCTAAGGATAAAAACGTAGACCTTCATCTGCCGATCGACTCCATTATTGCCGATAAATTTGATAACGACGCTAATTCAAAAGTAGCAAGCAATCATAATATAGAAGATGGCTGGATGGGACTGGACATTGGCCCCGAAGCCCAACAGGTATTTGCCGATGTAATTACCCGCAGCAAAACTGTTTTATGGAATGGCCCAATGGGCGTGTTCGAGATGTCTAACTTTGCCGAAGGTACCAAACGCATTGCCGAAGCTGTAGTGGAAGCTACCAAGAACGGAGCATTTTCGCTGATTGGCGGGGGCGACTCGGCGGCAGCGGTAAACAACCTGGGTTACGGTGATGACGTTTCTTACGTCTCTACCGGCGGTGGAGCCCTACTGGAATACATGGAAGGCAAAGAACTACCCGGCGTAAAAGCTTTAGGTTGATCCTGACTTATGCTAATCACAGAATCTTTGTGGACAGTGGACTATCGACTATAGACTAAGCACAATGATTATCTCTCCGGCCCGCCGACTTCAACAGGTAGAAGAATATTACTTTGCCCGAAAGCTACGGCAGATTCGGCAGATGAACGAAGAGGGGAAAGACGTGACCAACCTGGGTATCGGTAGTCCGGATTTAGCCCCTTCGGAGCAGAGTATTGCTACCTTAGCTCAGGTGGCGCAGCAAGAAAATGCCCACGGCTACCAGCCCTACCGGGGGCTACCCGAGTTGCGGCAGGCCATTGCTGCCTGGAGCCAACAAACTTTCGGAATTACCTTGGATGCTGAGCAGGGAGTGCTACCATTGATGGGCTCTAAAGAAGGAATCACCCATATTTCGTTAGCTTTTCTGAATCCAGGCGATGAGGTGCTGGTACCTTCACTGGGCTATCCTGCCTATTCGTCGGTAGTTCGGATGGCCGAAGCGGAGGTGAAAAACTATCCTCTGGTACCCGGAAGTT
>CAKZYJ010000509.1 GCA_937884755.1 uncultured Flammeovirgaceae bacterium
GGCTGAGGCTTCACGTACGCCCAATAGTCTACCCAGTAGGCTCCCTGTTCAATCCATTCGGTTAGGATTGCAATCTCTTCTTTGGATAGCGGATCACCCTCAGGCGGCATTCGTTCTTCCGGGTCGGTGTGGTTGATGCGGTGAATCATTTCACTGGCCTGAGGATCACCAGGAACAATAGCTAGTTTACCCGACTCGTTAGGGCTGAGCGCTTCGGACCGAAACAACAGGCTAAAGCCCCCGGAACGTTTTACGCCCCCGTGGCAAGTAATACACTTTTTATTTAAAATAGGGCGTACCTCTGCATTGAAGTCAACTGTTTTAGAAGTGTAGGGTTTTAGTATGAGCCATACGGATTAAATAGCTAGTAGCAGAAAAGAAACAAGGAAGATTCCGCGCAGGGTAGATTTCCGGCTACCGAATATTCGTTTCATAGGCAAGAGGAAAGTGTACTTAGCAAACGGTAATTTACAAAAATTGATTGGCTAAGAAAAACTTGCTATTTGCAGTCTTGCAAACCTAACCATATCTACTATTTCATCTTCCAATCAGTACAAAGCCTCCCCAGTAATATGGGTCAGAGCGCTGCTCTTTAATGGCCAGTTGGGCGTTACGGAGCGCCTCGTGCTTGTTCTGACCAGCTAACCAATACTGATAAAAGTGCTTCATCAGTTCTGCCGTACTGTTATCGCTTACGCTCCAAAGACTCATCAGTACATTTTGCGCACCCGCTACCAGAAAAGACCGTTGCAAGCCATAGACTCCTTCCCCGTTTTTAATGTCTCCCAAGCCAGTTTCACAAGCACTAAGTACCACTAACTCGGTACCATTCAACTGTAGATTCATGGCTTCGTAAGCGGTGAGAATACCATCTTCATCCTGCCAATCAGTAGTATTTTTCTGTTGAATGCTTCGTTCAGCCCCCGCTAGTAGTAGCCCAGCTCGCAACAGTGGATTAGCCGAAATATTTTGCAGATGGATACCATAAGCCCTTCCATTGTCAGCTACGGGTAAGTCGGTCATGAAATAACCATGAGTAGCAATATGCAACAACCGCGGACTCTCTACTGATTTAACTACCGTTTCATTTGCTTCTTCCGCCAGATAGGTAATGGAATTCCACCGCTCCTTTTTCAATAGTTGATCCAGAACTTGTACTTCCATTTGAGTACCCGGAAGTTCACTGATTCCGAACGCAAACGGAGTGTTCTGAAGTACAGAAACGGAGTTGCCCGGCAAAGCTACTGTGGTATCAAGATATGCCTCACTGTCTTGATACCCACCCTGGTGCTGGAAATCCGGATAGCCAATGAGATAGGCCTGTTGAGTTGCAGTGTGAAACTCATTATGGGTTAGGTCTCGGGTACTGCTCACGACTCGAATGTCTAATTCATCAATTGCGTAGCGCTGGGTCGCCTGATTGTATAAACTACTGATATTTACTTTATGGTAAACACCGTCAGGTGCTAAGTACACGGTTAGTATCTGATTGGATAGTTGGTTTTTGATAGGCTGCCAGTACTGCTGGTACGATAGTTCGTCCGAAATACGGAATTTTACCGCATTCTGATAGTAATAAAAATTCTTGTTTTCCATAGATCCACCCTCAGGCATCACACAAAGCCGAGGGGCTTCGGTATCTGCTTCAAGAATTAAAGCAGCGTACAGTATCGTAGTATCTTTGGCTACGCGAATAATTTCTATGGCCGCTTCTACTGAGTTCAACTGATTTTGCACCTGCTGCCAGGTCACTTGCTTGCTATCTATTGTAGTAGCAAAAGTGACCGATTCCCGTGATAGTTGTTTCTCTAACTGATTAGCTTGTTCTTCCAGCGAAGCCATATCTATTTTCTGCTTCTCACGCTCTCTCTTAGAAAGAGTATAAGCCTGGCCTAATTGCTCTTTTATAGCCAGCCACTTTTCATACTGACGAACGGTTTTGGCATTACTTTGAGCGGCAATAATCTGACGCAGTTGGTAGGAAGCATCTAGCAGCATGGCTTTGGTAACCAGTTGAAGGTTATACAATTCGCTAAGCAGGTGCTGCTTTCTGGCTTTACTCACTTCTACCCCCCGGTAGTGTACCTGATCAATCACGAAATCGCGAAAAGCATGAAATACCGGTTCTACTCGCTGAAAATACGCACTTTTCTCCCGCTCACTTAGTGCCGGAAAATAATTCTGTATCTGCTGAACGTAGTTTTCAGTTACCTGATGAAAAACTTCCTCAGCCTGCTCGTATTGCTCTAGTTTGTGGTACAGTACTGCCTGACTGTAGAGGGCATAAGCATAGTCCGGATGAAGGTCCCCCAACACTTCCCGACGAACGCTTACGGCTTCTTCAATGTAGTTAGTGGCCTTATCGTAATCCAGTAAATCTTGATAAAGTAGGCCCAGATTTAGTAAAGTAGTGGAATAGAAAGGATGTTCTTTTCCCAAAATCTGTTCACTAATTGATAGCGATTCTTCCAATAATGGCAATGCTTGATTGTACTGATCATTATTTTGGTACAGGGTCGCCAGATTGCTCAGGGTAACTGCATAAGAGGGATGCTGCTTACCCAGGGTGTTTTCGTCTATATTCAGGGCTTTACGATAATACTGTTCAGCCAGTCCTATACTATCCTGCGCTTCGTAAAGGGCAGCCAAACTCTGGTAGGCCGTAGCCAGATCGGGATGGAAGCTACCGTAAGCGTTTAGAAATACCTGCTGACTTAGCAGCAGTAACGGTTTTGCAGTTGAGAAATTGCCAAGGGTAAAGTAGAATTTGGCCATTTCTAACTGTACTCGGGCGTACTCAGGATGATCCTCACCAAAGTGAGTAAGCGATAGTTGGGTGGCTTGCTGTAAGAGCGGCTCGGCTTCCGGATAATTTCCAGTTAGTATCTCTAGTCGGGCCAGGTTAAGATAGTTATCAATCATCACTGGGTGCTCGTCGCCCCATTTTTCTCGCTGAGTTTCAGCCACTAACTCTAGCATAGGTCGCGATTGGGTGTACCTCCCCTCTTCCAGGTAGAGTAGACCTACATTGGCAAGTGCTGCGAGATAGTCGGGGTGCTCAAGTCCAAATAATTTCTCTTTAATAGAGACAGATTCTTTCAGCAATTGAGCTGCTTTACCGTAATTACCAGCAGACTGGCAAACCAAAGCGTAATTGTTCAGCAGATTGGCATAGAAGTTATCTTCCACCCCACTCAACTCCTTTTGAATATTGATTGCTTCCTGAAAAAAGATCTCTGCTTCTACTAGGTAACCAATATCATGATATAACCCGGCTATTCCGCTAATTGCAGCTACGTACTCCGGACTTTCTCGGCCAGCAGCCTGCTTAATTAGTTCAATCGACTTCTGGTGGAAATAAATAGCAGTATCAAAGCGTACCAAATCCTGGTAGTTACGGGCCGCGTTACTGTAGATAGAAGCCTGGTGCAATGAGGCTTCCCTCTCCCATATTCGGTTTTGTTCTAAAACCTTAATAGCCCGACTAAAATATTCGCCAGCACGTTGATAATCACCCTCATCCTGATGGATGGCGGCAGCGTTATTCAGAACTACTGCATACTCCCAGGGATAATCAATCGTGGTATCTTCACGAATGAGATGCTTCTCGTACAAAACCAACGTTTCGGTAGCATTACCATTTTCGTAGTAATAGGAAGCCAGATTTGCTAAAGCTATCCAAAAACCAGCCTGCTCGTACTGATTAGTACTCTGACTTAGAGAATAAGCTTTCTCCCAGTATTGCCCTCCCATACCAGTTTCCTCATTGGCCAATGCAATAGCGCCCAGGTTATTCAACACACTCACATAAACCCCATTGAGAGGGACAGAATCTCGTTCAAATACACTTTGGGCAGCCTGATACCAGGTTTTCGCCTTCACCCAGTCTTCTTGTGCTAAAGCCAGGTTAGCTCGCTGGTAACAGAGGGTAGCGTAAAAAGACGTTGCAGTATCTCCCCGCTCCCGTAGTCGGCTCATTAGCTGCCGCACAATATCTTCACCGAACGTATCATACATCAGGGACTGATAGTAACGCGCCTTTACGACAAGTTGACGATCATCCTGACTATTCGCTGCCTGCTTTTGCAAGAATGTATAGAGCGAATCGGCTGACTGATACGCTTTCGTCAACTGGTAAAGTTGAGCTGCATCAAACCGCAACTGTGCTAAAAAATCTGAGGCTAACTGGGCAGTATCAATTACTGAAAGTGACTGTTGCACCATCATCCGGGTCGCTTCGGTATTCCCTACCGCATAGAATCTTCTACTAGTATTTTGGAGGGCTTGTGCTAAGAGATAAGAATCAGTCTTTTCCAATAATTTTCGCAATTCTACTTCCTGCTGGGCATATTGGAGAGCCAACGAGTCGTAACCTAGCATCGCCGTAATATCGGAAAGCAACCGACGGCTTTTAGCGTACTGATCGCTAATGGCACCGTGCTGGGTTTTAGTAACAGTGCCCTCTCTCCAAGCTTGCTCATACGCTTCAGCTAGCTTACCCTGCTCGAGCAGAGTAGCGGCCTGCCCATGAGTAGTTGGTGAGGCGTTTTGGGCGGTTAACCAGTTTGCGGTTAGCGTTAAAAGAATAGTTAATGCAATACGCATCTGCTACCAATGGTCATTCATTCAGTAAATGTTATCAGCCAATATTTAGTTCAATAGGCAAGAATGAGATTAAGTTAGCAGGATTTAGCAGTTTCAGATGCCAAAGAACAGAAAAAGATGTAATATTGGGCGCATTAAGTATAGTTCCGAAGCGGCAATTCTATCATTTGTACGCAGGTTTGCCTAAATTTGGCCACTTTATCGTATCAGACTGTTCCTACTACGTCATATAATAAAACCGGATATGCGCAAAATCCTTCCTTTTCTGTTCGCTATTTCTCTTACTGTTGCTTTTAACCTTTCTGCCCAGGAAACCCAATGGGCCGATGAAGTCCTGGAGGTTTCCTCCTCGTATAGTCCAGGCATCTTTTTTAAGCAAGGCATGCAGTACGTTGATTACGAACCCCGGCAGGTGCTCGGCCCTCCCAATGTCTTACCCGGCAATGCAGGCGATAGTCCTAATGCCTGGGTACCTAAAAAGCAAGATAAGGAAGAATTTATTAAAGTGGGTTTTGCCGTACCGATGAATATTCAACAGATTGCTATTGCGGAATCACGCAACCCCGGGGCCGTATACCAGATTTTTTGCTACGATGAAGCTGATAATGAATATCTAGTAGCTACCTTGGAGCCCGCCCCCATTAATGCCCAGGGCCGGATGTTCAATGTCTTTATCGATCCTACCCCCTACGGAGTAAAAGCAGTAAAATTAGTATTGCGTTGCGGGGCCGTACCTGGTTATAATGCGATTGATGCCATTGCTATTTCTGGATCGGCAGTACCTGCCGAAGCCGAGATTAATATTGCCCCTAATCTGAATCCAGAGATCGCTTTAGAGAAAATAAAAGCCAATTTTGGAGAAGATGCCATCAACCTCAACCCAATTATTTCCCCTGATGGCAATACCATTTTTTTCAGTAAAAACTCCCCCGAAAATGTAGGAGGAAAACGGGATCTTGAAGACATCTGGTATTTAGAGCGGGACCCAAGCACTGGTGAGTGGGGCGAACCAAAGAACATAGGAATTCCGCTCAATAATAAAGGCAGCAATTTCGTGAGCTCCATAGCTATCAATGAAGATAATAATTATGTATTGCTATTGGGGAATCGCTACCTGGAAAACGGAAAAATGAGGGGAGGCGTCTCCATCACTTCCCAACAACCAGACGGTACTTGGGCGCAACCCACTCCTATGGACATTCTCGATTTTTATAACTATTCGGAGGTGGCTACTTATTTTCTGTCAAATGATCAAAAGTACTTATTGATGGCATTGCGCCGGGATGATGGATACGGAGAGCTAGATCTGCATGTAAGTTTCAGCCGGGGGGATAATACCTGGTCGAACCCACTAAACCTAGGACAGACCATCAATACTGCTGATACCGAATCGGCTCCATTTATGACCGACGACACCACACTCTATTTTTCGTCTCGCGGCTATAGCGGATTTGGTGGAGAAGATGTGTATGTGAGCTATCGGCAAGACGATACCTGGATGAACTGGTCCAGACCAGAAAACCTAGGCCCGGTGATCAACTCAGAAAGTAACGATACTTATTTCAATATCTCTACTGATAAGAAATATGCTTTTCTGACCCGGGCTGAAGTAGACAGTACCGATCTTTTCCAGATCAACGTGCCTATATTTAAGCCTATTGAGCCACTTTACATTGTGCGCGGACAGGTATACAACGTGAAAAATAATATACCCGTTCAGGCCAGTGTTATCTTCGATAATGTATCGGATACGGTCACGACCACCAGTAGTCAGGGAAGCACTGGAGAAGACGGGCGATACGAACTAACATTACCTCCTGGCACCTATGATATCTACGCTGAGCGCTCGGGGTATGCTACCATTAATCGTCAACGCATTGCTCTAGAAGAACTTGATCCTGACGGTGATAAAATAGTTTATCGGGATATTTATATGTCGGATAACCTCTCAGAAATCAGTGCTGGTGAATCCCTCGCTCTGACTCGACAGGCCATCGCTTCCGAAGAAGTACTTTTTGAGTTTGACAGTTATGCTTTAAGACGAGATGCCTACAGATATTTGGATGGTGTAGCGGCGTTTATGGCTGAAAATCCTGATGTTCGCCTTCAGGTTGCTGGCCATACCGACTCGGTAGGCCCCGAAAGCTATAATCAACGGCTTTCTGAGCAGAGAGCAAACTCTGCTGCTGATTATTTGATTTACAGAGGAGTTACTGATAGCAGATTAAGAATAGTTGGTTTTGGTGAGCAACGACCACTGGTAAAAAACACCTCAGCGGCTAATCGGCAGCTAAACCGAAGGGTTGAATTTGTGGTTATAGATTAAGAGTATTGAAGTTTGTAAGGGTAAAATAACAATATTTCGCCTCTCAGAATGAGAATGTTTTTATACTTTTCTCATTTTTATACTACATTTTCTTTATTAGATTATAATTTTAACGTTATTTTATGTAAACTAGTGTAGAAATGAATTTGGCACGATGAAGTATCTATACGTATTACTTTTTTGCTACTGGTCAACGACTCAAGATACAATGTCTTACGCCCAGCCTGACAATGTGGTTTACCTCTCCGGCAAAATTCTGGATGCTGAAACTAAGAAGCCGGTTGAAGCTAAGCTGAAATATCAATTGCAGCCTGTAAGCAACGTGATGGGTATTCGATTCTTCGATAATCAGGATGGTCAGTATCAAATAAATCTTCAACAAAATCGGGAATACGTTATCGAGGTAACTGCTGAAGATTATCAGCCTCTCTATCTAACCTTAGAAACTGATGCTTCGAACCGAATTCCTCAAAATTTACTGCTTCGTCGTATTCCACAGGAAGGCGACTATATTCAGCTTTCGGATACTATCTGGTTTGATCGTGGACTTAGTGTACTGCGTCCAGAGGCCCGACCAGTGATTGAAGAATTAAAGTCCATAATGGAGCGCTACCCCAAAATGGTTGTTCAATTAGAAGGGCATACTGACCGGGGCGGAAATCAATCGTTGATGAAATTATCCGAAGAGCGAGCCGAAACCGTAAAAGACTATTTAGTAGAATTGGGTATCCGCAAACGGCGAATCAAAACCAGAGCTTACGGTAATGCCCAACTTATCACCCGAGATGATACGATTGAGGGAAGGCAGAAAAATCGCCGGGTAGAAATTAAAGTATTAGGTATTTGACCCGCAGTACTGCTGGTACTTCTCTTCTGCTTGTATATTCTCTTCTTCCCTAGATTTATTCCAGGCTTCACAAGCTTCTCCTAAATTTTTTAGTCCCTCATAAGCATTACCCAGATAGAAATAAGCATCTTGGGTAGTATCATCCAACTCAATAGCCCGGCTCAGCAGTCGTACTGCATCCTGATACTTTTCCTGCTTCAGATAATAAATTCCCTGATTCCGGTAAACATAGCTATTCTTTGGATCTAACCGCATGCTAGTGGTTAATGCCTCTTGTGCTAGTTGTAATGAATCGATTTGTAAATACAGGTAGGCTTGATTGTTCAAGAAAAAAGGTTGATACGGCTCCAGCCTCAATGCTTGATCAAAAGCTAACTTAGCTGAGTCATATTGCTCAGTATCAGTGTACACCAACCCTAATACATTGAATGCATTACCTTCTTTCGCATCTAATTGTAATGCCTGATTAAGGTCTTGTTTCGCCTGATTGTACTGCTGTTGATAGTAAAAAACAGTGGCTCGATTTACGTAGGTTTCAGCATTTGATGGATCTAACCGGATGGCATTATCAAAGGCTTGCTGGGCTTGTGGATAACGACGGAGTCCGGTGAGTGATAGACCCTGACTAAAATGAACGTAGGCTGAATCAGCGTAATAGTGAAGTACTGTGTCCAGATCATCAAGGCTACGTAAATAGTCACCACTGCGTTGGTAGGTATCAGAACGGTTAAAATAGGCATCAAAGTAGTCTGTGCGAGACTGAATGGCCCGGGTGTAGTCAGTAATAGCTTCGGGAAAACGCCCAGTGTTAGCGTAGGCAATACCCCGGTTATTGTAGGCAGCGGCTGAGTTCGGATCAATACGAATAGCTTCATTGTAGTACCGAATGGCCTCCTGATACTCTCCGGCCTCCAACTGTAAATTTCCTTTTAACAAAAAAGCATCCCGCTCTTTCTCCGGACTCTGGCCACAGCTCCCTAGCGTAAGTATGATCAAAATCAACAGAAAACTGTGATAACTACCTTTGTAGGTTATTGAGTATAAAATATCAGAAAGCGATTTTGTGGGCATAAGCTAGGAGGACGATTTTAATTCACTTGGTACTTCACTTAATCTCTACCTTGCTCATCGGAAGTTGCCTCCCCGTTATCTACCACGATTCGCTGATCCTGATTAGCCAGTTGCCAAGCTGTAAAATATACTAACTGGGCCCGCTTTTGTAGTAAATCAAAATTGATTTTCTCTATGGTATCCGAGGGACGATGATAATCAGCATGGGTACCATTGAAGTAGAAGATAACCGGAATATTATTTTTGGCAAAATTGTAATGATCGGAACGATAGTAGAACCGATTAGGATCATCTTCGGCATTGTAACGATAATCCAAGTAGAGTTTAGTAAAGGTGCGGTTAGCTTCCTCATTAATTTCGTGTAGCTCGGTGCTCAGACGGTCGGAGCCAATTATATACACATAATCATCACTAGAGGTATGAATTCGGTCAACTCGTCCTACCATATCAATATTAAGATTGGCAATGGTGTTTTCCAGCGGAAATACTGGATTCTCAGTGTAGTACTGCGAACCGAATAACCCTTTTTCTTCACCGGACACGGTCATAAATAGCATACTGCGGCGAGGGACGTGCCCCTCTCGTCTGGCTTCTACAAATGCTTCGGCAATTTCCAGCACCGCTACCGTACCCGAACCATCGTCATCAGCTCCGTTATTAATTTTGTTTCTCTGCTTACCGATATGGTCGTAGTGAGCCGTAACCACTACTATCTCATCCTTTAAATCGCTACCTTCTACAAAACCCAGCACATTTTCGGAGGTAATTTGCCGGTTCTCCTGTCCCAGATTTACCGTAAAAGATACGTCGCGAGTAAAGGAGGTAGACTTACCTTTCTTATCAATTCGCTGTTGCAGTTTAGCCAAATCGTACTTTCCACTTAGAGCAATAGCCATTTCAGGCGAGATGATAATCAGGCTAGGTTCATTCCTGGTTTGTTTCAATTCTAGTGCCGGGCGACGGGCTGCTAAAGCGTAGCGGTTCAAATGTTGTTTAAAGTTATCATCAACCACCATCACTAAAGAAGCGTCTTCAATACCGGCCAGCGTTCGCTTGGTGCCCAAACTGGCCATCAGGTTTTGGGTAAACCTTGAGGGCATAGAAGACTTGGTCACGTAGTAATCACCATCCGGACTCTTAGGTTCACCGGACAGCACCAACAATGCCTGCCCTGTGGCATCTACCTCCAGATAATCATCGTACTTCTCACTGGAAATACCGTAGCCCGCAAAGGTTATCTGATTAAACGACGTATCAATGGATTCGGTGAGGCGGTAAAAGGAAAAAAAATCTTTCAGAAAGTTAAAGCGTTGCCCTTCAATTTCCACGTAGGGTTCTTGCCACTCACTCTCTACAATAGGATAGGTTTGATAGTAGGATGTATCACCCATGATCGGGGGTAGATCCAGACCGGCAAAATAACCGGCAATATAAGCCGCCGCCTTCTTTTGACCTTCAGTACCGGTTTCCCGCCCCTCCATCTCATCGGAAGCTATGATTTGTAAATGCTCCCTTAGCTCTTCCTGCGTAATCGTCTGTCCATAGTGGTAGGCTACTGAGTCAGATGGAGAAAGAGTTTGGGCGAGAACATACTGAAAGTTTAGAATAAACGGGACTAGCAATGAGGATCTGAGCATGTAAATAAAAATAAATATGCCAAGTTGTGTAATAAACATAGTCGTTATACGACTAATTCAGTGACTATTAAAATTATACTATTGTTTCCGACTTACCGAATTTGATTACTACGCAGCAATTTATCTACTTTGCCCAAAAACACACCAGATTTGTATTTACTCGAAACTCAACATATCTCTAAACGATACGCTAACCACGAAGCACTCCGCGATGTTAGCGTTACCATTCCCCGACAGTCTATCTTTGGGTTATTAGGCCCGAATGGGGCCGGAAAAACTACTTTAATCCGGATTATCAACCAAATTATTGAAGCTGATGAAGGCCAAATACTGATTAAAGACGAACCATTGGAACCTAAGCACATTGCCGATATTGGCTATTTACCTGAGGAGCGCGGGCTATACAAAAAAATGAAAGTTGGCGAACAACTCATCTACCTAGCCCAGCTTAAGGGGCTGTCTCGCTCTGAGGCAGTAAAACGAATTAAAAGCTGGTTTGAACGACTGGAAGTTTCCGGCTGGAGCGAGAAAAAAATTGAAGACCTCTCTAAGGGGATGCAGCAAAAAATCCAGTTCATTGCCACCGTAGTGCACGATCCCGACCTGATTATCCTGGATGAACCTTTCACCGGCTTTGACCCCGTGAATGCTAACCTGATCAAAGATGAAATCCTGACACTACAGGAACGAGGTAAAACCATTATTTTTTCTACCCACCGTATGGAATCAGTAGAAGAGTTATGTACCCATATTGCACTCATTAACAAATCGGAAAAAATCCTGGACGGCAAGAAACAGGATATTAAAAACCAATTCCGCTCCAATACCTACGAAATTGTGCATCTGGGTGACTTTAACGGAGTGGATCTGGAATATCAATTACTAGGCGAAGAGCCTCTGGAGGAAAACTATACTAAATCTACCGTACAAATTGCCGAAACTACCAGCCCCAATGAGCTGTTGCGCTCGCTGATTCCCCATATTGAAATCCACGGATTTCAAGAGAAACTGCCTACGATTAACGAAATTTTTATCGCTGCTGTACAATGAACAAGATAGGACTAATCATCAGAAGAGAATACTGGACCCGCGTCCGCAAGAAGTCATTCATCATCATGACCATACTCGGTCCACTGATTTTTGCTGGTATTGTATTCGTGCCTATCTGGTTAGCTTCCAGCGAGAGTAGCGACGAAAAAGTAATTGCGGTTAGCGACGAAAGTTGCCTGCTACAAAACGGCTTCAGAAACGAGGAAGACGGAAGCATACAGTACGAGTACATTACTATTTCGCTAGATCAGGCCAAAGCAGATTTTCCCAAAAGCAATCGGTACGGGCTACTATACATTCCTGAACTTGATCTGGATGACCCACAGGGCATTACGTTCTTTGCCGAAACCAACCCTAGTATTCAGTTGCTCCGCAATATCCGCCGAACCGTCCGTCAGAACATCCGTGACCTGAAGTTGGAACGCTCGAGTATTAGCCGCGAAACCCTGGAAGCCCTGGAAACCAACGTAGACATTAGTACCATTAACCTGACGCAGGCCGGAGAGGAACAACAAGGGAACGCCGAAGTTGCTTCGGTAGTGGGTTACGTAGGAGCGTTTTTGATTTACATTTTCATTTTCCTCTACGGTGCCCAGGTGATGCGCGGGGTAATTGAGGAGAAATCCAGTCGAATTGTAGAAGTCATTATTTCCTCGGTTCGCCCCTTTCAGTTGATGGTGGGGAAAGTAATCGGGGTGGCTTCAGTAGGCCTTACGCAGTTTTTACTATGGGTAGGATTTACGTTACTGATCGTGAATATTGCCGGAAGCTTCTTCCCTGATATTGCGGCTGACCCTTCGGCTACCGCCGTACCAATGGCTCAAGTACCGGAAAACAGTCCCGAACTGGAGGCTATGCAGGATTTTTCCTCAATTTTCGGTTCGGTAAATGTGCCCCTGTTGATTGGATGCTTTATTTTCTACTTCCTGGGTGGTTATCTGATGTACGGAGCGCTGTTTGCCGCCGTAGGCTCCGCCGCCGACTCGGATACGGATACTCAGCAGTTTATGCTTCCCGTTTCAGCTCCGCTCATTATTTCCATTGTAACGCTAGCGGCTATTTTAAACGAACCCAACGGAACGCTGGCCTTCTGGATGTCCATGATTCCGTTTACTTCACCGGTAGTGATGATGATGCGCATTCCCTTCGGGCTACCTACCTGGGAATTAATGCTATCCATGACTTTGCTAATCGGAGGGTTTATTTTCACAACCTGGCTAGCCGCCAAAATCTACCGTATCGGTATTCTCACCTACGGCACCAAGGTAAACTACAAAACAATCGGTAAGTGGTTGTTTCAATGATACTGAGTTTTGTTACCTCTTAGAAGACGACTGTAGTATTAAATAGTAACTCTTTAGTTTGCTCTTCTCTCGATGTTTGATTTTCATCGAGATTAAAACACCTTTCAATTCTAGGTCAATAAAGGGTCGCGTTCGCAAATAGGCACTGTATTTTTCCTTATATTTAGCAGAAAGCGCATATCTGGAAATGAACCGACTCCTCACAATATGCTACTACTTATTGGTGGGTCTTATTCTGACGAATTGCCGTCCGGATATGCCGGATGACGTTCAGCTTGTCTATCAGGAGCTTCCCGAGCAAATTGATTTTAACTTTCATGTGCGCCCAATTCTGTCCGACCGCTGTTTTCACTGCCACGGTCCCGATGAAAACGCCCGGGAGTCGGGTCTGAGGCTAGACCAGAAAGAAGCTATCTTCGCTCCTATTCCTGAGAAGGAAACCTTTGCGGTGGTAGCCGGTCACCCCCAGAAAAGCGAGCTGGTGCATCGGATTCTGAGTGACGATCCCGAACTGGTGATGCCCACTCCTGAGTCCAACCTGAGCCTGACCGCCGAAGAGAAAGCGACTCTGATCAAGTGGATTGAGCAGGGAGCCGAATGGAAAAACCATTGGGCATTTACGGCTCCGATAAAAGCTGATATTCCCGAAGTTCAGAATACGGAATGGCCCCGTAACGAGATTGATTACTTTGTACTAGACAAATTAGAATCGCTGCAACTGACTCCCTCCGAAGAGGCCGACAAAGAGACATTGATTCGTAGACTCTCCTTCGATCTCAATGGCCTCCCGCCTACCCCCGAAGAAGTTAAAGCTTTTAAAGAAGATACGTCCGAACAAGCCTACGAAAAGCTGGTAGACCGTTTGTTAGCCTCTCCTCGCTACGGAGAGCGCTGGGCCTGGGAGTGGTTAGATGTGGCGCGCTACGCGGATACCAATGGCTTTCAGGGCGATCCTACGCGTAAGATGTGGCCCTGGCGGGATTGGGTGATTCGGGCTTTTAACCAGAATTTACCTTACGATGAGTTTACGGTCATGCAGTTGGCGGGTGACTTGAAGCCTTCTCCCACTACCGAGGATATTTTGGCCACGGCTTTCAACCGCAACCATACCTATAACGGCGAGGGCGGACGGATACCCGAAGAAACCCGAGTAGAAAATGTAATGGACCGGGTAGAAACCACCGGAACCGCCTGGTTGGGATTAACGCTGAACTGCGCCCGTTGCCACGATCATAAATTCGATGCCCTCACCCAAAAAGAATATTATCAGTTCTACGACTACTTCAACCAAACCTCCGAGGAAGGGTTAAACGGCAATGGTATGATTCCGCCGGTACTGGATTTAAGCCCAGTCGAGGATCAGCAGGAAGTAACGAAGCTACAAGAGTATGTTTACGCCCTGGCAGAGATCGTAGAATCGGCTGAGCGTAAAAAGTTTCCACGGGAAGACGGATTGCCTGCTTCTGAATCAAAAGCTGCTGAAGGATTGGAAGGGGTAGCTAGCTACGCCCTAACCTATGAGCCAGCTGATCGATCTTCTTATTTTCTGAGTCAACTGGGGCTTTTCTTCAAAGAGAAAGATCCAACGTACTTCAAGCTCATTGATGATTTACGGACTGCCAAAAGCAAACGTGACCGCCGGGCATCCCAAAACCTGCAAGTAATGGTAATGGACGAACTGAAGTACCCCCGGAAGACCTACGTACTGGAAAAGGGTGGCTACGACAACCCTCGGCTCAATGAGCAAGTAACCAGCAATGTACCGGCAGCACTTCCGCCACTACCTAAATATATTGATAATAACCGTCTGGCTCTGGCCCAATGGTTAGTATCCGAAGAACAACCACTCACCGCTCGGGTCACAGTGAATCGCTACTGGCAGGCGTTTTTTGGGAATGGACTGGTGAAGACTATTGAAGACTTTGGTGTGCAGGGAGCCTTACCTACCCACCCCGAACTGCTGGACTGGCTGGCCGTTGACTTTCAAGAAAGCGGTGGCCAGCAATCCGGTGGCCGGCAACCCGGTTGGGACCTCAAGGCCTTGTTCAAAAAGATTGTAATGAGCGCTACCTACCGTCAATCTTCCAAAGTAACTGAAGAACAGCTAGAGGCTGACCCGGAAAATAAGTACCTGGCCCGAGCTACTCGTATGCGATTACCCTCCTGGATGATCCGCGATCAGGCGCTTTACGTTAGTGGGTTGCTGATAGATTCTGTTGGCGGACCGCCAGTAAAACCCTACCAACCGGAAGGCATCTGGGAGGAAGCCACCTTTGGAAAAATTAAATACGAGCAGGATCACGGCGATGCGTTGTATCGCAGGAGCCTCTACACCTTCTGGCGGCGAATCGTTGGCCCTACCTCTTTATTTGATAATTCAGCCCGGCAAGTGTGCAACGTAGAGCTCATGAACACCAACACACCACTGCACGCCCTCACCACGCTAAACGATATCACCTACACCGAAGCCGCCCGAGTGATGGCTGAAAAGGTTATTGAAGCCAAAACTACTGATAATGAACGGTTAGCTTACGCTTTTGCCTGGGCTACTTCCCGAAAACCAGGTGCCGAAGAGTTGGCTATTCTAAACAATCGACTAACCAACCTGCGAGCTGAATTTGCCAACGATCAGAAAGAAGCCCGAAAGATTACTTCCATTGGCGAATACCGGGTTAACCAGGAATTGGATGAAGTTGATTATGCGGCCTATGCCGTGCTTAGCTCGCTGCTGTTAAACCTAGACGAAACCATTACCCGACAATGATAGACCCAGAGAAACTACATCCCTTTAAAGAATATCAGGCCAGAATCACTCGCAGAAATTTCTTTGGCAAAATGGCGCAGGGCATTGGGGTAGCCGCTTTAGGTTCTATGCTCAACCCCCTCCCCTCTTTCGGGTCAACTACTAGCACGAATGCGCAAGCAAGTCGCGGATAAGGATAGCCTCAAAACGCACCAAAGGCCACACGAAAGAACTATCTGATCCGAAATGGAGCCCCCACAACCGAAGGCCGATTCGACTACAAACCCACCCTCCGAAAATGGCATGGTAAGCAGATACCGGATTCGCTCACCGAAGGCAAACGCTTTTCTACCATGACCGGCAAGCAGACCGCCCGGCCGGTAATCGCTGAGATCAGTAATTTTGATCAGAGAGGGCAAAGCGGAGCCTGGGTCTCGGATTTTATGCCCGAAACCGCCAAAATTGCCGATG
>CAKZYJ010000510.1 GCA_937884755.1 uncultured Flammeovirgaceae bacterium
GTCCGCTCCCACCGCGTTCCAGGCTAAACTAGCGGAGGAAAAAGTAGCACCTAACGAAGTAAGATCGGCAATTGGAGCAGGCGGCTTTTCAGTATCGGAAGAAACTGCCCGATAGGCATTTACCCTACCCGCCCCTAACTCTTCACGATAAGATCGGTTTACTGCATCAACGTTATCTGCATTTGTCAGGAGCACTCGATGTAAGCGCTGATTAGTAAAGCCCTGTTTCTGAAATCGGGAAACTACTAAGGCTGCCACACCCGACACATGCGGAGAGGCCATAGACGTTCCTGAGAGATAGCCATAACCATCTCCGGGAAGTGTGCTTAATACCTCTGATCCTGGTGCTGCAATGTCTACCCAATCGCCGTAATTGGCAAAATCCGACTTTACGTCGTTATGATCCAGCGAGGTTACTGCCGTTACCGACTCTAATGAAGCCGGGTAGGCTGCTTTCGCCTGTTTTGTCTGATTGTTCCCAGCGGCGAATACCACAATACCGCCCGCCATAGGTCCAGTTTGGATGTTCTGATCGAACTTTTCGTCAGTGTTATCGTAACCGGCCCGAGCGACGAAGTAATTAATAGCATCTTCCAATACTTGGCTTTTTCCTCCTCCTCCCCAGCTATTTTGCGCAATTACCGCCCCATTGTCTGCTGCGTACACAAACGCTTCAGCAAAGCCGCCCTGTCCTGCCTGGTTGAATACCGCACAGCTCATTAAACGAACCCCTTGTTCCTTACCGTTTCCACCGGCTACTCCTGCCACCCCAATGTTATTGTTCGTTACCGCACCCACCGTGCCAGCTACATGTGTACCGTGACGGTCAGGGTATACTCTCCCTCGTTTAGCACTAAAATCAAATCCGTACACATCATCTACGTAGCCATTGCCATCATCGTCTATACCAAATGCACCTGCTTTTTCGGCTTGATTTACCCACATAGCCTGTTGTAAATCTTCATGCTCGGTATCAATACCGCCATCTATCACCGCCACAATTACATTCTGGTCGCCACTAGCTAATGTCCAGGCTGATGCTAGATTAATATCCGCTCCGGCAGTGCCTCCACTCTGTCCGGTATTCGCAAAGTGCCATTGGTCTTCGTACCGGGGATCGCTCGGCTTAGTGGCTTGGTTGAGCGTATCAGGTTCAGCAGCATAAAGTGTTCGCACTGGAATTGCTTCAGCGGTAATTACCGAGTTTTCTTTACAAAACAACGTTGCCAATTGCTGTACTGACGTAGACAGCGTATCCGCAAATGCAACCTCATACCATAAATGTAACCCGTAGTCTTCGTGCGCTTTCTCAAAATTTGAGGTTGGCGAAAATATACGCCTCATGCTGATTGCACTACAATCTTTGGTGAGTTGGTCAAAAGATGCCTTACCAGTGTTTATCTGCCCAGATAATAATGCACTCCCAGGCATAGCCTCTTTTAGCTTTACCCATATTCGGTGCTGCACCAATGTATCAGTCTGAGCCAGAGCCGTAGCTGGTACAAGAACACTGAAAAAAATAAGTAAACTAAGGCGGCAGAATAGGTTAGTATAGTAGCAAAGCATCAAAAACATCCAAAGGTTAGCGATACATTTCGTAGCTCAAGGTTGCGTTTTCTAGTTATAGTAAGCCAAAAAGATTAAAAATCCTCTTTTCTCACTATTCCAGCTTTCTAAAGTACGAAAAAACTTACATATACCCTACCTAGGAGTGATAAAGTGACAGTTTACTACTCAAATTTGATAGATACTAAGTCAGGAACAGCTAGTTCAGAATTAGCTTAATCAGGAATTTGGATTTTTCGGACTTTGTACTCAACTTATAGTTTTCTTTTCTACATTAATCCAATAGGTTATGAGGAGTTTCATACTTACTTTTTTTCTGATTAGCCTGGTATTTACTTTTTCTTTCGGGCAATCCAAGGAAGCTACCCGGCGCTTTGAGGAGGTACTTTCACTGCGAAGTGCTTACAATCCTCAGATTTCTCCCGATGGTAGTATGGTGGCCTATCAGGTACGCAGCACCGATTGGAAGGAAAACCGCTACGACAATGAGATTTGGCTATATAAAGAAGGGCATCAGCCCTTTCAGCTCACCTACACCAAAAAGGGAAGCAGCACTAGTCCTCAGTGGTCTCATGATAACGAATGGTTAGCCTTTCTGGCCGACCGCGACGGAGAAAACCAGGTATACATGATACGGACGGCCGGAGGCGAGGCCCAGCAGATTACATCGGTGGAAGGTGGTATCCAGAATTTTGCCTGGTCGCCTACAGAACTGCGTATTGCCTTTACGAAAGCCGACAAAAATAAAGAAGAAGAACAGGATCGAAAAGAACGGTTCGGCGAGTTCGCCGTAGAGGATGAAGAATACGACCAGCGCCACCTTTGGGTGCTGACGGTAGAACCTGATATGTGGCCCCGCCCCGAAGAGATGCCTTGTGCGAACGATTCTACCGAAAATGAAGATTGTATACAGTCTCCCCAACCAGAGCAGCTTACCAAGGGCGACAGTTTCTCAGTAAGCAGTTTTTCCTGGTCGCCCAATGGCCAGCAGATTGCCTTTCAGCGCCAAAAAACGTCGCAATTGTTATCCTTCTTTTCCGCCGATATTGAGATTATTGATGTTAATAGCAAAAGTTCTAACACCCTGGTAGATAATCCCGGATATGATGGAAACCCGGTTTGGTCGCCCGATGGGCAGTGGATTGTGTACCAGTCTAGTGGAGGCGATACTGTTTCTAACTTTTACAAAAACGGATTGATTCTGAAAATTGCTGCCGATGGACAAGGGGAACCTCAGCCTTTAGCTGCCGATATTGACGAAGAAGTATTTGGCTTACACTGGACTCCTCAGGGAATGTACGCCCTAGCCCGTCAGCAAACTGATCAGTACGACTACGAGATTAATCCTAAAACCGGGAAGTCTAAAACGGTTATGGAGTATCCTGATAATGTCTACGCACTTAGTTTCTCCCAGAACGGTGAAAATCTGGCGTTGCAAGGACGCTCTGCTACCCAGTTAACCGAGATTTACAAGACGAACACCCGAGAATGGCAACCCGTTGCGGTTTCTAACATGACCCAACAGATAGAAGATCTGAAAATTGGCTCTAGCGAAGTAATCCAATGGGAAAGCCAGGATGGTACTACCATTGAAGGAGTTTTGCACAAACCCACCAACTACGATCCTGCCCGGCAGTACCCGCTGATGGTAGTTATTCACGGAGGGCCTACCGGCATAGATACTCCTACCCCGGTGCTGTCGTACGTGTATCCCGTAAACCAGTGGTTAGAGAAAGGGGCCTTAGTTTTGCGCCCTAACTACCGCGGTTCGGCCGGTTATGGCGAAGAGTTTCGTTCCCTGAACGTTCGTAACCTGGGAGTGGGCGATATGTGGGATGTGATGTCAGGAGTGGATTATCTAGCGGAGCAAAATCTGATTGATACCACCCGAATGGCCGCTATGGGCTGGAGTCAGGGCGGCTATATCTCAGCCTTTCTCGCTACCAACACCAAGCGTTTCAAAGCAATTAGTGTGGGGGCCGGTATTTCCGACTGGACTACTTACTACGTAAACACCGACATCCATCCGTTTACTCGGCAGTATCTGCAAGCTACTCCCTGGGAGGACCCGGAGATTTATGCTAAAACCTCCCCCATGACGAATATTCAACATGCCACTACTCCCACCTTAATCCAGCACGGGGAAAATGACAAGCGTGTACCTATTCCTAACGCCTATAAACTATACCAGGGGTTGCAGGATGTAGGCGTAGATACCAAGTTGATTGTTTACAAGGGCTTTGGTCACGGAATCAATAAACCTCGCGAACGGTTGGCAGCCATGTGGCACAACTGGGAGTGGTTTGATCGGTACATCTGGAATAACCAAAGCGAAGATATGGTAGAAGCCACGGTGGAAAAGCCGCAGAAAAATATGAATGAACCTGATCGGTGATTATATTTTCTGTATACCATTTTCAGAGACTAAAGCTAGTACTTATTCTAGTATTGGCGTGAATCCCCCACCGTGAAAAAGAGAGTCCTAATTCTTAAAGTTGCTCTAGGAATATGCGTAGCATTTCTGTTTTTCAGCCTGGTGTTGATTTTAGAAGTAGACTATTCGGCTTTTCCAAACCACGTCTATACTTTTCTAATTACAGTAACGGTTATTTCAGGACTTGGAATCTTAATACTCTTAATAATTTTAGCCATTGTCAATCCAAAAGAAAACCCCATTAAAATCAAAACCTATAGATTTGAGACTATCGACAACGCCGGTGCCAGACATAGCGCTATTGCGGTTCTTGAACCAGTTGAACAACCTAACTCAAAACTCAGAATAGACATAAACAGCAAGTCTTATTCAGTCATTTCAACAGATGCTTTTAATGCCCTAACAAGAATCAGAGAACAGACTGAAAAACTTGGGATTAAACTCTTGATCCAAGGAACGAGGCCAAACTGCTGGCCATCTGGAATGTCCGCCCAAATGTCCAACGGAACGAAGTGCTACCTACACGAGATGAAGCCAAAGAAGTATGAGAATACAGATTTAGTGGAAATATTTGACTCAGCCAATGAAGATGAAACCGGAACTCTAGAAGAACATAACGCTTTCAAAGAGCAGTGGCTGAACATGCTAAAAGAATCTCGCTAATGGGAAGTATAATTCCGAAAGAGTTTTGTACTATTAGAAAACTTTGGTTGGTGGGAATTTTTCACTTTGGAAGTATTGGCAGACTTCACTACTCTAGAAGATACTTACCAAGTGCAAGTAAATGCCTCACACGTGGACGGCAAAAATACTGACTACAGCTACGTATTCGTAGCTGTTTCCCTTTTATCATTGCGGGTTTTCTGCTATATTTATCAGAGTCCCAAACGCAACGTTCATGCATACCTTTTCGGACTATCTATTCTTACCCGCCTTAACTTTTTTCTCACATAAATTATACGCTTATGGATCAGATCATGTCAGAGTCACAGCAGATGACTATGGAACGCAATGTCGAGGAGATGTACCACAACAGCCTGGAATGGCAGTCGGAGGTATCATTGTGGAAGCAGGAGATGAAATTCTTCCAGAAAATGCTCGACACCTACACCAGCAATTGCCTCTCGGTAGAGCAAAAACAGAGGCTAAGCCACTTCCAAAACCTCCTTATCTACTACGACGGCGAACTACTTGACCAGTTTAAACAGCAATCCCGCCGCCACGCCAAGTACCTTGCTCATCAACTAGAAGAAAACGAATCTTTCAATTTAGACGAATACCAACAGAAGTTTGGCGGTTTAAGCAGCCACCTTTCGGCTTTTGCAACCGAATATCGCCGTTACAAGAAAGACTTCTTTGGCCTAATGGAAGAACTCATTGACCAGTCGGTCGTAAAAATGAATAAAACTGAACTAACAGATTCGGAATAAGAGACTAACTGCTGTATCCTAAATTATTCGTAAGTGGACTTATTGAGTCCACTTTTTTTGTTTCAATACTTTACAAACCCAAAGAGATTGGACGAACCTCAGTGTTTAAAGAATATCTCTTTTTCGGTAAATGTCGGCAAACCAACACCTGCTTTGCTCCCTAGCCTCTACATTAGGTTTACACTAATTTTTATCACCTAACCCCTAATGCTATGGCACTATTCAGAACTATTAAGCTACTTGGACTAGCACTGCTACTCGGTAGCACTTTCGGATGCCGCGAACTAATTCACGAAATTCTGGAAGATATTCAAGACCAAGAAGAACCTACTAAGTTCATTGTAAAAATTGAGAACCTATCCGAACCTGGAACTCTGGATACTGACCGCGCCAATGGGCTAATTCCGCTTTCACCGGGAGTATTTGCCCTGTACAAAACCCCTGCCGGAGCTCGCACGGTATTTGCCGAAGGAAAACCCGCCGATGAGGGTACTGAGCTAATTGCCGAAGATGGTCTACCTATGGTAAAAGCTGAACAATTAGCCGATTCTCCTCGCATTGGTATGAGCGGGATTATTGAAGGGCCGAACGGTCCTATCTTACCCGGTGAGCCAGCCATGTTTGAAGTGGAAGCGCTACCCGGCTACTATTTGCAAATTGAGACCATGTTTGTGCAGTCTAATGACTGGTTTTACGGCTTTGATGGTCTAGGGCTGCCACTATTTGATGGAGATGAACCTATGTACGGCGATGTAACCGAGTATCTGGCGCTCTACGATGCAGGTACTGAAGAAGACACTGCCCCCGGAACCGGGCCAAACCAAGTATTAGCCCAAGGAGCTGGTAACGTCGATGTCGGTCCCCATGACTCGGTTAATGAGATACGGTCGGCATTTGAGCGCCACCCTGATTTTCATATTCCGGCTACGGAAAATGTAATCAAAATTACAATCATGCCTCATTAGCATTCACTACATAACCCCACCTGGATATTTACACTGGGTGGGGATTTTTTAACAAAGAATCTACAGGCAAAAAGAAAAACTAGCGAGAGGTTCCTGACGGAGGTACGACAAACTCCAGCACATCTTCGTGCGAATACAACCGCAAAGTATTTCCGGTAATTTCGTAGATTTTAGCATTGATCACGATACGCTCGAACAATCTTTCTAATTTCCCGGCACTGCCTGATAAAGATCCCTCATTACCCTTCATCACCAGAATTTCAATAAAACCTTCTTCGTCAAAAGCATATTCTCCCCAGAAACTCTGCATCACTTTACCGCCGTACTGGTATTTGTCTTTTCCTACTTGATTGGTGGTGAAGTAGAGGAAAAGGTTTTTTTCTGAAATTACTAAACCAAAGGGTGCGGGATTATCATTGATGCTGACCAACTGCCATCTTTGCTGAATTGCGGCTGGAAAAAGGTCGTAGTTGTTACTGGGTTTGCTTACGTATTCGTCCACGCTTTGCCCATAAAAAGTCACTGTTGAACTACACCCTGAGAGAAAAAAGATGACACCGAATAGCACTAGCAAAATCATATCCTGCAATATCTTTCTTTTCGAAATACAATAAGTATATCCTTATGTCTTTTATAAGGTACTTCCACCCTAAAATTTTTAATGCAACTTCCCATCTCTGCCCAGTAAATTAAATATGATTTAGGTCCACATATTTGTGCTGTTTGCTCAGAGTGTCTTATCATACTTTTAACTCGTTACTGCATCTGGGGGCTCACGGACCGAGGTTATTATCAATGAGTTGCATTCGTCCCCATTGTTTAGTCATTTTTTATGGGCTAGATATGTACGTTCTTATTTACCGGTGGGTAAAGTATTTCCGTTATCGTAAAGTTAAGTTAACTGTTTTCAGTACACCTCAATCTGCGGACAACTTTACAAAGTTCAACATATTATTTGTATTAGAATATCTATTAAAAATTGACCTAAAACCTATCAAAATGCCCAAAGAGCTATTTTTCTGACTCATAAAGGGGTTATTTTGAGGAAAATGCGAGATTAAAAGAAAAAGTACATAAGTACTTTGGTAATCCACTTCTGAGTCTTTCAAAATTAAAGAGTTAAAGCATTAGTGATAATTATACTAATTTAGTTAAAATTATAACTATTTCGATTGTAATCTTGCCATTACGCGCCTAATTGCATTTACATCTTATTGCCATTTTTTCGTTTCAACTATTATTTGTCGCTTAAAACCAGTTATACTCGAGGGTATTGCAGATTTGCCACGTGTGTAAGAAATACCCTTAGTCTCCAATGTAGTTAGCCAAAAAAATAGCTTGTTTTGCCCCGAATCGCAGAAAAAGAACTGCATTTGTTCAGTAAGTTCTTTAAACACAAACAAAAAAATTTGACTTGCATGATGAAAAAGATTGACCACATATTGCGCAAAGTACAGCGCCTCGTGGTGGTACTACCATTGGTTGCCAGCTTCGGAATATCATCTGGCTTTTCTCAGGACAACGACACCAGCACTGAAGGTGGATTAACGTATGGACCTAAAATTGGGTTAACTTCCAGCGGGTTTTACGAAGGAATTATTTCCGGACGTCAGCATACGGGTAATGTTACTGGAGTAGCAGCCGGAGGGTTTGTTTCTTACCCAATCGTTGATCAACTTAGTGTATCTGCTGAACTCCTTTACATGCAACAAGGCGGTACCCGCATGGAGCTAAAGGAATCCATAGTGGATGGGTCTCTAATTACTACTACTGGCAACGTTACGTTGCACAACGTAGAGTTTCCCGTATTATTGAAAGCTGGTTTACCATTGGGCTGGATTAAGCCTCAGCTTATTGTGGGTGGCTCAGTGGGCTATAACTTTGCCGCTATGCAACGCCAGGACGTGACGTTTGAAGTAGGTGAAACCCGCGCTACAGGTAGTGGCACTAACAATGTTCGGTCAGAATTTCAATCTATGCAATATGGAGCACTTGTTGGTCTAGGGGCAGAAGTACCCACCGAATCGGTATTGCTGATTTTTGATGTACGCTACCGCTACGGTATCAACCCTATCAACAACGGGTACGATCCTAACAATTTGCTGGAAAGCGCGAATGACATTCGTTCTAACTCATTTATGTTCTCAATCGGAATCGGCTTTTAATAATCTAAATATTCCTTAACAAATCTATTTTAACTCTTAATTTTAATTCAAACCATGAAAAAAGTTCTCTCTTTACTCTTAGGAGTAGGCGCACTCGGACTCGCTTTAACCTCATGCGAAGACGAATTTACTGAAGAAGATGCCTTAGCACTTCAGCAAGAAAATTTAATCAATTACGAGAAAACCAGAGATTCATTAGAGAGAGTTGGTGGAATTATCCACTACACTGTTCAGGTATTTGATGGTACTGAGGTTACTAGCAATGCCCGTACTGAATCACTTTCTCCTTCAGCAACAGTAACAGCTATCCAAAATGGTGACACCGTAACTGTTAATACTGGTACAGAAGGATTAGCATTCTTTGATGACATGCGTATCGGATTGGTGACTGTACGAGTAGAATCTCCGAACTTTACCACTGCGGTATTTACTGCTGATATTACTCCTGACAACTTTGAGTCAGCTACAGTACGTAACGCGAGTACTCCTATCTACATCTTCCCTACTACTGAGGCTAACGGTGCAGCGGTAGTAACTGGAAAAGTAGAGGTTGAGACCAACTTGTTGAACGACACACCAGAATTAGCAGTAGGAGCTACTGTACGCGGATACATTGATGTGAACGACGGAAACTTTTCAGGTGACTACATATACACAGGTGAAGCGGGGGGTATTCGTTCAATCGCTTACGAAAACAGCATTGCTCCTGCTACTGTAGGTGAAGATGGAACCTATCGGTTAATTGTTCCTGCCGGTCTTGGTAACGAAGGAAACGGATTACCTATTGATATTGAGTTTGACAATTTCGAGGCACGTCAAGTTCTTGTACGCGATGGTGCAGTTGATACCGTAGATGTATTATTTGGAACGGGCGTGACTAACTCAGGTATCCCTACTGATGCTGGTATTGTTGCTACCATTCCTGCCCCTCCGGCAGCGGGTACTGGCTTAGAAATCACTGCAACTCCAATAAGTACGACTCTATCTTTTGGTGGTGGTGGTAATTTCGATGTAGAAGTAATGAGTGGTGGAGCTGGATACTTAAACGGACAAGGCGACGCTGATGACGTAAGTGATGACGACGGAGAGATAGAACTAGTTCTAAATCCTGACGATGATAATACTGATAATGCTCGGGCGATCTTCAACGTAGAGGATGGAAGAATTGTGAGCTTCGACCGTTTAGAGAATACTGGTGATGCTACTTTTAGTTCTGCTGCTTTACCTGCAGTTTCTACAACGTTAATAGATAATGGCGGGCAAACAGCTGTTGCACCTTCTACTGCGGCTACATTCCGTGTGAAGTACCAAGGTACGTACCAACTGGCTATTGCTGACGGTGGTTCTGGATACACCTTCAAGCCTACAGTTAATATTCTACAAACTACATTTGATGATATGAATGTAGGTAGTACTGCTAACAATGACTTAGCTCAATCAGTTAGCATTGACGAGTACGATCTTAGCACGGTTAATGGACTAGAGATTGTTGATGGAGTCATTACACTAATCAATAATGCTGAGTTGAAGACTATTCAAGGTTCAGCTATTGAAATTAGTGAAGTGGTGCCTATGGAGCGTGAACAAGCTGAGATCATTGCTAATGTAAACAGCGATGGCGAAGTTGATAACATCATCATAGACAATGGCGGTTCAGGCTATGACCCTGCCGCTGATTTAATGATAACTATTACCTCAATAGTAGATGGTATGGGATCAGGTGCTTCGTACATGGTACCATTTGCCGATATCGACGCTGACGGTGAAATTACTGCTGGTAATGCTACTGAAATTAGCCGAGGTTCAGGATACCTAATCAATGCTAATAGACAAGACGCTCAGCAGGCTGCTTCTGGCAATGTCGATCAGACCCTAAAACCAGGTCAATCATTTGTATATGATTTCAACTACGGAGTTGGTAAGCGCGTAGATGAATAATCTACCCTATCTCTAAAAAAAAGCGTGTTTAGCTAAGCTAGACACGCTTTTTTTATCTCCATTTGCCTCTTGCCCAGTGGATATACATGCAAATTTTAGCAAGATCTAGCTATGTAATTAATCATTATTAATTAAACTATTCGTATATAAAGTATTTATTTTCTTTGTGATTGTATAACGAGAGTTTATTATCTATCACAATAATTTAAATCAATGCGTATCAGAAAACTTTTACCATCAAGGCAGATCGTAAGCAAACTTGCCTCGGCATTAGCCCTGTGCAGTGTCATTATAGGGGCACTGCCCGCTGAAGCCCAGCGAAGAGAAAAGCCCAATCTGAAGATTACCCGCGAGAAGCTTACCAAATCGCGTGTAGAACTGGGACAGCAAGCTATTGTCTCATTCAGAATAGTTAACGTTGGAAAAGGAAATGTAGAAAATGGGCTTACTGTAAGTTACTATCTCTCCAAAGATCAGCAGCTTAGTGGCGATGACCAGAGGTTAGATGTAAGTAGTCAGACAGCATTAGCAAGTGGCAATGATGCTGTCTATGACAGAATTCCATTAGATATTCCTACTTCGATGGCTACTGGTGGCTACTATTTTCTGGTAAATGTAGCAGTGGACGATGTGGAAGATACTGAAACTACTACCAGTGATAATTTGGTAGCCATGCCTATCACGCTGCTAGAGGCGACTGACCAACCTGACTTAGTGGTTCGGGGGGTGAAGCTAGCTCGATCTCGACGTACTTCGGGTGAAACGCTAAATGTTACGTATAGAGTATTTAATATTGGCTCGGCTGATGCAGAGGCATCGTTTGTTGAAATCGGGCTGTATAGCAATGGTGTACTAAGACAAAGTGCACCTGTAGGTATAGGTAGTATAGAAGCGAACTCGTCTGAGTCATATTTAACAGGGATCACTATTGATGATAACCTATCTTCTGGGGTTTATACCGTGAAAGTAGTTGCTGATAACAATGGGGCGGTCGCTGAGTCCAATGAAAGAAATAATGAGTCTGACGAAGTATCGCTAACTGTACAGCAAACAGCTGAACCAGTAGACCCTCAGCCAAATCTGATCCTTAGCTCGTACACAGCAAATAATGAAACAGAGAACGTAACCGTAAAGCAAGGAGAGTCGGTCACGCTGAGGGCGAATACCACTAATGTTGGGGGTGGTCGTATCAGTAGCACCAGAACAGTTTACCGACTGATGAAAGGAGACGAAGTTATCATTGATCGTAATTCGTCTATAAATAGTATGTCAGCCGGGCAGTCGAGAACCAGTAGCGTAATATTCAATATTCCGGGTGACATTGAACCTGGCCTTTACAGCCTAGAAACAAAGGCTGATGGCTACAACTGGCGATCAGAGTCTAATGAAGATGATAACGAAGAGGTTATTACGCTTCTAGTACGCAAGAACCGAGCACTCCCTAATCTCACAGCGCGTAAAATAGAAGTTAATACCCGCGTAATAGGGCTGGGTGATAGAGTAGAGCTTTCAACTAAAATTTTCAACATAGGTAACGGTGATGCAAGAAATAACCGGGTTAGATTTTACCTATCCAAAGATGAGGTATTTAGTAACGATGATACCTACTTAAGCCAGCGATCGCTAGGTGCTATCAATTCACTGGGGTCGCGTGAAGCTAACTCTAATTTTACATTTTCCCGAGAAGTTTCTCCCGGAGCATACAACATACTAGCGGTAATGGATTTCTTCAGCGAAGTGGGTGAATCTAATGAGTTAGATAATGTGATCTCTACACCAGTGACTATTAAGCCACTGAAGCCTACTGATCTGGTAATGTCAGAAATTAGCACTAGCTTCAGCAATAACACTATCTTAAATGGGCAACGTAACACCATTACTCTTTCGGTAGCTAATAATGGAGCGGGGGGCGCTCGGTTTAGTTACGTTCGTCTTTATCTTTCTGATGATAATGTACTAGACGATAACGATCAGGTTCTGACTGACCGCTACGTAGATGTGATCGCGGCAGGGGGGACCCGAAGTACTTCAGCTAGTATTACAATACCCCGTGGTCCGGGTACCTATTACTTGTTTGCTGAGGCAGATATATATAACAGTGTAAACGAGACCAATGAAACTAATAATATCTCCCGGCCGGTAGAAATCACGGTAACGCAGCCTGATTTGCTCATCGAGAATGCTTCGCCCAGTCAGGATAGTGTTGTTACGGGTACTCAGATTACAGTCTCTTATGATATTACCAATTCAGCAAGTATAAGCGTGAACAGCTCCACCGGCTTTTACCTATCTACTGATAGCACGTATGACGCTTCCGATAGCTATATAACCAGAGATTACGTGGGTGGACTTGACGGAGAGACAAGATCCTTGTCACATTCTGTCAACATTAATGCACCAAGCGATACCGGGACATACTACGTGCTATTAGTTGCAGATGAGCTTCTACAAGTAAATGAACTCAACGAAGATAATAACGTGTACGCTATGGAAATCTACGTTGGTTACCCTGATTGGGTAGTAGAAAGTCTGACATCAAACAAAACGACGATCAACTCGGGAGGAGATGATGTTACCCTCACCTATGAGGTCGGGAATCAAGGGGCAGTATCAAGTACCGATTTTATAGCTAATGACTTCTTTATTTCCGATGATAATGTGTTTGATATCGCTGATCAGCTTCTTGTTCGTAGAAATACTACCCTTAGTCTTGATCCTGGCAACTCAGCAATATACCTATATCAAATTACTATAAACAAGACACCAGGTACGTATTACTTATTTGCCAGGGCAGATAACAGTAATATTTCTGCTGAGGAAGATGAAGGTAATAATGTGAGTGATCCCATAGAAATTACAGTTATTGATCCAAATCAAGTAGCCCGCCGAGGATCACTAGAGAAAGAAGGAGCTGAAGACCTATTAGGTAACGATAACCAAACATTTAGTACATTAAAGGTATATCCTAATCCTACTGATGGGATATTCTTCTTGCAGCACGGTGATGAATTGAAAGATAGCCAAGTAACAATTACCGATATCTACGGTAAAATTGTTTACCAAGGCGAGCTGTCGCAAACTCAGCAAAGTATAGATTTAGCTGAGCAAGCCGCTGGAATTTATATGCTAAGTATCCGTAACAGTGAACAAGTAAAAACTCAACAAATCATCAAGCGATAAGTTACTATTTCTTGAGTTACCAAAACCCACAGCTTTTCCGCTGTGGGTTTTTTATTGGCTTTGACTGAAGCTCTCATCCGTGATTAGGCTGATGTAGAGTTGAGCGTGAGATCATAACTGCTCACTGAATTACTCCCATATCCGTTTATGCTTTTCCGTAAAGTGTAAAGAGTACTCTGACAACCTGTAAGCAGAAATGCACCAACCATACTGGTAGTCTAGTCTCCTATCCTACTTTCCTACTTTCCTACTTTCCTACTTTCCTACTTTCCTACTTTCCTACTTTCCTACT